>JAJPJO010000083.1 GCA_021324135.1 Pseudomonadota bacterium
CAATAATCGGCGGTAACACCCTTACGGTGTCACATCTTGCTCGTGCGCGTTTGCGTTTTGGGCAGGATAATCGCCAATCGTTATAGAAGCAGCCGACAAAGAACCGTTTCGCCAAATTAGCATGTTTAGCTTATCGCCTGGTTTGTGGGCACGGACAAGCTCCTGGATTTGCTTGCTTGTCGTCACGGTTTTGCCGTCAACTTTTTCGATGACATCGCCAAGTTGCAGTCCTGACTTGTCTGCCGGGCTGCCCTCAGCCACGCGCGCCACCAGTACGCCCTTCATGCTCTCCTGCAATCCGAGCGATTTGCAAAGCGACGGTTCGAGCTCATGCATGTATATCCCGAGATAAGCGCGAGCAATTTTGCCGCCTTTCAACAGTTGGTTTGCAACCTCTTTCGCCACATCAATCGGAATTGCAAAGCCGACGTTTTGCGCATCGCCCCGAATGGCTGTGTTTAGACCGATAACCTCACCGTGAATGTTGAGCAATGGTCCACCGGAATTGCCCGGGTTGATCGCCGCATCAGTTTGAATCAATTCGACGTTGCTTCCTAGTTCTGAAAGCGAACGACCAAGCGCGCTGATTATGCCGAATGTGACCGTATGATCCAGACCAAGCGGGCTGCCGATGGCAATTGCCCAGTCGCCGGGACGCAAGGTTTTCGTGCTGCCAAGTTTAGCCACGGGTAGATTTCCGGCGTCTATCTTAACCAGTGCCAGATCAGTGAAGCTGTCGCGGCCTACGACCTTACCCTTGAAAGTCCGCTTATCATCAAGGGTGACAGTGATATCGTCCGCTTGAATTACATGGTTGTTCGTAAGAATGTAGCCGTCAGGTCGAATGATGACACCAGATCCGGTGCCATGACTTTCATATTTGCGCACGCGATTTTGTTGAAACAACTGCGCATCCGGACCAAAGAACTGCTCAAAATCTTTGAATGGAAGACCGAGGTGAAACGGAGCCTCAGAGACGCTGACGGTGCTCGTTGTTTGAATGCTGACCACAGACTTGCTCGCCTCTGCCGCGATGTCGGCTACCGTGTTTTCACCAAAACCGGATTTGCCGATCTGAGGCAGGGGCGCAACGACGCTTGGCGCAGAGCTCAGCTGGACTGGTGGTGCAATCTTGCGACCATACTCCTCGCCGATAAAAAATGTGCTGGCCAAAGCGATGCCTGCGACAAGACCGACGAGCGCCGACGATCGTTCGAACTTTCCATGTTGTGAACGGTAAACTCTTTTAGAAAACATCGTGAAAGCCTCCTCTTCTCTCATCTTCGAGCCGCCCGCAGATGGCGTGAACGACGCCTGACCCGAATTCAGCTTCTACTTAAAATGTAGGAAACTTCTGCCCAACATCGCCTGAGAATCCAATTTTTTTTAATTTTCTTGAGAAATCGATTTGGTTTTCTAAGAAATCGATTTAACTTTCCGGCGAACCGATCTAGCTTTCAACACCTGGACAGTATTCGTCCTTGTCCATGCGAAACGTCCAGGCAACAGCTTGCCTGGCGCTTTCCATATGCGGCGGTACTCTCAGAAAATATTCCTTTCTCGAACCATCCGGCTCAGGTGTTGAGTTTATAACTTTGACCATGACAATTGGATGATCGTCCCGCTGGGCTTTTTTGTAGAGCACCCCGAAGCGGTCGCGATGTATCTCCACGGCACCGCTGTCGGCAATGTAACGAGCCCTGCCGTAAAGCTCAATCATCACCCGACGCAATTCCAGATTACGCTGCCTGTCTATCTGGCTTATCTTCATCGAGTCTCGCTGCTCGATGATAGCCTCAGGGACAGCCATGCCCCTGTAGTAGTACAACCTCCAGCCGTCACGAAATGCGATTGCCGGTCCGGTTTCACAATGGGGTCTGCCTTCCGGGTTAATCTCAATTGCGGCCGGTCGTTCGGACAAAAATCAGATTTGCTTATGAGGCAGCATCCAACCGGCCGATCTGCTTATCTCGACGAGCCCTTCGATGTCTCCAAAGTCAGGAGCAAGCGCAATGACGAGGGCTAAGAAATTTGCCGGCTCCTGGTTGAATGGATAGCCGTTCAGGAGCCAAAAACCATGACTGCTGCCGAAGAAGGAAGCACCCCGGATTTCGTCCTCAATCGTCTTAATCATCTCCGCTTTGGCGGCAAGCCGTTTCGTTTCCGACAAACTATCAAAACGCATGGGCGTAGGCGGACCGAATTCAATATCATCTGCAAAACGCCAGGCGTTAATGAAAAATTGCTCGTTTATGTTGTTCAATTCGCGCAATGCCTCAATGATTATTTCAGCGACCACTGAGCGAAGCCGCATGCCCAGCGACCGCCACGGCTCGGTCTGAATGTCGATACCGCCTGCCAAACGCTTGAGTCTGGCATTTTCCAATAACTTCCATATCTCATGGCGAATCGTGGATGGGTCCAAACGCCCTTGATGAACGAGAACGCCCTGCACGAGCCGCGCCATCAGCGGAGATCCGCACCAGACCACCTTGGGCATCGCCAGACCAAGAGCGCGGTAGCATTTACGCACTCCCTCTTCGGCAGCCTTCCTGTCCGCGGGCTCGTTAGACAGGAGAATTCGGCTCCAGTCCCGCACCTGCTCGTCCATCGAATTCATCTTAGTGGAAGTACCAATGCTTGCTCATCGCCGCTTTGCTCATCGCGCCAGAATCACCGAGTCACCATCGCTGTACAATTCATGCCACTTCATATCGCTCTTCAAAATATCTATTAAGCGAAATTTCTTCGGCAAGAAAACCCAATCAAAATGGTAGCGCTCAAAAACATCTTTCCATCCAGGTTTCAAATTGGTAATCGAATGATAGTCGCCGACCAGCTCCGGACCGTACATATCAAAACGCGTATCAATAAAGACCTTTGGAGCGGGGGCGGTTCTCGTGACGCGAAATGGATCTTTCAGAAGAAACGGCTTTTCCTGGACGCACAGATGCCAGATCATCATGTCGCCATATTGCGGATCGTTCAACACCCTGCCCTGCGGCAGCTTCTCTGCCAGATAAGAGATACCGCCCCGCGGAGCCTGAAAAGCGACGCCTTCCTGCGGCACCGTAGGTGGTATCGGTAAACGCGTAAAGGTAAGCAGAACACCAAGTATCCCGAAAACGAACAGAAGCACTGGCGTAGCGACAGGACCAATCATGGAAGACAGTCCGCTACTCGTTTTTGCCACAGGGGATGCACCACGGCCGGTGCCTGGTCTGTTTTTTCCTTTCTGCATCCAGGCAATGTCGTAGACATAAAAGAGCGCTGAGAACGGGATGATGCGCACATGCCGAATACCCAAAATCAAGACGACCAGCGCCAGAAGCAAAGAATAAAACATTCCGAACGGAGTCGATCTCTCGCTTTCCTTGCGAAAGTCGCGTATGCGCTTGAAGAAATGCCAGGTCCAGAGAAGAAACAGAAAGAAATACGGATAGTAAGTCGGCAAGGCGAGCGACCGCAAGGTAATCGAATGCAACTCGCTTATGTATTTATTTATCGGCGAAAAGAACAACTGCGGTATGTAACACCACAAATTGAAACCGAATGGATTCAGCAGTGTGCCTGCCACCGCCACCAATACCATGAGCCAGGCGATTTGAACCGCACTCTTGAGATTCTTCTCTCGCCAGATGGTGCCGAACCGGACTTTGCGAACAATGAATTCAACAGTCAGCCCGAGCGCATAACACAGCAGGACTACAATTCCGGAAATGAAACCGGTGTGCATATTCGCCCAGAGGATGAAGAGGACAAAAATCGGCAGCAGACTCGGCACATCCTTGCGCAGGACGGTTCTGCGGCATTCGGCCCGCAGGCGAATTTTGGCCATGATCCAGAACAGTGCCGACAAAAGAAGATATGAAAAAACTTCCGGTCGGGCCAGAGAATGAAAAGATGCTGCCACCGTACCCAGTACCACAACAAAAAGCGATGTCAGCATCGGCGCTTTCAGTTTCTTGTGATAAACGATTGGCATCGACAGAAAGGCGGTTATTAAGACACCCATGACCAGGCTGAGCAGTCCGTAACCGGCGGCAATCTTGTAAGCGCAAAAAAAGATCACCTCGCTTAGCCACTGATACGGAACGAACGGTCGATCGCCCATCGTGTACGAGAATGGATCGATGTGCGGAATCTGCCCGGAATCGACAATGTATTTGCCGATGGCGAGCAGCCAGCAAGTGTCGGGATCATGCAATCCCGTAGCCGAAATCCAGACACCACAGAGGAAAGCGAAGAAGAAGAGAAAGCCTATCGCCCCTCTGGCAGATAGAGAAGAAAGCCAGTCGTGAAACGAATAAGCGGACTCAGCCTCTTTTGCCATTCAATCCCAGCTATTCCCATTCAATCGTCGCAGGCGGTTTAGTCGTGACGTCGTACATAACCCGGTTGATGCCGGGGACCTCATTGACTATACGACTCGAGATCGTCGCCAACAAATCGTAGGGCAAGCGCGCCCAATCGGCTGTCATGCCGTCTTCGCTGGTCACGGCACGAATGGCAATCTGATTCATATACGTGCGTTTGTCACCCATTACACCGACCGACTTGGTGGGCAGAAGAATGCCGAATATCTGCCACACTTGCCTGTACAAGCCATGCGATTTGATTTCTTCGCGAATAATCCAATCGGCCTCGCGCAGAGTTTTCAGACGTTCCTTTGTAACCTCACCCACCACTCTTATAGCCAGTCCAGGCCCGGGGAAGGGGTGGCGCACCACGATACCATCGGGAACACCAAGCTCACGAGCGAGCAGCCTCACTTCATCCTTGAACAACTTGGCGAATGGCTCGACAAGCCGGAATTGCAACTTCTCCGGCAGACCGCCGACGTTGTGGTGCGATTTGATTTTCACCGCAATGCGCTCGCCCGTTTTCGGATCGATGCGCGTACCTGATGATTCGATCACATCCGGATACAAGGTGCCCTGCGCCAGGTAATCGAACGGTCCGAGCCGCTCCGACTCCTCCTCGAAGACCGTGATAAACTCTTTGCCGATCGTGATTCGTTTGTCCTCGGGATCAGTGATACCTTTCAGCTTATCTAGAAATCGATCGCGAGCCTTGACGAAGTGAACAGGTATTTTGAATTCGGCAAACTTCTCGACCAGCCACTCAGGCTCATTTTTCCGCATGAATCCCTGGTCTATGAACATGCACGTGAGATTCTCACCGATCGCCTTATGCAAAAGAAATGCCAGCGTCGAGCTATCAACACCTCCGGACAATGCAAGCAAGATCCGCTTGCTGCCAACCTGATCGCGCACTTTACGAACCGCTTGATCGAGATATTTTTCCATCGTCCAACTTTGCGTGCACTGGCAAACTTTGACGACAAAGTTCTCAATGAGCTGCTGCCCGCCTCGTGTGTGAACCACCTCAGGATGGAATTGCACGCCATAAAGACAGCGCTCCTCATCGGCAATAGCAGCGACGGGAGTGTTCATCGTTCGCCCGATGGTCATGAAGCCGTCGGGCAATACAGTGACACTGTCTCCATGGCTCATCCAACTCTCAACCGAGGTTTCCATGCCATCGAAAAGTTTGCCGTGATGTACCACCGTCAGTAGTGCCCTGCCGTATTCGCTGGTTTCTCCAGGCTCAACCGTTCCACCCAGATCGTGTGCCATTAGCTGCATTCCATAGCAGACTCCGAGAATCGGCACTCCCATTTTCCAAACATCTTGATCGAGCTTGGGCGCAAACTCGTCATAGCAACTTCCCGGACCACCCGACAAAATGATGCCTTTCGGATTCAAGCGCTTGAGCTCTTCTGCCGAAACGCTGAATGGCAAAAGCTCGGAATAGGTCTTGGTTTCGCGAATCCTGCGAGCAATGAGCTGCGAGTATTGTGAACCGAAGTCTAATATGGCGATGCTGTCCGTGAGACAATTGTCGGGAAGCCGTTCTTGTGCTTTGTTGGTTTGTGTGGCGGTCACGGTTTCTCTCCTGAGCAAAGGCAAGGGCTGCCAAAAAGGGTATGACTATTATCACCTAACTCTCAGTCCGGGTTCTACAGATGTTTAGACGCGTAGCGGAATCGTCAATCGAATATGAATCGCTGCCCAATCTGCAAAAGCTGGGCACGGACCTCTGGCGCGGCGGGCAGCCGTATAAAGAAGGCTTCATCAAGCTCAAGGACAGCGGCATAAAGACGGTTGTCAACTTACGCGATGAGCAAAGCAATATCAAAGAGGAGCAAATTCTCACCAGGGAGCTGGGGCTGCAGTTCATCTCCATTCCAATCAGCCCTTTCAACGTTCCTGCCGAGCACGCCATCGAGCAGTTCTTCGAGATTATGGAGGAAACGGACAATCACACGGTCTTCGTTCATTGCTTGCATGGCATGGACCGAACCGGCTGTTTCTGCGCGCTTTACCGCATGTACGTTCACGACTGGTCGTTTGAGGACGCTTATGCAGAGATGCTAAACATGGGTTTTCATGAGGCGTTCGAGAATCTTCGCCAGGTCGTTGTCAGGTATGGACGAAACTGGGGAAAAACGCGCTGAGGCTATTTTTTCTTATTGAGATGAATAATTAAAACGACAATCGCGACCGGCACGCCGACCACAAGCAGCAAAAGTCCGAGCCCGATTGCCACAATCAGCGCAATGCCAACCCAGCGCCCGACCGATCTGCCGGTGGTGTACGCCTGTTCGCTGGACAACTTCTCTGCATCAAGCTTGAAGGAGCCGAAGAAGTCTCGCGCTCGTTTATCCTCGGCAGGACAACTGACGCTGAGAATGTAGTAAACGGGCGCCGCATCAGCCTTGATAATCTCGATTGTTTGAACTGTTCCGTCTGCTGATGAGGCATCTGCCAGAAACCTTCTCGCCTGCCATCCTTTCCCCGACAATTGCGAGCGCGATCTCACATTGGAAAAACGGCTCTCCATGTGCCTTGCGAACTCGTCCACTGTTCCGGTAAAAATGAAACCGGATTCGATGATGTACATTGTGGCGCCGTCACTAGCACTGTAGCGATCGAGAAAAACGCCGTCATCCTCTTTGGTCTTATGCTCCGGCTTGCAAGGCAGGGTGATGGTAAACGCCTCATGATCACCAGAAAAATTTACATCATCCGCCCAGGCGGAGCCCGTCGAGCAAACGGTTATCGCCGCTATTGCCAGAGCCACGGCCGCTCTTTGTGATGAATAGTTTTTCGTTTGGTGCATATAAATCACCGAATGCAGAGACTTTAGTGTTTATACCCGGAAGCGCCACCGATTTTCGAATGATAAAATATGCCGATGCTTAGAAGATTCAGGAACAACTATCGCCCTTTCAGCTATACAGCTTTCGCCCTCATATGCATGGCCTCGAGCGCCTGCGGCGTTTTGGAGAAGATCGAAAGTGATATGGCGGAAACCGAAAGGCAGAGCTTTATTGCCCGCTTAAAAACAAAATATGGCGAGCAGATAAACGCCGTTTGCGCAAAAAGAAATTTCAGCAAAGGAGAAGCCGTAGGAGCTGGGGATCTGGAGACAAAGAAGATCAACACTGCCGATGCCCCCGCCTTTGTGATCATGTCA
This sequence comes from Pseudomonadota bacterium, assembly GCA_021324135.1. Taxonomy (GTDB): domain Bacteria; phylum Cyanobacteriota; class Vampirovibrionia; order Obscuribacterales; family Obscuribacteraceae; genus JAJPJO01. Next base: position 7,543 of record JAJPJO010000083.1, read on the forward strand.
GCAAGAAAGGTTGGCGGGCACCGGGCTATGCGTAATATTTCTGCTGGTGCACCACTTTCAGAAAGGGACTTTGATATCAAACACGAGATTGTCTACGCGATCAAAGATATTCCGGAAGGAAGCAAAATTTCTATCGAAGACCTGGAAGTGCACGAAATTGATGCGGCAAAATGCCCGACGGATGCTTTATCTTCGGCAGAGGATGCCGCCGGACACATTGCAAAATACGGAATTTCCCAGGGTCAGATCGTGTCTGATCATGACATCGAAAAATAGAACGCCATTGATCGACATACAATCCGTCGAATAACTGAAAGCCCTCTTCAGATACATCTCAAGCGCGGGTCTTTGTAAAGAGTTTCTTGAAAGAGCCTGGCAGACACTGAGTCAAGTCCTCCGCGGATGCATGGCTTTTACCAGGCTATTCATTAGAAAGATGCTCTTGAGTCTAGATTTTCAGGTGCTTTACTCTTACTCCATCATCTAAATGCATACGTCCTCGGCTTAGTCTGGGATTAGGTTTTCAGCATCAAAGGCCAGGTTCTTTTGCAGAAACCCCCGCGCGCCCATGCGGAGATTACGAGGGGGAGAATACGAAAAAACCCCTTTCATGTCACAAAAATGTTATGTAGGCTCGCTATCATCGAATCAACCAAAGGTCAATTGACCATCGCTCAATCACTCAACTGGCGTTTAACAGGGGTCGAAACATGAATAGTCTGTCCGCTTCAGGCATGTTCGTTCTTAGCAGCAGTACTTGCATGGTCAAAGGCAGCTTCCACAAGCCCGAGACCGTTCTCGATGCAGTAGCCCGCTCCCAGCACACACCCGAGGGTGTTATCGAGATTACATCACGAGACGTCAGCGGTCGCATCGGCGTTTCGAACAACAATCTCATCATCGGCGGCGTTATCGAGCGCACGGGCGAAACCGGCATCGGAGCGGTTTGCAAACTGCTTCTCCTGCCCTTCGCCACATACAACTTCAGACATGCAGTGCCGGTCGACCAGTGGCACCTGAACCAAGAACTCAACTTGCATTTCAATGAAGTGAAACGATTCCTCATCGGTCCATCTTCCATCGGATTGGCTCGCCCTGCGGATCAAAGCCTCAATAACTTAAAAGCTCTGACACTCGACGAAGGTAAAGCACTTCTTGCAGATCGAAACAGCTCAGTTGAAGATGTCCAGTTCACCTGGGAATTGACCAATTTCGGTAAAGCCTGCGCACCGACCTGGGAGACAACCAATTTTAGAAAAACGTTCAAAATCACCGAGGAAGAGCTGGCTACTACGCACTATGCAGTAGATCCGCAACTGACAACCAGCGGCGCTTATCTTACCGACTGCAATGAATTGCTTGAGATCGTCGAGAAAAAACGCCAGGAAACCGCTGATGTTATCAGCTTCCAGGAGCGCGCCAGACGCAGTCAGACAGATCTGGAAATTTTGAAACCAGGTCCGCTGCCATCGCGCAGCAAGAAAGAAAAGAGCTCAACCCCGCTTCTGGTGGCAGTTGCGGTCGGCGCTGTGATGGGCGTCATGGGTATTTACGCCGTCTGTAAATCGGCGCAATCCAGCACCGTTCCGGTTGCCAATCAACCTGCCGGCGTTCAAAGCCAGACAGCCAAGACCGATCTGGGCAGTGGTGCCGCCTCGGCCAGCACCGTAGCCAGTGCTCCGGCTAACAATGCCGCTCCGGCAGCCGGATGCGCACCCTTTAGCCTTCCGGGAGCCAATCCGATAAACTCGGCACCTCCAGCCAATGTCGCTCCAGCCTCAACCGCTTCCGAGCCGACCGCGGTTGCCGACAATCAAGAAGCTTCCAGCACGGAATCAAGCGATGAAGGACCGATCCCACTGCCGGCAAGCCTCTCTTCAAACAGCTCATCCACCAGAACTCCCGCAGTTTCCAGCTCGAATTCGTCCAGCCTGACCACAGGTAAGACCTGGGTTACAGCCGCTGAAGACAGAGAAACCATCGCCAGGAACCAAAACCTGCCGCAGTGGATGGATGCCGTGAGAAGAGATCCCAGCGACGCCGATGCCAGAAAGCAGCTCTCCCATGCCCTTCTCGCCAGCGGTAATCCCATCGGATCAATCCAACAATTCCACGCTCTCATGAAACTCAGACCCGTCGATCCTACCGAAATCGTCGAATACGCCGACGATATCACACTCTTCGCCGGTAAAGACGTGGCTCGCAAATTCCTCATCAACATTCTGCGCAGCGATCCGTCGCAAGAAATCATCCGCCAGAAGCTGCGGACCATGCAGTAAGCTCGAAAGCGGCTTGTTGCCCGGCAATGATTCCCATCGGCAAAGCAGACCGCGCACGGGCATGGCGATTATTCGAGTTCAGACGCGTGAACTTGCGCCTCGGGTGTAATAGAAACTTCATAGATCAGCTGTGTTCGCTCCAGGTCGAATGTGCGATTCGTCTCTGTTAGTGCTAATCGGGACAGATCGAACTGACCGAACTCAGACCGCCGATGGCTCGAAATGAAGGCTAGCTCAGCCTCGGATGGAGAAGCCGCCAAACGGGCTAAGGTTATCCACCACAGCTCTTCATGAAGGCTCGCGGAGAAACTGCTCTTCCCATCAAGGGTCTGGCAGTGCCTCGTCAATTCGGCGGACAACTTCGCCAGCTCACCGCTCGTATCAATCACCTGCGCAATTATGGTGTCATTCAGGATATTCAGACCACACAGGCGCGGCCGAATTTTTCCGCATCGTTCCGTCGTACTCTTCAAGATCCTTCTGAGCTCGCTCAGCTCGTCACGCCATGCCGCCGCCAGTCCGAGACCGACGACCGTAAGGTGCAACTGCTCGTCTGAATAGAAACGATGCCGCGAGCAAACTTTCTGCAACTGAGCGTAAGTATCCAGAAGTGGAGAAGCGTGCCAGGTCTGAGATGGCAGCCGAAAAATAATCGTCCAGAACAATTCGGCACCATTTGGGGTTAGAAATTCCCGGCTGCCTGCATTTTGAAGCGTGCCACTCCACAATTCATCGAAGTGCGCGAACTGACGCTCTTCGAATGATGTGCTATTTCCTGCGCGTGACGGCGTAACCATATGATAGAGGCCAGCTTTGATCTTGATTCAGTGCGCGCTCGGCATGCAATGCAAAATAGGGATCGCGCAGCATCTCACGAGCTATGAAAACGAGGTCCGCGCTGCCGGATATTATAACGTCATTCGCCTGGGCAGGCTCGGTGATCAGTCCGACAGCTCCGGTCATGATTGAGCATTCCTTTCGAATTCGCCGCGCAAATTGAATCTGATATCCCGGCCCGACCGGAATACTTGCATGGGGAACGGTACCACCGCTGGAGGCATCAATCAGATCAACTTTCGCGTCCTTCAACCAATGCGCGAGTTGAACGGATTGCTCGATATCCCAACCCCCATCAACCCAGTCAGTTGCCGAAATGCGCACGAACAGAGGCATCTCGTGGGGCATCACGTCGCGCAATTTGTGAACCAGATCAACAAGCAGGCGCGCTCTATTTTCCAGACTGCCGCCATATTTGTCCGTACGTTTATTACTGATGGGCGACAGGAAAGAATGCAGCAGATAGCCGTGCGCCGAGTGCACTTCTATGACCTTGAAGCCGGCTTTAATAGCCCGTTTCGCCGCAGCAATGAAGGCTTCCATAATTTCATTTATGCCATCCTGATCCAATTCCTCGGGAGCTGGATTAGTCTCGTAGAATGGTATCGCACTTGGTGCGACGATCGGCCAACCGCCTTCAGCCGGTTTGATAAAACGCCCGCGCTCCAGCCAGGGCTGCAGGCAACTAGCCTTCCTTCCGGCATGCGCAAGTTGAATACCGGAGACCGCGCCCATGCGATGCAAGAAATCGGCAATGCGCTTGAGCGGCTCAATCTGCTCATCCTTCCATAGCCCAAGATCGCCAGGGCTGATTCGTCCCTGGGCGGTCACAGCGGTGGCTTCTGTGAAGACAAGCGCCGCACCGCCGACTGCACGGCTACCGAGATGGACGAGATGCCACTCATCCGCGAAGCCATCATTGGCAATGTATTGACACATGGGTGAAACGACGATGCGATTTCTGAGCGTAACTCCTCGAATTGTCAAAGGAGTGAGGAGGTCGATTTCAGGAGCATTGCGATCGTGATCCGCGAGACAACTCATAGTTGGGCACGTGGTTTCTTCGTCACTGCTTATCTTGCTCATATTTGCTCCCGGGTATTGGATCGAGTTGGAGTATTATTCTCTGTTCCTGGAAAACGATCAAGCTTTGCGTAACAGAATCAGTATTTGCTCATGCGAGCCTTCTAAAAACGGCTAAATTTGCACGTTTTGATGAGTACAATCACGATTCCGCAGATTTCATCGCGGCGTTAGAATCAAGTCATGAGTATCAGGAAAACGTGTACATTTTACACTTGGAATCACGGATTGGGAGTATCATTGGCTGTGCAAGGGCACAAAACGGTTCGACAGTTCCACGCGCGTAACCATTGAAAGACTAAAGGAGGAGTGTAACGTGATAGCCTCGTCGCACCATGGGCGGTGCTTGAGTTACGAGTGTACGGAATGGCGATGGCAGACGTACCGGTAATTGCATGCTTAACCATGTAACCAAGGAGCTATTTTTTCTGCTAATCGGAGTTTGGCTGCTTTCAACGACGCAAACCCTGGGGGAAGAATCCAAATCGACCGATGTTTTCGCTCGCGGTCTGGAGAATCATCGCGTCCGACTGCTGACAGGTAAAACGATACTCTTTGATCGAGTCTTGAAAGCCCCCTCGAGCAGTCCATCATCCATTCTAAAAGTTGCATCGCTGAGCGCGAATCAACGAACGTCTCAGCCACTTTCTGTCTTCGTCGACGAACGCTCCATTGGTGAAGTTACCCTCGGCAAGGACAGCAGCGAGGTGCTCTTTCTAATGAATGCAGCGGGAGTGATCAAAATGGAGAAGGCGACCAGGCGACCGATCACTTTGTTGAAGGGCCGTTCGGCATCAGATGTGGTGGCAACTCTGGATCTCCAAGAGACCGACTGGCGGCAGCAAAAAAAGATCATCATTGAGTTGCCGTCATCTCGCATACTCGCTTTGTCACTAAGTCCAAAATTGATCGAAAAGGCGCAGCAAATCGGACGACCCAGCATAACTATGCGCCTGGCCAATTTCCAGGCACCAGCGCCCGGCGACCTTTACTTGCAGGTGAAAGTCCCTCGACAATAAGGGCGCGCATTAAATCTTCGAGCGACCCGTTCCCTGTCTGCTAGAATTGTGCGCCATAGTTGCGCACAGGGGATAGCCATGAAGCTTAACGAGTACATCACGCTCGGCAGATCCGGTTTGAAAGTAAGCCCGCTCTGCCTCGGAACCATGACCTTTGCAGAAGACTGGGGCTGGGGCAGCTCGGAGGAAACGGCACGACAGATATTCAATGCCTACATTGATCGAGGCGGCAACTTTCTTGATACCGCGGATGGTTACACTAACGGAAAGAGCGAAGAGCTGCTCGGCAAATTCATCAAAGAAAGAAAGCTGCGCGACACCGCTGTAGTTGCGACGAAGTTCACCTTCAATGCGCAAAAAGGTAATCCTAACGCGGGCGGCAATGGTCGCAAAAACATCTACCGCGCTCTGGAAGGCTCCCTCAAAAGGCTGGATACAGACTATGTCGACCTCTACTGGTTGCATGCCTGGGACAAAGTAACACCCATAGAAGAAGTGCTGATTACTTTGAATGACCTCGTGCGCGAAGGGAAGATCAGATATTTCGGACTGTCCGATGTTCCTGCCTGGTACGTTGCAAAAATGCAGACGATTGCAGAGCTTCAATCAATGCACAGACTCTGCGCGCTTCAGCTTGAATATTCTTTGATCGAGCGTTCGATTGAGCGCGAGCATGTGCCGGTCGCCCAAGAATGCGGACTGGGAATCTGCCCATGGAGCCCTCTGGCGAGCGGCTTACTTACCGGCAAGTACAAACGCGACTTCAATGGCGAGTCCAAAGGAAGATTAGCAGTAATGAAAGGGTCCGGGCATCCCGGCTTCGAAAAACTGTTTAATGAGCGAAACTGGAGAGTTGTCGACGCGGTTACCGAGGTGGCGAAATCAGCCGGTAAGAGCGCGGCGCAAGTTGCCATCAACTGGGTTGCAACTCGCCCGGCGGTTACATCAACTATTATTGGAGCGACAAAGTTGCCGCAGCTCGAAGACAACTTCGCAGCAATCGAGTTCGACCTGCCCAAGGATGCGCTTGAGAAATTGGAAGCAGCCAGCGCCCTTGACGCAACAGTCCATCCGTATCTCTTCTTCACTGAAGGCATGCAGTCAATGATTAACGGCGAAGTGAAAGTGCGGCAGTGGAGCAGTCATAACTGAGTCTCCACGTTCTCACCAATTCAACGTCTCTCGTGCAATGGCATCAAATACGGTGCCGGGGCGCAATTTTTTTGTCGCTGTGCGTAACTCTGCTGTAATTCAGAAGAAGAAAAAGAAGGGGGCACTTGGCAGCACAAAGTGATTAAGTTTCTGCAAGCTTTTCTGTCAGAGAAGACGAAAACGCAGTTCTGGCATATATTGAGGGCTGTCCCTGTCAAACTAATCTGAGAATTTACATTGAGACGTCTTCTGGCATGCCTCTTGGCATTGATGAGTTTGTTCGCTCATCAGGTCCAGGCTTTGGCACAGGTCACAGAGACGGACGTTTCTACCCTGACCAGAAGCATTGTTGATAAAGAGATCGAGCTGGCGAAATTGAATTTGCATGTCAGCCCGCATCCCAGCATTTGGTATAACCGGCGCTGGCAGCTGGCGGCAATTACAAATAACTCGCTCACCAGCACTGGTGCCTTTATCACTGCCGGCACCGCCTACCACTATCAAGAGCGACCACTGAGAGTGCCAAAAAACGTGGCAGCTGATGGATCAATGCTTCGCGGAACGGCTAATTTCGTCACGGTCGGCGAGTGTCTTCTGGAGTTCGGTCTCGACGGGCGCAATTATATAAAGGATAAGCACGATCATCGCGATTTGCGTCATGCCCGCGCCCAGGCAATTACACTCAAAAGATCAATAGATCAATTGATCAAGCAGCGAGAAGCATTGATCGCCGCAAAAGGTTTCGACGAAAAGACAGCCAGACGCCTGGCTCTGGAAGGCACCGCCCTTGAAGACATTCGCGACGCCGAAGCATCCCATTTTGTATTTCTCTATGGACATGCCAAAGGTTTGAAAGCCGCCAAAATGCTCACCCAACTGATGATCCTTGGAAGCAGTTTGCAATCCGGCATCTTCACATTCATCAGCGTCTACGAGCAGCTTACAACCAGAGGGAGCGTCCACACGCGGTTGCATGATGCTGCGATTTCCGGTTTCGGTGATATCGTCGGCGGTAGCATCAACCTTTCCGTGCCTTTTAGCACCACGTTCTGGGGGAAATATAAGCAGAGAAAATCCTGGCGAGAAGTATCCAAAGAATTCGAGCGAGCCCCGGGTCTTGATCCGACAGCGTTGCGCGACGACTTTGCCCGCCTCTCGGAGTTGTGGAAAGAGAGAGATAATAATGCCGAACAGGCGATTCCGATAGTAAAGGATCTGTGCGAGCTGGAAGCTGATATGGTGTCAGAACGAAGAGAGATGTATCAACGAGAAGCCAAACATGCGCACGCTATGTTCCTGCTCTCTTTGATCTCGGAGCCCGGAGGCGGCGGCACGAAGGTGGCTAATGGTATAGGAACAGTCGTCGGCAACTTGCTCATTGATGAGCCTAACGAGGCGCGCCTGCAAACGATTGCCGGTACCGCCACCAGTTATGGTGTCGGCAACGCCGTAGCGGCCACTATCAATATCGGTCGACTTACAAGCGAAACAATACGGAACCGCAAGCTGTCGCGCATGCACAAAACCAGACGAGAAGTCATAGAAAGCCATATCCAAAGGCTGAACGCATACGAGACCAAGCTAAAAAATATTCCAGTCGAGAAACTCTGAGACTAGAAATCAATGGTCCTTGCATGGCCATACGGCGCAGCAAAAGCGCCAACTATCCCACTCTAGATGACGCTTTTGCCCGCTCGTGGTTAAACTGGATCGACTCTTATCTCGAGTCTACGTTTCGATCTCCCATAGGATAAAAGGGTGCGACAACGTCCTTGCCAGGGTCTAGATGAAACGCACTGTTCACCTCGCCGTTTGGATAGGCGTCAATGGAGGGCCCGAGATCCAGTGAACGATCGCCGGCCTTCAAACCGCCTCCAACAGCCAGTCCGGAATCCTGAGGACCAAGACCGAACCTGCCACCACCTCTGGCACCAAGTGTTTTGGCGAGATCGGCATTAGCGCCTCCATATGCGTTCAACCCTTGCTCGCCCAGCGAGACGCCGCCCTCGCCTTGCCCATTCACGAACAAAGCTCTGCCGCGTGCGTCGGCATCTACACCTATATCGCGGCCCAGCCGAGCACCGACGTCCGCGTCACCGTTCACCAGATTGAAAAAGTTAGCGCCTGCTCCCGCTTCGCCATGGAAGCCGTCCTTGTTGACGCCAACACCAGCTCCGGCTCTGGCATGCAGCGGGCCACCGAAGGGCATGAATTCTCCGTCGACTCGGTTTTCGAGCCCGGCTTGAACCTCGCCGCGCACGATGCCGACGTTGACGCCGACATCAAGGGAGCCATGACTGTTTACTCCCAATTTCAAAATGCCCAGGTTGAGACCGTAGAATTTTGCCGGAGGTCTGTTGTAGGCTGCGTCATATGCCGGGCTGGTTGGTGGCGGCGGAGCAAACGGACTGTCCGGAGCATAACCAGGCTGCACCGGATTTGGTGCCACTACCACTTCATCTGCCAGTTGCGCGACCTGGCCTTGCCCGGTCGGATTCTCCGATCCAACCTCAGCTTTTGCTGCCGGAGGCTCAATTACAGAGGCTGGATTTTGCGCGCCGCCGTCGGAACCCCGAGAGGCCGCCTGGCGGGCTGCTTCCTCGGCCGCTTGCTTGGCAGCCAGAGCCTGCCGTTCCTGCTCTTCGCGCTTCAGTTCGCGCTGCAGCTCCTCTTGCGCGTCGATATCATTCATGGCCATTCGCCACGCCTTCGGATCAGTTTTCATCAGTCTATTTTTCTCTTCGAGAGCTTTATCCCATTGTTTCGGATCATCACTCTTCCAGGCTTCCCATGCCAATTTAGCGCTTGCCATATCCTTTTGCAGGTCGGGGTGGTGCTTATCCTTAGAATGATCTTGTTGCACACTGCGTGATTCATCGCAGTTAATCGGACGACTTGTATCCATAGCGTTTGCTCCAATAAGATAGTGAGTGGGCACAGCAAACCAGCAGTCCGAAGACCGCTTATCCATCGATTGTCAGCTTGCCGGGTTGTTTTTGAATGATGCCACCAACTCGGCAATTTGTCAGTGTTGCAAACACGAGTTCAGAAACCCGAAAATCCTTATCCTGACACAGTTTCGCCACGTTGCCGACACGCTACCGACACATTACTGTGCACTCTCGTTACCTCAGATTGAAAATTTCGGTGTGAACCGGCAGCGACGGCTTGCCCGGGAATGCAGTCGCCCTGACCACTGCGCTGTAATCCTTATGACGAGCCTGGTATTCCTCGAACAGCCGGCGCTTCGACAGATCGCTAAAGGGATAAAAGATATCATGGCAATGAGTATAGCCCTGCAAGCTCGGCGCTTTGTCCGCTGAGCCGGGGCGGCCATCAGCCGCAGGGACTGGGTCTTGCACTTCAACCGGTACAAAAATCTGATCGTGCCAGTTTTCTGATTTTCCTACAACTGCGTACCGAACTACCAGACGGCAATTTCTGTCTTTCTGCCCAGCAGCTTGCACAGCCACATCTCTGCACTGGCCTGGCAGGATTACTCCTTTTTCAAACAAGATCTGAGTAGGCGGGGAGTTCGGGCCGATGGGCGTATAGAGGTGAAACGGTCGATCCAGGCTGATGCGTTGCTCCTTTCCAGAATCGTAGTCTGCTTGCGATTCATAGAGATTGCCCCACTCCTTATCAAGCCATTTTCGAGTATCCGTGCCCCGCTCCTGGCAATAGACTCCACGCAAGGCGACGGGGCTGCCATGCTCAGCGTGAACAGAAGAACAGTTCTTGATTCTTACCTTAAGTTGCCGCCCGGTGTTCTCTATCAGGCTTACTTGCAGTGGACTAACTTTCTTGCTGAGCCGGGCTTGCCCCAGTTGCGCCTGCATCGATATCGCCGGTAATACTATGAGACAAGCCAATAGACGTGCCAAACGCAAGCCTGGATATACCTTATATCGACCAAATCGTCTCATCATGCGACCTATTGTACACTTCTATGCGCACTGCCAGGAAACTACCATCGCACCAAAAGCGGTGCCACCACCTTAGCCGCACTCAAGGAGCAAATTGAAACAAGAGAACAAAGAATCCGACAAGACCGAAAACAGTGAAGAGATTGTAGGAACTAGAACAGGATACCGGAATGAACATCTGAACAAATTATGAACGAACGGGGGATGTCAAGCATTCGAATCTACAATGAAATCAACTATTCCGACCCCTTCATTTCAAATGGCTGCAATTCGTTACTACCTGTTCTCGATTTTTTCTGTTGTAGTGATTCTTCTGACAGTTGTTGCGACACCGCTTGTCGGGCTTTGGAGCGCAAGACTAGGTCCTTCGACGTCGTCTCTCCTTGTGCTGCTTAGCCTGACGCCAGCCATTGTTTTGGTGGCTTTCTGCTTCGGAAGTCGAGCCCTGTATCACCTGCTAAAAGCAATTGGCAATTTCGAGGGAGCCAAAAACGCTTGCCTTGCTCAGATCTACAAAGACGAGTGGCACTGCCATCCTGACGGCTACAACATTGATAATGCCGTAATGGAGTTGTGCAATCTTGGCACTAAGACAGGCGAGATTGACTTAGTTACAAAGACAGCCTGGAGCGTTTGTGATTGGAAAGAGCTTAATACTAGAACAATCCGACCTGGTCACACCAAGCTAATTCTTAAAGTGGCAACCGAATTGAGAAAACATGGATTCCGAAAAGAGGCTCAGAGTCTCATAGAACAATTAGTAGACAGGCGTCAGAGTATCTTTGGCGATTCACACATTGCAGTAGCAGAAGCTTATTTGCACTTGGGAAATTGTTATTCAAATGACGAGAGCGCCGCCGCTAAGCAGGCTTACGAACAGGCCCTTCGGCTTGTTCAGATGGAAGTGCCAACCAGCGTTTGCAGCCCGTTTTCAGACAAGGATCTCAGAAGTGATATCAAATACCTTCTGATTACAGTCAACAGCAATCTCGCCACACTTGCACGCGAAACTGATGACATAGTGCAGTCGGAAGCATATCTCGACAAATGTATTGAGGAGTTGAAGAAGAGCAAAATCGATTCGATGAGTCTGGCTTGCTGTCGAGACATAGTTCTGGCTCAACGAGCACAATCGCTACTGGAACGAGGTGAAACACAGCAAATCAAAGCTCTGTACCAGGCGTTCCGACGTGCCGCTCCATCCAATATCAGGGTGGCGCTTGAAACAGCCAAAATTTCAGCGTCCAAAAGTTTTCATACCCCTGGAAGTACGATGGTTTGGCTGCTCGCGATCTTATTCTTTGGTCCAATGGCGCTCGCCTGGTGGCTAGCCCTGGTGTATGGAAGACCATGCATTTTGGCCGCACACCGTGACTAAATTGAAAACCATTGGCGGAACTAGCTGCGACGGCGCTGCTGCCGTTGAGCAAGAATGCAGGAGGCAATACCGCTCAGGAAACCAATCACAAAGCCGAAAAGGATTCCGCTATCAAGTCCAAGCAGCAAATGATCACCAGCGGTGCCTTCATGCGCACCGGCGGGCATAGCGAGTAAAACTAGAAACAGTGCTATTGCTAAATGCATTTGCAAAAACCTCGTTACAGCATACCTCGACAACTTTCGCGCTCTAGTCTAGCATTTCAACGACCCCCCGGTTTATAAGGCAAAAGACCGCGCCTCGAACGGAATGCCATCGCATGCCATCGTATTCAGTGGCAGCAGAAACCCAACACTATACTTTATGGCCAAGTTGACAATCAAATTGGCGGTTTTTTTTGACGAGGCCAAAATTGGCTGTTTTTGGTACCCTAGGCGAGGCCATGGACTCTTATATGGTGCAATTTTTGGGCTTCTGGTACCGGCGACGAGGCCGAAAATGGGTATTTTTGGCCTCGTTAAAAAAAAACGCCGGATGACTGTTGAATTGTGGCCGTTCGGTGGCTCCATATTTGATCAATTCAGTGTCATCCTTAATTGAAAGAGACCATAGACTTGTTCTCACGCAATCAACCCAAGCAAAGCAAGCCGAAGCCATACAGCGCCGCCACTGTGGGTATCGTTCTGTAAGACATCAAGAGGGGATGATCGGCTTCTTGATTGATGTCCACGTAATCCCTCCTCTTCGGCGCGGCATCGGCTGCTCCAGTTGATCGAGCGACTCCAGCGATGCGACCAGCCCTTCGCTAACCAGGCAAACGCTCGAGCGCGCCTCCAACCTTATGACCGCCTGCGCCACCGCCGGTGATGCGGATAGCTCGAAGATGTCTTCGGGTTGATCCTTGGAAGTATCGATGAGCTTCCGCCAATTCTTGGGTCCCCGCATGATTTCGGGCAGTTCGAAGTCAAGCGGCTGCCAAAACGCATTGAATGCGGCATAGAATTGATTACCGATGCCATCCCTTATCTCCATGGCAATCGTGTGAGAGTCGCGAGCTAGGTCCGGTTGTCCGCGTTTCACTCCGTGCCATGTAGCTGAGATTCGCTGCGCCGGCAGCAAATTGCTCGAGGCGGAATCAGCCAGGTTGCCGTGGCGATAACGACTGAGCATCTTGCTCAGCTCGATCAGCCTGCGCGTGAAGTCCAAAATCTCCCGGTGCCGCCCCACCAGATCCCAATCGAACCAATTGCTCTCGTTGTCCTGACAGTAAGGATTATTGTTGCCAAACGTCGTTCTTCGCACCTCATCACCAGCACAGATCATCGGCGTGCCTCTCGAGAGGAAAAGAATAGTCAGCATGTTCTTGATTTGTTTGACTCTGAGCCGCTCGATTTCTCGATCATCCGTCGGTCCTTCGTGGCCGCAGTTCCAACAATAGTTTTCGTTATGTCCGTCCCGGTTATTCTCACCGTTTGCTTCAATGTGCTTCTGGTTGTAGGTAACCAGATCGTTGAGAGTAAATCCATCATGGCAGGTGAGAAAATGAATAGCTCGATAAGCGTCACCATTCTCGGTACCATATATATCGCTGCTTCCCGTTAACCGGAGCGCCAAGCTGACGGCTGTATTGTCATCTCCTTTTACAAACTTTCTGACATCATCACGGAACGGACCGTTCCACTCCGCAAAACGGTTACTCTTCGGAACGAACCAGCCTACCTGATAAAGACCGGCTGGATCCCAGGCTTCGGCGATGAGCTTGGCTGAGGCAAGGACCGGATCCGATTCGATCGCCCAGATCAGAGGCGGTCTTTCCAGAGGTTTGCCAAATATGTCCCTCGACAAAATCGAGGCGAGATCGAATCGAAACCCATCAACGTGCATGTCCTGTGCCCAGAATCGCAACGACTCCAGGATGAGCTTGCCGACAATGGGATGGTCGGAGCGCAACGTATTGCCACACCCACTGAAGTTCTTGTAGTGGTAATCCGTTTGATCCAGAGTGTAATAGGTCAGATCGTCGAGTCCCCGAAAAGAGAGAGTCGGTCCTCTTTCATCATTTTCACTGGTATGATTGAACACCACATCCAGTATCACTTCCATGCCATTGGCATGGCACGCTTTCACCATGTCACGGAATTCATTGAGGGCACCAATAGCGGTTTTTTGCGAACTAAACTCGAGATGCGGCGCAAAAAATGCCACGGGGCTGTAACCCCAGTAGTTGCTCAGACCCGGGGGTGCGTCCTGCTTATCAAATGCCTGAACGGGCATAAGCTCGAGCGTGGTGACGCCGAGATCTTTGAGATAGGGCAGCTTTTCAATCAATCCGGCGAAGGTTCCGCGCTTTGAGGCATCGATGTGCGAATTGGCATTGCGCGTAAAGCCGCCGACATGGAGTTCATAAATGACTGTTTTTGAGTAGGGGACATCCGGTTTGCGATCGTTCTCCCAATCATATTCCTGCCAGTCCAGAACTACCGAGCGCAAGCTGGTTGCGCAGTTATCGCCGGGTTTCGATGCATTGGCCCGCACATAGTTTTGCCAACCAACCACGCCTCTGCTATAGGGATCAAGGAGGACTTTCTCCGGATCGAAGCGCAAGCCGCACCAGGGCTCATATTTACCGTGAGCGCGAAAAGCATAGACCTGATTCGCTTTCAGCCCTTCGATAAATATGTGCCAGTAATTCGAAGTGCGATTCTTGATTGGCGACAATGTGTAGGACACACTGGGCAAGGGACTGTCTTCAGATTCGAACAACAACAACTCGAGATAATCGGCGCGTTTCGAGTAAATCGCGAAATTCACGCCCTCTGGAGTAACGGTCGCCCCAAGAGGAAAGCTCTTGCCCGGGTGTTCCTTCAATGCCGCCAATCGCGGAGTTAATATGGCCATTTCCAGTTCGCGAACTCCGGTTTGTCGATACCATGCTCGTGGGCATAATTGCGGCATTCGATCTGCATGTTTCTGAACTTCGATTTTGCATGCCCGCCTGCCACTCTCAGCTTTTCGACGCGATCAATGACGTCCATCGCCAGGCTGAATCTGTCGGTCTCATTGTTGATCGCCAGTTCGAGCGGCGTGTTGATGTTGCCCTTCTCCTTGTATCCTCGCACGTGGAAGTTTTTGTGATTGGTGCGCCGGTAGGCGAGTCTGTGGATCAGCCAGGGATAACCGTGGAAGTTGAAGATTACCGGCTTATCGTAGGTGAACAAACTGTCGAAGTGCCTGTCGCTCAACCCATGTGGATGTTCACTCTCAGGCTGAAGCATGAGCAGATCGACAACGTTGACAAAACGCACTTTCAAATCGGGGAATTCTTCACGCAAGAGATGCGCGGCGGCCAATGCCTCCTGCGTAGCAATATCGCCGGCGCTGGCTAGCACCACATCCGGTTCTACTCCATGATCGTTGCTTGCCCAATCCCAAATGCCGATGCCTTTTGTACAATGCTTCACGGCATAGTCCATATCCATGTACTGCAGGTGCCGCTGCTTATCACAGACCAAAACGTTTATATAGTTAACGCTCCGCAGACAATGGTCCACGCAAGACAGTAGCGAATTGGCATCCGGCGGCAGGTAGACG
>JAJPJO010000363.1 GCA_021324135.1 Pseudomonadota bacterium
CGGCGGGGAATTCGATGAAACTTCAAGATCCGCTCGCGCATGAGAATGCCTGAACGCCGGCATTTGTCCGTCGGCGTTGTCCCAGCCAAAATCGAGAAGCAGGTTTTTGTGGCGGGCGAAGTATATCTTATAGGCAAGCAGCCTGTCGATGCGGCAAAACGGCGACCGATGCCTTTTCCCTATGGTTTGATGCATCCAATCCGAACAAAACAAGGGCGAGCCGCGGAAAAAAGCTCCCATTGTGAGGACACGTGAAATGGACTGATCGACTGCCGGATCTTTCATCGCATCGCGAACAATCTGGCCGGACATGCTAACGGTGACTATGGTCAAGCGACGCGTTTGAGCCAGGTCGCGGAGTCCGTGGTTGAAAACTTCAGTCAGATCCTTCAATGACGAGTGCGAGTTATACCTGGCCAGATAGATTTTGTATCGGTGTTGAAAAACCTCATCCTGGCTCAGATATTTTGCGAGTTCGCTCCAACGGAAAAGTGGATGATACTCTCCCAGTAATCCGTGTATAAGCAACAATGGTTCGCGGCTCCCCAATGGGCTTTCGTCGTACTCATAAACCTCCATGTTTGCTGGAGTGGAGTGCATGGCTCGCTGAGGCACCAGGGCGTGCGCTGAGCTTATCGCGCGGCCGGCTGACTGAGTCCAGTGCTTGTTGATATACACTTCTTGCGCCTGGCAAGATTGTCCCGGTGCAATCAAGGCAAAAGCCAAGATGACCAAAAGAAGGTCGGCCATGGGCGACTTTCGCTTCGACAACAATCTATTGAGCGTTGGAATGTCTATCGCCCCTGTGTTAGCACCGTTCGGGTAAGTAACCGTTCTGAACTCTTCGCAAGACTCAACTGATGCACTCGTTCGCGCAAAGCTGCGCTGATCCGTTCCCAATCCCGAGCACCAGTTCCTTCCTCTATCAGCGCCTCTGCCGTGACCGGCGCGCCGAATCTTACGGTGATTTGCACCCGTCTTGGCCAGCAACTACCTGGCGGCAAAGCTTTGTTCGTATTTTTCAAATACACGGGTACAGCCTGAATTGGAAAATGTTTCAGCAACAATCCAATGCCCGGCTTAAATGGTAGCAATTCACCGGTTAAGGATCGCCTCGATTCGGGAAACCAGACCAGATTCTTGCCCTGTCTTATGACCGCACCGGCAAGAGCCAAGCTCGACACCAGCGAGTGATCGGCGTCAATTGGAATCGCTTGCGCCAGCCGGCTCAAGAAACAACACAAGCGATTGGCGAAGGCTATGCCGGTCCAGGCAGCCCAACTCGTATTCTGAAGTCGATGATAAGGAAGAGCATAACCGAGTACGAATGCATCGATATAGCTGGCATGGTTAGGGACAAAGATGCACGGCTTGTTTTCCGGCAAGTTCTCCAAGCCTTCGATCTTGACGCGAAAGAAGAAACGCATGGCAATAGAGACTAAACCGACAAGCATGAAAAATAAAATCGATTGCAGATTGGTCAATGGTTTTGTCCATTCCAGCTCTTCGGCAGTCAGCACCTTCTCAGGTTCCTCGAGCGATAGATTGGCGGTTCTGTCGTCGCGTGTAACACGGGCGTTCACTATCTCGTTGAGAAGATCTCGCACCGTCCTTATTCTTGCCAAGACATCTTGTTCTAGTGCCACTCCCGTGATCTCTGTAATCTCGAGTGATAGACCGAGCCAGTCGAGTGAATCAATGCCAAGGTCGAGTTGAGGACTGGACTCCAGCGTAATGCTCTGATCGAGACTGCGTCTGGCAAGCAAGTCAAAAACTTGCTTAGCCGCGGGATTCTCCAGCAGCGCAAGGTCCTCTGCAGAAGTCTGGCAGACAACACTGCGGTTACTTCTTGCAGGCAATCCTTTTCGTATTTGTTCGTAGTGCTCCACGAGCTTATGGCGCTGAACCTTATCCATAGCGGTTCGGCTTAGCGGTTCGTTGCTTATTACATATCCTGATAAACGTTTGTAGGTGGGCAGCTCGATCGCCTGTTCGTCGATCGCCTCATGTATCAGTCGGTTGGCGTCGGCGTCGGTCTGCTTAAGCGCTTCTACGTTCGGCACCACCACCGCCACCAGCTTTCCTCTGCGAGACAGAATGCCGACCTCTTTGATGAGCGGGTGCTTTGCATAATGTCCTTCCAATATCTCGGGATCGATCTTCTTGCCTGCCTCGGTGACAATCAAGGACGAGGCGCGCCCGAGTACATGAAGATAGCCCTTGTCCAGGTAACCCAGATCTCCAGTGCGAAACCATCCGTTTTCATCGAACGCCTCCGCCGTTTTCTCCGGAAGATTTCGGTAGCCTGCGAACACACCTGGACCTCTCACCAGTATCTCGCCCTCCCCGCATCGATCGGCCGGGCAAGTTCCGCCTTGAGTTGCATCGTTCGCAATAGGCTTGCCGTGAGGTTCTGGACTGAGGGAACCCGGCAATCTGGCGATACCAAATTCGGTGCCTGGCAAAGCCTTGCCTACAGTTGATAAGTTGATATCGCCGGGAGCCTTGAGCGTCAGTAGCGGTGATGTTTCAGTCAGACCATAGCCGATTGCGACCGACCAGCCCAGGCTTTCCAGTTTCCAGGCAAGTTTAGGCTCCAGAGGCGCACCGCC
>JAJPJO010000458.1 GCA_021324135.1 Pseudomonadota bacterium
AATTGATCTGTTTTGATTGCTCGGAATTGAATCGATTGAATCGATCGGTCGCAACTGATCTATTCTGAAAGTGTAGAAAGATATACTTATCCGTTTTTACAAGCGGATAAGCGGGAAAAACTTTGATGGGTTTGCCGGTCTGATTTAGCCGAGCAGGTGGATACACAACGCACAACCACGTCCAAGAAGATTTTAGCCGCCGATTCAATTTTCGCCGGCAAGTATCGCATCATCTCCGTGCTTGGTCAGGGCGGCATGGGTGTCGTTTACCGGGCTGTGCACACGATGATGGGCCGAGAGGTTGCCATCAAGTGTCTTATGACCACGCAGTTTGTGGATGATAATCGGGCATTGGAGCGCTTCAAATTCGAAGCGAGAGCAATTAGTGCTCTCAAGCATCCTAACATCGTAACTATTTACGACTCGGGTTTGACTCCAGAGAAGCAAGCCTACATCGTAATGGATTTCCTCAATGGCATGACGCTCGAGCAGGGTCTGGACAAATATGGGCCGCTCGAGTTGGGACCGTTCTTCCACATCATCTCTCAAGCATGCGATGCACTCAGTTATGCGCACAAAAAGGGCATAGTTCACCGCGATTTGAAAGACGGCAATATGATGCTCGTCGAAGAGGAAGAGCAATTCGACGTTCTTAAAATCGTTGACTTCGGTCTTGCGAAGGCACTTGATGATGATGGGCAGAAACGCCTGACGCAGACCGGAACGATTGTCGGCAGCCCCTTTTTTATGTCACCTGAGCAGTGTCAGGGGCTACCCGTGGATCATCGCGCCGACATTTACGCACTCGGCTGCGTTATGTATCGATGCCTGACCGGTGAGATGCCGCTCGAAGGTGCAAATGCGCTTGCCACTATCCAGATGCACATCAAGGACATGCCGAGATCAATTTCGAAGGCTAATCCGGAAGTGATTGTCCCTGAGCAATTGGAGAAAGCGATTTTCAAAGCCATGGCCAAAGATCCGAAGCATCGCCAGCAGTCGATGCTCGAGCTTAAGAAAGAGCTGGAATCCGCTTGTGGACATGCTTCTATGTATAGACCGAGTGCGGAGCACAGAGCATTCCCAACAGGACAAGATGCTCAGCAAGGTGGACAGGGTCTGCGAAGACCGCAACAGCGTAAGCCGGAACGCAAAGATCGTAAGTTGCACACCGACGATATTGTAATGATTTCCGTCATTGCAGTGGTTGTCGGCATGCTCGTGGTGATCGGAGCAATTACGCTGAGCAGCCAGAAGAAAACTGTGATTGAGGAATCGAATGAGGAATCTCAAGGCAGGGAAGCAGTTCCACAAGCTCATGTTCAACAAACAGAAAATCAGCAAACCAATGAGAGACCATCAGGGCAACTACAGGCGCAGGCAACGCAAAAAGGGGAGCATGCAGCACCGCCGAAGAATCAAGCACTAACAAGCGAGCATGCAATACCGCCGAAGAATCAAGCACCAACAAGCGAGCATGCAGCACCGCCGGAGCATCAAACACGAACAAGCGACCATGCGGCACAGCAGCCAGAACCTGCGGCGCACTCACAGGAGCATGCTGCGCGAGAACACAAATTACAGGCACCGGAGCACACCTCAATGCCCGTAGAAGCCATGCAAGTTCAAGAGCATCATGCAGCACAAACTCACCACCAACATTCGGCAAGTGTGCAACCATTTGAGACCGAGCATCAGAGAAGACAGCATGAGGCGTTTGAGGGAAGGCATCTTGCATTCAACGATTTGAACATTCCTGCCAACAACTCTGTGCCAAGCAAGACTATCTTGCAGGAACAAGCTCATGAACTTAAGGGCTTAGAACAACAGGCTGATGCGGCCTATGCAAGCAGGGATTGGGCGCGTTCATCCAATCTTTATGAGCAAGTCTTGAAAGACAAGCTAGCAACTAATAAGGGAAATCAGCATCTTGCAACGATTCGTTTAAGGCTTTTCATCTGCTACAAGAACATGCGCAGACCAATTCTCATGCAAAATGCACTGAGGCAACTCTTGCCTGAGCTAGACCGCAATCCCAAAGAAATCCCGCATGATGTGGAGATACTCTCGTCGCTGGCTGAGCAATGTACGTTCATCAGGGACTTGTCGCATGCAGAGAAGTTTTATAAGGCAGCTCTGGATTTGCAGGAGAAGACAAAAGGTAAAGAAGATCCGAGCATAATACCGAATATGGTATCGCTTGGGCAAGTATACCTGCAAGATAACAACCTAAAGCAAGCAGAGCCTCTTCTTGAAGCTGCTTATCGAATGGAGAAAAAGAACCGCTTCGCTATTCCGAACTATAAACCTTATTACAAAGCGGACTACGCCTGGGTCCAGTGCTTGCGCACCCTCGGCAGAACCGATGCCGTTAATGACATCATTAGAGCCTTAAAGCCGCGTGATCGCCTGCGATTCTTTCCCCTGTGGAGAGATCCGACCGCCAGTCCAAGCCGTCCGCCCCTATTGCCAAACAATGCGCGTGGCGCAAGAAAGAGTCCACCCGGCACAACCCCTCAATTTAAGGGCTCAGCGCCGCGCTAAGCTCCAGGCGAACAGTTTTGAAACCCCCAGCCCCATCGGTGCAGTTTTGTAGGCTCAACCGATATCGGTTGAGTTTGCAGGTTCAACCGATATCGGTTGAGTTTTTAAACCTCCAGGCCCGTCGGTGCCGCTTTGCAGGTTCAACCGATAACGGTTGAGTTTTAAAACCTCCAGGCTCGTCGGTGCAGCTTTGTAGGTTCAACCGATATCGGTTGACCTAGCAAGTCCCAGGGGTGGGGGGTGCTGGGGAAGTCAATGGTTTGTTCGGGCTAGATTTTAACGTCTGAGGAAAACTCGGGCGTGGTAGTTAAGATTGGAGACGCCTGGTTTGAGTTTCAATGAAACGTGCACCGTTTCGCAATGGAGCGAGGTTATTCTGATGTGGGATAGATACAATGTCGCGGGACAACAAGCGATGACGCAAGGGAAAGCAGCTGAGGCTGAGAGGCATTTTCAGCTGGCGGTCACCGAGGCGGAGAAGTTCGGTGAGAAGGATGGGCGGCTGGCTACCAGCTTGAACAATCTGGCCAATTGTTTGCGAGCCCAAGGTCGTTATGAAGAATCAGAGCCTGTTTATAAGCGCGCGATTCAGGCCAAAGAAAAGGCCGACGGGCCATTCCATGAGGGGCTCGTATCAATTCTGGAGAATTATGCAAAAATGCTGCGCGCCTGCAACAGATCCAGCGAAGCTGAAAAGCACGAGCGTCGCGCACGTGGAATTTTTTCGATGAAGAAGTAGCCAGTAGCCGGCTGAGTCTCTTAGTTCCCGCCGCCGGCGACCTGAGCTCCTGTATCGAAGTAGATCGACTTGGGCAAGCGCGGATCCGTGAAGCGTGCTCGAGCAATGTCTTCGCGAGCAAGATACTCTTCTTTCAAGACGTTGTGGCAAAAGGCCCGGGCCAGGTAAAGATTGGCTCGCATAGGGCTGTTTCTAATAGCCTCGTCTAAATCCGCCTTTGCCTTGTTGTATTGATCCAGGGCAATCTCAGCTTTGGCGCGCTCGAAATACAGATCCGGAATCAAAGCATCAAGCGGATCTTGGCGTAAGACTCGAGTAACTTGCGCGATTTTGGCCTTATGATCGTCGCCCGCATCGACGAACATCTCCTTCCTCAAGCTCATAACATAAGGTTTGCCATCGCCGACGGGTATATTTGTGCCGGGCAACGTTACAGCAGTCTGATTAGGTGCTGATGGAGAGGCTGCTTGAGTAGCAGCTGTGGGAGATGGAGGCGTGAGCACCGGTTGGACGGGTATGGTATCCGGCAAATCATTGGCCGGAGTGGGTTGACCTGCTGTGCCCATATTTGTTGAGGCGACATTCGGCAGAGAATCAGGCGATGGGGAAGCACCGCCAACGGTTGCAGTGTCAGGGCCATGCAGTCCATCAGTTGAGGGAAGTATAGGAAGATTGGCACTACCTGTGGTGCCGATTATGGGGGCACCGGCACCCTCGGTTTGTCCGGCAGAGTTCGATGAGCCGCCAATTTGAGAAAGAGTGCCTGTTTCCGAGCCATTCGGGGGAAAAGCACTTGCTTGTCCTTTTCCGTTTGCGGCAGGAGTTTGATTCGAGGTTGCACCAGGGGCGGTATCGGCCGCCGAAGCATCTGCCTTGTCGAGTGGCTCGTACTTCTTCCTGCCGAGCGGCAAAGCACTGGAAGTGTATGGATTGAACAAATCTTTCTCAATGCCCTTAAGACGTTCGAGAAGATCCCCCTCTTTGGACGATCCATACATCAGGGTTTCCATACGTTTGATGCGCGTTTCCGGCGTGTCCTTCTCATGCGTCAGGCGGAAGAGGCTCATCTCAACTTCGTTCAGTCGACTTTCCATGCTGCCGTGGCTGGGATGATTCGCCATTGTATCCACTGACCAGGCGGGCAACACCGATGAGGTCTCAATTCCTGCTGAAAGGCTGAGCACCAAATATAGTGCAGCTACACGAAGGCCTGATCTGTAAAACTGGGAAATGAACACGAGCTAAGAACCTCACTTTGCCATGGTCGCCGATACAGTCGTTGTACGCACGGTCGCTCCGACTTGCTTGCGCACTGTTGGAGATAAAGCCTTTCCTTGGATCGCCAGCAGCTCATACTCCTCTTTCAGCCGACCAAACTGTCCGGATAGTTTTTGCTCTTCTTGATCGCGAACCGAGTGTTTGACAGTATTTAGTATATTCGTTTGTGCCATTCGAGACCCTTCCGCCAGCACCGAGTTTCTCTGCCGCGCTGTAGCAACGGCTGCGGCCAGCTCTTGCTCGTCGGCTCTTATCTGACCGGATATTCGAGCCGCGTCCCCCTCAGCCATGTTCAAAGCACCGCAAACATGAGGCGGCGGCAGATCGGGAAGGTTGGCGACATGGAACTGATTGCAATGCAACGTGTACAGAGATCTTTGCTGGTCATATTGTGCCTGACTGGCATGACATTCGCCAATATCGCGTTGAAATTTTTGCAGCGCGGCTTGATAAGCCTGAGCATGTGAGGCGAACGATTGAAGATTGGTCGCATATTGTCGCTTAGCATCCTCCAGCGCCTTCCCCTTCAGTTGAACGTGGTTGGTCGGCATACTGTTGATGCTCATGTCCGCTTCGCCCTGCAATGTTTTGGCAATCAGTATATCCTCTTGCATTCGTTCGTGCAGGGGTTTCGCCTTCGACAGGAAGTCATTGCAACTGTTGATCAAATATTTCGCTTGATAAAAACGGGCTGGATCACAACCAGGCTCACTGTCCTGATCCAACAATCTTTTTATTTCCGCCGCATCCACTTTCGTCTGTACTACTGGAGCACAACAGCTTTGACCACTTGCGGGCTCTTGCGCAGCGCAACAGCTTTGACCACTTGCGGGCTCTTGCGCAGCGCAACAGCTTTGACCACTTGCCGGCTCTTGCGCAGCGCAACAGTTCTGCTTATCTGCCTCGGTTTGTGGTACTGCTGGTGATGCCGCCGAAACGATGCTTGTTGTTGCGAGAAGGGCTGAGCATGCCGATGTCAGTGCTATCAGGGTAAACCGCAATGAGGTCATAACATTTTTTCGCACTCTATAAACTATATTGCCATGCATCTTAGTATCCTCGCGTCGCTTCATTCTTTGACATTGAGCCTTCCCTTTATTTGCCGTTCTTGCCTGAAACAGGAGCCGGGCGCGATTGGGTATCCGATAAAGTCATTTGCTTCGCTTTCAGCTCAAGGGGCGGATCCGGGGGAGGCGGCAACTCGTCTTCTTCATCCATTGTTCGATAATATTGAACGTACAAATTGGTTCCCAATGCACGCAAAGGCGGGATGCCGTCCGGTGTTTTTCGACCGACACGCTCGATCAAATTGTTGGAGTAATCTTGAATGCCGATAGCCGATTTCGTCGCTTCGCCACGGGCTCTGGCAGCTTGTTTGTTGGCGTCGTAAAGAATATGGCTTCGGTCTAAAAACTGAGCATTGCTCACCTCGTTGCTGCCGTTTTGCGGAAGAAAGGTAGTCGGCATGCCGCCGTTGGGATACCTGAGGTCGTAACCCATCCCCGGTAAATTCGGATCAGGACCAAAACCGTTGTAATGGCTCTCGAAACGGTTGTAGCCGGTAAAATTGCTGCCGTTCTGATAGGTGTTATAACCGCGATTGTAGTAGAAGTTGCCCTGCCTGATCTTCCAGTTGGCCGTGCGCTCGCCATCCAGAATTTTGCGCCCCTGAAGCTCCTCCGCCTGGCGCTGAATCGTCACCGCTGTTTTTGTGACGATCTCGGGATTATCGATAGCCCGGTGTTTTAAAGCCTCCATATGATCGGATACATCAAGCAAAGCCTTGCGCGCCTTTTGCCCGATGTCCGAAAACGGATTGATCGAGTAGCAAGCTCGATAAGCTTCCTTTGCCTCATCATGCTGCTTGAGGTTTTCACAGCTCAAACCCAGATAATAATAGGCTTGTTGATCGTTGGGGTTCTCATGCACGGCTTGCTTGAAGTCGGTATGAGCCGACCAGTAGCGCTTGTTGTCGAGGTTCTCCATGCCGCTCTGCATCGGCGTTTGCCCCTCGGCGCATTGAGCCGGCAGCACATTCAGAGAAGTTGCGGCGACAAAGAAAAGGACCAATAATCTGAGCCTGCCAATACTCATCTTGAAACAACGCTCCGACCCGTCAAGCACATACTGAAGCCAGCCAAACGATAGCCAGGCTTTCTGTTTTCAAAAATTTCAATCCGCGTGTTAACCAACTTTCGACGATCCCCGAAAATATATGTTCCCAAAAAGCATGAAAGTTAGTTGCCGGGCTGCCGGTTGCCTGGTTTTTAGGTATCGGGAAACGGGCGCTCCTGGAAAAAGTCTGGGCGTTTGCACAATATAAACAAGAAACTTCCGTCTTTAGAAACAATGGCGTTGGGCCCGTGGTCAATTGGGTATATGACTTGTGAGATGGAGTATTGGAAAGTTCACCCTTGGCGGGGTGACTTCGCAAAAGAACCGAGCTGTAACCGATGACCAATTTCTGGACAGATAACAAGCGCAAAAACGCCGAGGGCGAAGCCGTGATCGTCGAAAACAAATTTCACGAGCGGCTCAGCGACGTGCGTAATCAAAAGCAGGTAACCAACCACCCCGATATTGAGCTCCTTAAGGAGGAGCAAAGACGCCAGAGGCAGAAGCATCTTGCCACCATGTATGGTGTGCCTGCCCTGCAAGGCGTTCCCGCCGCAGCCATGCAAGCTGCAGCAAGTATTGCCGCCACCTCCGGCACGCATGGAACAGATTTCGATCAAACGATTCACCCGGGACAACTGCAGAGCAACCGCTCGGCGATACTTGCCTTCCCCGAATTCGTGCGCGCTCTGGAGAGAGAAACGAAGCGCTCAGTCAAGTTCGAGCGTCCTTATACTCTGGCTATCGTTGGCTTTCATCATCTGCCTGTAATCATGGAGCAGTATGGGCAACCGGCCTATGAAGCCGCCATGCAGCGGATTAGCGATGTGTTGACGCAGGTCGTCGACATAGACATCGACACGGTCGGCAGCTACACACACGACCGTTTCATCATGATATTGCCCGAACTGCCCGGCCCGCACGCCACAATGACTGCCGAAACCATTCGCGGTTACTTCGATAC
>JAJPJO010000264.1 GCA_021324135.1 Pseudomonadota bacterium
GGAGGCGGCTTGCAAATCCCGCCTTACGTGTGCGCCCCTGTTACAGGAGCGATAATATTCATTCTGGTCGCCACCACCTACAAGCGGCCGGTCTTGTCGTTCGATCATGCGATCAAGACGAAGAGCGTCTCTCTTGTGCATGCAGGACTGATGCTCCTGGTTGCCATCGCGGGCATATCAATGAGCTCCCCGCTCGTCGGCTTCGGCTACGACGATACAAAGCTGGCTTTCCTGATCGCAGTTTGGCCGGCGCTTCAAATTCGCAAGTCGATCAGCCCTTCAAGGCGGCTGGCACGCGAGTGCATGAGCTGGCTCGCTTGCGCAATGGCGGCTTTCGGCGCCTGCCCTCTTGGGCGCGCGGTCGAGAACATCCCGATCAACCATCTCAAATTCGACACTGTCGGAGGCCAGTGGTGGGCAACGATCGCCCTGGGTTTTGTGCTTCTGGCGCTTAACCGGCTCTGGCGGCCCGAGGTTTCCTGGCAGGATCTGGCATTCGTCCTCTGCACGCGAGCGAGCCAGTTTCTCAAGCTGATAATCGCGTTCCGGCGACCACTGATCGGTCTGGTCGTAATCTGCATCGGGTTGGGCACGGCTTATTTCGGCGAGACGGTGGTCGTACCGCTGCAGCCGAAGCAAGTCATCGCCTACAACGAGGCAATGCAATCATTGCGCGGTGACTTGTCGCGCGCCAAAAAGTGGTCAGCTTTCATCTGGCCGGAAGAGGGTCGCTTCCAGCAATCCCTTCAATATTATGAGCATCAAAGCCAGGCAGGGTTGATTGGCAAACTCTTGTATGGCGAACCTGATACAGCCCTGGCTGCACAGGCGAACCTGAAGATTGGCGTCATTCTTCTCTACAACGCTGGTGGAGATGAAATGCTCATCGACGAGGCCCGGAATTACCTGGAATTAGCCGCGGCGCTGAATCCCGGATTCCCTTATGCGCCGGACTTGCTCGACCATTACCGCTCGGGCGAGGAGGTCAATTCGCTGGCGCTAACCGCTCTGGTTGCTCAGCGCGACCTGGAGCTGCTCTACATTCACAACCCCCAGAGCCGGACGAAGAAGCCGAGCCAGGGCGAGGGTGACGAGCAGGGAGCCGAGCAAGGCGACAATGACAGGGGTCAGGCCGAGCAGCCCAATGAAAATGAAGGGGATGCGAAGGGACAGCCCGACAGCCCGGGCGAGTCAGCCAAGGGCGACCCGAAGAGCCAGAATATGAAAGACGTGAAGAGCGGTCGTGGCAACGACGGAATATGAGGAGGACTGAGCAATGAACAACTTCAGTCTGGTCGGCGGCGTCTCTTTCGCCGCCGTCCAGTTGAAGGCGCTTCTGGATGCGCTACCAAAGCTTCCGGGCGCCATAGTCGAACATGTAACAGCACTCTTCGGACTTCTGCCGTCGCTTTTCAGCGTCGTCAGGTTTGCAGAGAAGGCGAATCTGCCAATCGCTGTTCTGATACTAAGCATGGTGCTCGGCGTTTTTGGAATCGCCGCGTACCTGGGCTGGCGATTGCGAGGTGCTTATGGCAATCGCCAGCTCACTAAAATCACTGCCGGGTCGATACGCTTCCTGAGCGAGTCTTTCAAACTGTCGGTCAGGTTGTTCATGTACGCTCTCTTCGCCGTGGCGCTGCTCGACCCATATGCTCCCGGTAAGCCGGTGCGCGTACCCAGCGGGCACCGGGACTATGCCATCTGTGTGGGAGACAATCGCGGTTCGGGCGCAGTCGATGATGAAGCGGCCGCAGCCGCTGACGGCAATACCACCGATGGTGGCAATAACGAAAGTGGCGCCAATCACAGCGGCGCCAGCAAAGTCAGTGGTGATTCATTTCATGAGAAGCACAGCCGTCTCGACCACATTCGCAACGTGATCAGACAAGTCATGAACACCGCCTTTGCGCGCTCAAATGTTGCGCTGATCGCCTTTCAAGGCGAAGCGAACATAATCGTGCCGATGTCCGACTCGCCCGACTGGGTGCTCGAGCAGGTGGACCCGGCCAACCGATTCGGTCTGCATGTGGCTACCTCCTCGCCTGTCGGCCGAGGCAAGGTGGACGGAAAGGTAAGCCGGATTGCGGCTTGCTTACAGACCGCTCGGAAAATCTTGGAAGAAAACGGGTCCAAAGACCATGAAAAATGGATCGTCTACTTCGGCAATGGAGACGACATATCGGATCCGGCATGGCGGCGAGATGAAATCGCCAAAATTAAGGATGAGAACATCCGCGGCGCTATCTTCGGCGTGGGCGACAAAGAGTCGCGCATCCCGATCTACACCGGCGACAATCAACAGTTCGCGGGCTACTATAGATTCCGCGGCGCCAACGATGATGCCCTGTCGGGCTATAACGAACAGAATCTGCTCGATCTTGCCGCGGCGACTGGTTGGAGCTACAAGCATCTCGACCAGAAGCAGGCGAACGCCTCCGATTTGCTCGACGAGGACCTTGCCGACTGGCGCATGGAAATCGGCCGCTGGCACATCTTCAATTATGCAGTCGAAACCGGACTCTTGCTTTATGTCTGCCTCGCCATATGGGGCCGGCGCAAGGTCAAGATTCGCATTTGACGGGAGCGGCACATGAAAATCAGAAACCTAAATGCCAGGCTCAAGCGTTCAATCAAGAGCCACTGGCGAGCGTCTGTCTCGACAGTGCTCCTCCTCCTCTCGCTGTCGGCTGCCGCCGTCTGGTACGGCTGCACGCCTAATACTGCCGCGCGTTTGTGGGGAGTGGACGACACGACCTGGGTGACTTACGCAAAGAACATGGATGGGACTGGTCCGACTGCGGACCACCCCGTTTATATAGAGGCACAAGCCGAGCGGCTCTACGGCCTGAAAATCGGAACGCCAATGCGCGTGCACTACATCATAAAGACAACCAGCGATGTGAAGCCGCAGTTCGATACCCTGATGCAGGGCGTCTTGTTGCACTACAAATCGCCATGGCGGTTGGTCGCTCGTCCGCAGCCACCTTCGCATGACACCAAGGACGGTATCACCACCTGGGATCTCGAGGTGACTGTCGCCGTCTGGGAGCCGCCCTCTGTTGATGGTGAACCGGGCAAGCCGATTGACTTTATCGAACCGCCAAACGCCGACCCCGCGCCGGCGAAAGCGGCAGAGCCGGGCGCTGAGCAGCCGGCGAAAGCGGACCTCTCAGGCGCGCCGCCCGAATCAAGCGCCAATCAATCAGCGGAGCCGCGACTCTGGCCCTTCAAGCTGGAGTTTCTGGTTCTTTCTGGAAAACCAATCAAACGGCAATACATCGAAACCCCGCCGCTCAACTTCGGTTTCTCGAGCCTGGTCGAGCCGGATGCGCAGAAGCACGGGCTCGGTTTCGGCTCGCTGGACGATGTGCCGGCTCGCCCGAATCGCGTCGGGCTGGCTATCGTCGGGCTCGGTTTTGCCATCGCCTGCGGTGGCGTTATCTATCTGATTCGACTGACGTTCTTCTGGTGGAAGCGATTCAAAGAGCCGCTGCCTGTACCTGAAGACGTGATTATGCTCAGGCAATCCATGGATGAAGCCGAGCGCGCCAAGCATGCCAGACTGCCTCTCGAGCAGCTGCGCATTGCCGTTCGATCCTATCTCGGCGGCGCCACCTTGACCGACGAGCACTTGATCGAGCTCTGGGTCGATCATCCGGAGCAAGAGACGGTGCGCGAAGTGCTTGGCATTTTGAGCCGTGCGGCTCTATCGGGGCTCCTCGGCCAGCTCGATGAAGAGAAGGTCAAAATCGGCATGGAGCAATTGATCGCGTCTCGGCTTCACGTCGATCGTCCCCTCAGCAGATGGTCGCGTCTGCGCGCATCCATCCAGGCGAAGGCGAGCCGGCTTGGACGGGTTGTGCCCGTTCATCGGCTGCCGTTCAGAAGGGTCACCGGATCCGTCCGCTGGTTCAGAAACGTGCCCTCCGCGCTTCGCAAGCGCATGCGAAGAAGCCGAATCTGACCTGCCGGAGCGAGCGATCGTGGCAATACACCTGAAACTCAATGCAGCGGCCCCGACGAATAGACGGGCTAATTTGATGATCGTCGAACGACCGGAGGCGGTTTTCATGCCGCCTCCGGCAGACAACCCGCATGCATGCTTGCATGCATGCCCGTCATAAGTGCACCTCCTTGGCTCGCCAGGTTCTGAGCGGAGACAGAGGTGCGCTCAAAGCAAGGAAAAAGCCAATGGATGCCCATCCTACTCTTTATAAAGATAGGTTCGTTGCCGGGCGGCTCATGATGAACAGCATCATCGTCGGCAATGAACATGCCACCAAACTGGCCTTAGCCGCCAATCTCATCGGCAGGGGTTTCCTCCTCACCGGCGACCCCGGCTTCGGCAAGACCGCTCTGGCTCTTGCTCTGCAGAAGTTCTACCGAGGCGCGACCTCGCACGTGACCACCTGCACGCCTCAGCTGAAACCGAGCGACGTCACCGGCCAGGAGATCCGCAATCCGGTCACGGGCGAGCGCGAGAAGGATCCGGTCACGGGCAAGTTCAGGGTCGATCTTCGAAAACCGATGCTGGTCAATATCCATCTCGTCGATGAAATCAACCGGGGCACTGCGGACTTCCAGGCCGCCTTGCTCTGGCTGACGGAGAACGGCGGCGCCTGGATTGGCGATCAGTGGTTCCCTCTGCCGGAGCCCTACTTCTTCCTGGGCACCCGCAACTATCAAACCGATCCCGGCACGCACCCGATGATCGGCCCGCTATTGAACCGCATGGCCGGCGAGGCCGAGCTCTTGATGCCGTCCAGGGTCCAGCTCAGGGACTTGATCCGCAACACGGACGTGCACCGCGGCATCTTCAATGTTCAGCCCGGTGTGGAATTGGAAGAGGTGTTACCGATCCGCGAGTTCATCACGCACATGGTGAAGAGCATCTCCGATCCGGTCGCCGACTATCTGATCGAACTCGTTCTCCTGGTCTACACGAGAAAACCGGACGAGTTCAATAGGCTCGACCTCATGCCGCGGGAAAACGACAGGACCAAGCAACTGCGCCGGCTGCGCTTCGGCCAGAAGCGCCTGAGCGCCGAGGAGCTGAAAGGTCTTCCTTACAGCAAAGTGCGCGAGCTGGAAGTGCTCGTGCGCGGAGTCTCGCCTCGCGTCATGATCTGGGGCGCCCACCTGGCCGCCGCCCTGGCTTTCATCGAAGGTCGCGACAAGATCGACTTCAGCGACATCGAGGAAGCCTGGTGCGCCCAGACCCATCAACTGCTGATGCGGCCGGTGGCTCGTTCTTACGGAATCGAGCCGATACACATCCTGACTGCCGCTCTGGACCTGGCTGAACGATAATATGATGCCCGGCTTCCGGCGGCAATTTGTAAGATTGCCGGCAAATGACCACGCCGTTCCTTGAGCGATCGTGGTCATCTTGCTCGCGATCGAATCAATCTCGTATAGCTTGCGCCGGCTAATCAACAGTTGCCGGCGATGAAAAGGAACAGTCGCCGGAAACGAAAGGAAAAAGGCCATGGCCCATCCAAGCCCACGCACCAAGCTCGCCGAAGTCATAAGGAGAGCAGCCCAAATCGATCTTACCGAGCTGGCGGAGACAGAAAATCTATTCGACAACGGCAAACGGCTGAGCACGGACGAAGGCTATCAGGGTTTCGGTCCAATCGAGCGCATCGTGGACTGGGAGCCGGATATGCCGTTTGACGCAGTGGACATGGATTTGACCGTCCAGACCAGCCCGCGTCGAATGCAGGTTATACACCGTTTGCAAAAGAATACTCGCAAGTGGCTGATCGCCGCCGGCGCCGGGCGCACTATGTCCTTTGGCACCGAGGGTGATATCAAGATCGTCACTGCCGCTGTGCTGGCCGTCTCGTTCGCCCAGGCAGCCTGGCAGATCGAAGACGACGTGATGCACGCCGTCTTTGATGAAAACACTGCCGGCCCGGTGCTCGAACAAGCGTCGGCCGAGGAGATCGCCCTGTCGATTCTCTCTCATCGGGCGAGCAAAATTGCCAGGGGAGATCAGGCAGGGACGAAACGCTCGGGACTGGCCTCAATACTGGCGCAACTGCCGGAAGAGCCGGCCATTGTCGTGCTCGTCGACGATTTCATGAACATGGGCGAAGCGGACGAACGCCACATGGCGCAGGCGTCCCAACACAAGCTCATCTGCTGCGTTGTCGAGGATGCGCGTGAAAAGCGCTTTCCGAACTGCTCAGGGTTGGTCACCCTCAGCGATATTCGAACCGGGCGGCAGGAGGTGATGACTTTCGCCCAAGCTGATAAATTGGTCAGCGAAGACCGCGCGCGGCGCATCGAGGCGCTGACCGGCTGCTTCCGTCGCGCCCGGGCCCAATACGCTTTCTTCGAGGGCGGCGATTCGCCGATAGTCATGCGCAACAAGATCATGCGCATGCTGCAATACGGCGCCTGATCAAAATAGAGCGAATCCGCAAACAGCGTCCTGAACGCTGGACCTCTAAATTAGCGCCGGCCGAAGTGCCGGCTCAGATTTGTGACCGGCACAATCACTGCTGGTGCAATCTTGGGCGTGATGAGAGCGAGTCATTCCCAAGCCTACCCTTCGCTCGCATGAAATTGAACGGAGAATAGACATGAGGTATCACGAGAAAACACAGGGCGTGCATCGCCTGATGGTCAGGCTGTTCGGCGCGGCAGGCGTCGCGACTTTGCTCACCGCGTCGGCCGCCCTTGCCGCCGATTCGGACTCCCAGAGCGCCGCGATTGCCCAGACCAGCAAGATCCGCCCGCACGTGGTCGAGCTCGATCTGGCGACAATCCAGAAGCTCCTCGAGCCGGACTCCACCGGCGCAGGGGCCAAGGGCAATCATTTCTTCATCACGACCTGCGAAGGCACATCCGTCGCCTGCCAGAAGGCCCTCGATGAAGAGGAGGTGGTGGCCGCATTCTTCAACGGGGTCAAGAAGGTCGACTTCTATCATCTCGATCCTGTGAAGGAGGCGGTCGCCTACGAGGCGGTTCAAGCTGCAATCGATCCGCAGATCCAGGGCGAACCGAATGCCCTTCCAATCAGCGGGTTATGGATCGTCGACGGCAAGGGCGCCCACCTGGCGGTCATGATCCCGAACGTCTTCCACGGCTACCAGGTCATGAACGTGATCCGGGGAGTGCTCCAGAAGGAAGGCGCGGCCAGCAAGGAGCAGGGCAAGGACAAGGACAAGCCTCTCTAAGGACAAGCCCCTCTAAGGAACAGGGAGCCCGGCTGCTCTGTCGGGCTCCCAATTTGATCAATTTTCATACTGTCAGGGAGGCAATCGCTTGCCTCCGATTTGATTCACACATTTGATTCGGCAACGCTTTTTCGAGGTCAACCACCACTCGAGAAAGAATTACCTCATGGTGGAGTGAAAGAGGAGAAGACCATGCTCAACCTTGGAAAGTGGCGGAGAGCCGCCAGCGTCACGGCGTTTCTTCTAATCATGGGGGTCGTCGGACCGCCCCATGCTCATGCCCAGGTCTGCGATACCACCAACGGTGGCGCCCGCCTCAGGCAAGCGATAGCCGAAGCAGACAAATCGACCGTGCTGATCGAAACCGTCAGCGAGGAGGGTCACGCCGTCGGCAGCGGATTCATCTACGAGCAGACTCAAGACTCCGCGCTCGTCGTCACCAATAATCATGTCGCCGGGGACGCAACCCGCATCAAAGTAACGACCCTTGATGGCAGGCACTATGAAGGAACGCTTGTCGGGCGCGACCAGGGCATTGACCTGGCTGTAGTCAAAATAAAGGCAAGCGGGCTGCAGGCAGCCAAGCTCGGCTCCAGCGCCGATTTGCAGTTGGGCGACGAAGTCTTCGCCATCGGCAATCCGCTCGGTGTTACGAACATCGTCACGCCGGGCATCATCGACGGCTTCAACAAAGCCGAGCCGGATGTGCCGAGACTGATGACGAGCGCGGCGCTCAACCACGGAAATTCCGGCGGCGCATTGTTCGATCTATGCGCCGAGGTGGTCGGCGTGAACACCGCCATCTACGGAAGCAAAGCCGGCGTTCAATACCCGGGCTTCGGCTTCGCCATCGATATCGATCTGGCCAAGAAGGTCATAAAAGACCTGATCACGCGAGGCAAATATCACCCGCCCTTCGCCGGCCTCAAATTGGAGACGAAATCGACTCAGGAAGGCGACTCGCTTGCCGATGATATGGCCGTGGTCAAAGAGACGGTCAGCGGGAGCCCTGCAGAGAAGAGCGGCGTCAAAGCCGGGGACGTGATCACGTCGATCGACGGGGCACGTATCACCAGTCGCGACGAAGCGCTCGTGATCCTGAAGGAGCACAGCCCCGGTGACACAATCAAGCTTTCCTTCACCCGAAACGACAAGCCGATGGAGATCTCGATCACCCTCGGCGATGCCCTCGATGATGGAGGCAAGAGCGGCTAACAGCCGACTATTCGATCGCGAAGAAAAGTTCTGCATAAGACAAATCCTCCTGCGCAAGCGAGAACTGCTCCGGCAGATCCGCTTGCGCAGGCACCTTTTGAGGAGCTTGAACTATGAAGGAGAAAACACCTCGAGCGCATTTGCGCTTGATTGAGAACCCGGGATTCGAAGAGGCCGCGGTGAGCTTCGCGGATCAGCTCGAGCGAGAATATCGCCAGGGTCCGAAGAATCTCATGGATTGCGGCGACATTCACATCGATGAGCTGCCCTCCGAGTCGATCGTCGATCGGGCGATCGAGGTTCTCAGATCGCGGCGGCTGCAAGTCGAGAGCCATCCGCTGATTTGCGCAGGCTGCAATGCCGGCCTGTTCACTATCTCACCTCTTTGAGGCTTGCGCACAGGAGGATCACCAATGCCAGTGCAACGAGGCCGAACCTGTAGTTTTGCCGGAAGGTTGGGAAAGGTGAGAGCGATCGAACTCGGGTTCGGCAGCGGCAAGTTCTGGATGATCAATGTCGTCTCGAGAAGCGAGCGCGACGCCGCGATCGTCATGAAAGGGTTGAATGCCGGCGACGGCTGGAGACCCGAGCATGATATGCAGGGACTCGCTCTTGGCTGCGCTCTCATTGTTCACGATCAAGAACAGGCTCTCGAACGGATACGCCAGGCCGTGCTGGCTCTTCATGAACTGATGGAGGGTCAGTGACCTGGCGCCGTTTGAACAATCAGTCAAGGAGACGAACATGTCACCACATGCAATACCATTTGCTCTGGCTGCTCACCCTTGGCTGAAGGCGGGTGAGATCGAGTTACAGGAAGAAACAGGCGACGCTCATCGCGAAGTCGAGATTGGCGTGGAGCTGACTGAGCGGGAATATCGTTTTCTCCGCAAACTCCTGCCCAGGATTTTGACATTCAGCGGAGCTTCCAGAATCGCCGACTTCGTCTTTCCGACCGGGAAGAAAATAACCAGACGCATTCGCTTCGAGCTCGTGCAGAAGCCAATCGGCGCGGGTAAGGGACTTAAGTGCGTGAGGACCACGAAGAGCCATCCGATCAAAGGGAAGAAGGGGAAGCACATCCGACGAGAAACGGAGCGAAGCGTGACGAGCGACTACGCCGTCACCTTCATCCTCGCCAAGATCGAGAAGCTGGGCAGACCCATCCCCTGGTATTCGAAAAAGCGGCACTCCTACAAAGGGTTCTACAAGGGAATTCCAATCACAATCGCTCTCGATCAGGCAGTTGGGCTCGGCAAATACTCGGGCTTTTACATGGAGATCGAGACGATTATGCCGCTCGGAGAAAATCAAAAGCGCGTTCGGCGTGCTTTGAGGGTGATGAACAAACTAGCCCGATCGCTCGTCGGTGAGAAGCGCCCTGCCAAAATCAGTTACAGGCGCATGCTGATGAGAACTTCGCCGCATGCCAAGGCGAGGTAGCGCCTCAGGCAAATCTGCTTCGCCAGGCGAGATGTTGGAAGCGAAAGATCTGATGACGACCTTTTAAATTTGCTCTGCCCGCTTGAGGAGAGCATAACGACGGAGAGTGAAGTGAAGAAGAGAGAGCGTTTCCCGCTCGTTGACGTGAGCGGAAAGATATCAATTCGTGGTGGAGAGTCGGTTCCCATCATCAAGCGGCGGCAGGCCGACAGGGGCAAATCGATCGCTCCGGATGCTCCAAGCGATAAAGAAGTCGAGGAAATCCTGCTCGGCAAAGCGCGAGAAGGCGATCCGACCGAGGACCTGCTCATGCGGCTCGACGCGCTTCAGGCGGACGCGAATACACTCTTCAGCGCCAAGGATGACATCGCTCGTTTCGAGGCGCTGGTCGCTGCCGCCGCTCATAAAGACAATAAGCACAAAGAGACCGTGCTCCGCCTGGCCGGCTGCCGCCTGGTGACCGCTAACATTCTCTACCGGCTACCAGACTTTAGCAGTCTTCTGCAGCAATATATCTGGCAGGACCTGGATATGGAGAAACTGCCAAGGTTGCGCGCCTTTGTCGGCTGGTGGATGAGAGATCTCGCCCACGCACCGATCAAGGAAGTGCATGTCGGTGAATCGCTTCTCTGGTCGCCGAAAGAAGTGAGAACCATAGCCGACGAATGGTCAATGTGATCGGCTGAGGATCGAACGCTCCGGAGGCGGGCAGCCGCTTCCGGGAGCGTTCTTGGCATGACGATTGGCTCTGCCATGACATTTTGAACCGAATGTAAGTTCGGCGTCGAGCGCCTTCGGAATCGATTGGCGCAAACGCCACCCTCTAACAGATGGAGACGACTATGTCGGATCTGTTCAATCACGTCGCGAACATCTCGCGACCGCCTTTGTTTCCACGCAATCCAGAAGTGTCGCGATGGTTGCAAGCCGACTACCAGTTGGATGAGCTGGAGGCTCTGCGCTCATTCCTGGCATCGAAAGGGACCCTGGACCTCTTCCGCTACAAAGACACCAGGCAAAATGGTGTTGCCGGCGGTGCACCGGCGGTGACACCAATACTGACTCGCGGTTCGGAGCTGGCGGAACTGTCAGTCGCCTCAGGCGCCGGCGAGGCATTGGGCTGCTTTTGCTGGGATCGCGACAGCATGCTCATGGAGTGCGCCGAGATGGCTGTTCGCGACGATCCATCGCTGGCAGCCGGCACCATTATCGATCCCGAGCAGTGGAAAAGCGGTTTGCTTTTCTCGCTTGCTCATCACGTGCGCGACGAGAAAACAATCCTCGAGATCTTGCTCGGCATCACCCAGAACGACAATATGAAGTGCCCGCACGTCCGGGTGAATGCCGTCACGGGCGTCAAGTCGGAGCAACCGTGGGGAAACGATCAGTGGGACGCGCTGGCCGACGTTAACTTCATTCTCTTCCGGGGGCTGCTTACAAACGGAGTCCGGCTGGAGGACGAGGCCTTCGGTGATGTTGCGAACAAGTTCGCCTGTCTGATGCACTCCTACTTCCACAAAATCGACATCGCCAACGCACGCGACGTCGGCAGCTGGGAGGCAGAAAGGCGAGTTCATTGGAGTTCCGTGGCTTCCCTGGCTGTGAGCCTCAGCCAGCAGCTAAAGTTCCTCCGCCGTTCTGAGAGGCGACTCTTCTACGAGGCGTTTTTCGAGCGCGACACGACGGCGGGGGGTAAGGAACGAATACCACTGAGCTGCGATGTTTCGGGAGTGGAGGAACTGCTCACCAGGTGCCGGTCGACACTCGCCCGATTGGGTACGGCGGAGTTTCTTGCCGAGGAGGATGGAAAGCAAGAGGCTCGCCTGGTGGATGCGGCTCAATTGAATCCCATCCTTTTAATGGCCCTGGCTGACGATCCGATCGTCGAGATGGATGTCATTCTCGCCATAATCGCCAACGTCGAGCGCGACTTGATTCGGGCGATTGGGGGGATAAGGTTCTTCTTCGACGATTGGGATGGGCGCGTGCATCGCAGCGCTGAGGGCATTGAGGGGAAGGAGGCGCAATGGTGTCACATCAGCCCCATGTTGAGCGTCATCTATGGTTGGCTCTATGAGCGGACCGGCGATGGACGTTTCAAACAACTACAGGTCTATCACTTCAATCGAGGGTTGGCGGCTCTCAGCCGATTTTTTCTGCCGGCCGAGAGCTGGGTGTTCGACGAGAAGTCGGGCAGCTGGACTCCAAACGCCAATCATCCACTGGCCTGGCCGCAAGCGATGATTCTTCTGTCGTTTGCCTGGATGAAGAAAAGCATCAGGCTCAAGCAGGGTCAGGTCAACACATGAGCACTCACTACTGCCGCCACCGTCCCTGGTGCCAGAACATGGGTCCAGGACGGTGGCCACCTTTTCTCGAAAATGGCGCCACCATCATTGAAGCTTTTGCATTCAGTCCTTTCAGCTTTCAGTGGAGAACACGACAACGACTAGTAGAGCGGCCGGGTCGTTTGGGAAAACATATAACTGATGTTTGCTTTCCGGCGTTTTAGCATTATGTGCTACATAACATAGTATCATACGGCGAGAAAATGAGGCAGTGTTCATGCCACCACATGTGATGCGAGCATGCCCGCAATCACATGTGGGTGGAGAGACACAAATTGCCCGTCGCAGGTTTGCCAAGCTCCCTGGCATCCGTTCGTTGGAAGTGCTGGTCGTGCGCTTTTCTTGTGCCCCTCAGCTCAGCGCCTGGAATGTCGCAAGCGCCTCTCGCAGACGGGCTTTGTCGCAGCCGTTCTTAAGCTTTTTTCGCGCCTTGACTTCGATCTGTTGTATGCGCTGGCGGGAGACGCCGAATAGCTCGGCAAGCTCTTTCAGACCCTCGACGGACTCGCCGTCGCTGCCCCCTCCGATGCCGAAACGGCGCTTCAGCACTTCCATTTCCCGGCCGGTGAGATTGTCGCCGACAGCCGTCCGCACGATCGTGACGGCACGGCCGAGATCGATCCTGTCTTCGAGAGATTGGATTTCATCGGGTGCTGGAAGCGTGTCACCGAATATGG
Organism: Pseudomonadota bacterium; assembly: GCA_021324135.1. Lineage (GTDB taxonomy): Bacteria > Cyanobacteriota > Vampirovibrionia > Obscuribacterales > Obscuribacteraceae > JAJPJO01. Next base: position 12,871 of record JAJPJO010000264.1, read on the forward strand.
TATCGGAGCCGTCGTTGACTGGCGCATCCGTGGACAATTCCGATTGCATGGCGCCCTCGATCGCCCGCAGCATGGAAACGTCGATGCCAAGCTGCTCTGCAATTTGCGCATCGCTCAGCAATCCGCCGGATTGTCGAGCTTGGGCGATCATGAGGCCCTTTTTGACTGCGCTAGTGGGCAAACGGACATTGCGCGAATGCTTGCTGACATAGTCCTGAAGACGCTGCCAGACCCAGCTGAATGCGTACGTTCTGAAGGTTGCTATGCGGCGATCGAACTTGCGCGTCGCATCGTATAAACCGAGAGCACCCTCCTGGACGAGATCGGACAACGATATGCCCCGTCCCCGAAAATGGGCCGCAACTTTGACGACGAGCGGCATGTGAGATTCGACCAGTCGTTGCTCGGCGGCCTCCTTGGCCGATCCACCCGATCTGAGATCGTCCGACAGCCTTTGCTCCTCTTCGTCGGTCGTTGGAGGACATCTGCGCAGAGCAGACAAGAACCTCGTGAGTCCCGGATCATCGCCGTTTCTGTCTTCAATGGTCATTTGAGCCTCCTGTGCTCGGTTCTGAAGGAAGTTCCAACCCGAACGCATATAGACGTCACGCTCACTCAAGAAACCGGACGCCTTTTCAAACGGGCGTCCGGCAGCTGGTATCAAGTGTGGTGCGGATGATTTACTTGCTGAACATCTCATCGATGACGCAAAGGAACCAGTGCCGCAGTCTGTCGAGCCACTGGCTTCGCCAGCTGCCGGAGCTGTGCCTTGTCCGGCTGCACCGGCAACTCCGCGCGTTTTGAGCAGCCAGCTCGTGCACTACTCGATGAATTTCTCCCCAGAGCTGAAGATGCTCAACCCGCAGGCCGATGGATACCGTGCGGCGACAAACGCTGTGTGCTCTGAGATAGCGTTCGGCAGCCTGGACCGCTCTGTTTGCCGATGTATCAATCGACTGCGGCGCGGTCCGGGAAGCAAGCGCCTTCAATGCGGCAAGGGTCGCCGCGAGAACTTCGTTGTGCGCAAGTTCAAGCTCGAGCGGATCAAAGCTCTCTCCATTGCCGAAATCGGCTGTATTGAAGAGAAAAGTGTGGGCCCTGTTCCGATGCGGATTTGACACGATGATTGCCTCTTCTTCTTTGGGTGACTGATACCGGTCGTCGATCGATACTGCCCTGGCTTGAACGGGGGCTGGAGATTCGTCTGGCGAGCCGGTTGGACGGATTGCCATGGTGCCTTGGCCGCTGCCCTCGCTTTGAACCCCCTCACCTTCACGGAGCCGGTAAAGCGAAACGGAAAGCGCGGGAAGCTCTCTAACAGCCAGGGCGAAGTCATCCCCAGCTATTACTGGCCAGGTCGGATTTTCTCTCCATTCAGAATTCCGCGCGCCGAGCAGGTCGAGGAGATATTCCCAATTGCCTCTGACCTTCACAAGCATACGCGCGCTCTGCGCATCGCTGTGCTGGAGTGCGAGTTCCTCCTCACTATAAACATGCGCGCCTGCCACCAGACGCGACAGTTCCAGCCTGTACTGCTTCGATGGGTCGAGGTCTTCGCCAATGACGAAGAAGACGGAGCCACTCTTCATGCGTTCGTTCCTTTTCCTTGTTAAACCGAGTCGATGTGTTTGCGCTAAGACGGTGCGTTTACTCTAGGACGGGGGCGAGCCGGCAGGTATATTTTTACCTTGACCGTTTCCGGCTTTGGCTTTACCGGCGGTGCGATGACATGCTGTTCAAGAGCGACTGACCCTTCTGCTTGTGCTTGTTGGTGGGACAGGCGCGCATTCTTGGACTCGGCGCTCGGCTCGTGTCGCCGCACCAGTTCGTTGAATTTGCGGGCGCCCAACCACTGAGCCCTGCGGTGACGATTCACAGCCGGGATATTGTGCATGTAAGCGCCGGCTTCTGGATGCCACGTACTTCTTTTCGGCAGCCTGATCATCAGTTCGCTTTGGTAGTCTCCAAATTGAGCTGACCACCAGGCCATCGCAACGACGTCCAGATAACAACAAGCTACCCGGTCCGGTTCATGTTTGGGCTCGTACAAGGCGAACCACCACTCCTTCTCGACTACCTGGCAAAAGTAACGGAACATTCGTGACTTCCCGCCTCGGTCGCCGATGTCGCCTGGCAGTGGACCGTTATCGGGACGATCCTCGGGAGGAATCCAAGCCGTTACAGGCAAGATCCCGTCGATCCAGCCAGTGTCGACGACCGGTTGCTGACCGGTAATGTCGAAGCAGACTTTCACGACTCTGAAGCCAACCACATCCATGGCGAAGATGAACAGATCGAAAGGGTCAATCTTGCCATGTCTTCGGTTTTGAACCACAACATCCTCGGTGGGGAAAGAACCATCCCCCACTTGCTCAAGCTCCAGCAAACCGGTTCCGTCGGTTGATCCAGAAGCACCACCGCCGATGAAGGCGACCGGATCATTTTGCCCGAACGCGATCGAAGAGATTCCGTGAAGACCACCAAAGGAACCCGGTGCTGCAAAGCCGCCACCGTGAAAACCGCCACCGTGAGTACCACCATGCATGTTCGCCTCCATGGTTGCGACCAAAGATTTAGTTGAAGTACATTTTTCTGAGCAGCCTTCAAGGCAGCCATCAAGGATGTGCATCACTCGTATACTACTGTTCTTGCTGTTTTCCTGTGTTCATTTTGAAACCAACTTCTTGTCGATGAATCATACTTACATCCAAAACCTTCTTGTACCAAGTATATTTTTGTGATGTTTAATAACACGAAGTTTTTCCTTGCTAGCAAAGATGCCGATGACCAGCGGAAAGTTGCCGATGGTCAGAGAAAGTCGCTGAGGGGTACCACGTCACGTTCACGCGAATTTGAAAAGGCCGCGGTTCACATGATTAAGTAATGCGGCGCAGCACTCAAGAAGATCTGCAGCGTAACAAAGTTATTGATAAACGTTCCTTCCAAATACAACACGTCATGAAGACGATAAAAGTTCATATGGAAATATTTTCTCGGCATCTAGAACGACCAGATCCAGTGACCCAAAGCGTCCTTTCATAAGTGCTCTCTTATCACCGCATATCTAGAGGCAGCTTGCCCATGCACCGTCTGTAGTGCCAGCAGCTCTTTCTGATCGAGTCAATTCAAATTCTTTATCGCGGCCTTTGCCAATCTCGAGTTAAACCCGCGAATGGCTGTACAAGCAACGCCATAGCTTATTGCTTGTCGCAGGTAATTATTAGTATGTTTGATTCCTCCATCTTGACATGATTGGCACTAGCTAAAAGAAACATACAGACCGCGAATATAACTATAAATAGCGACAATGCACGCCAATCTCCGAGGTGGATAAAACGCCGTGTAATTCTCGTGTTTCATAATCAGAGGGTGCTGCCCATGTGTGAATCTATACGCGACAAAGTCAGGCGTATGCTGGCCGAGCATTTCCAGATACTGCCCGAGGAAATCGATGACGACCAAGTGCTCGGCGAAGACCTTGGTTTTGATGGTCTAACGCTTCAGGAAGTCATGCTCCAGATTGAGGACGACCTGGATTTGAGTCTTTCCGACGAGGAGTTGGCGCATGTTGCAGAAATGACCGTGGCCGAACTCATCAAACTCGTGGAGCGCAAGTCAAACTATCTCGCCAAACTATTCAGAAACACAGCTTCCAGAGCTCAGTGTTCGGCGTGGCGAGTAATGTTTTCCTTCAGAAGGGTAATAAGGCTGATTTGCTGAGGCGCTTCACCGGCGGTTCAGCTCACGTTTCGCGTTCAAATTGTGGCACCACGGGCGATGGCATCATCCATTGTTCGTGAATCCGCACTCACCTGGTTGGGTTGTGCCAACCGGGTGGTGCCTGAAGAAGAAGGGGCAAACGATGATCTTGTTGATCGACACCACTAACAAAGCACGCTTTCCTAGCATCATGGAAGCAATGCTTCGTCACCGAGCAAAAACATTTGGCGAGGATGGCCTCGATTGGGAGGTTCAAATCGTTGATGGAAAGGAGCGAGACGATTTTGATGATGAAGACCCTCTCTATCTCGTCTCTGTCGACCCCACGAGTGGAACTTATTGGGGCTCGCTCCGCCTTCTGCCGACGACCGGTCCGAACATGCTGCGAGATGTTTTCTCATGTTTACTGGCGGGCCAGGAAATGGTCAGCAGTCCGGCCATTTGGGAAAGCTCGCGATTTTGCCGCGAAGACAGCCAGCCAAATCGGATGGGCGCGCTGATAAACATCGCGACAGCAGAGTTGCTTTTAGGCATCGGAGAGGTCGCCGAGTTGGCAGGTTTAACCGGGATCGTTTCCGTCTTCGATCCGCGCATTCATCGCGTGCTTAGAGCGGCGGGGTGCAAGATCGAGCTTATCGGACAAAGACGTCGCATCGGGAAGTGCATTTGCCTGGCAGGTATGTTCGATGTCAGCCGGCCAGCTGTCGATGAGGCGCGAGAAAATGTCGGGATCAAAGGCTCCGTTTTGGCGCCGGGGTCTCAAGAAATCGTTCTGGCTTATAAAAGCAGGCATAGAGCCAATGGTGAAGCCTGAGCGTCGAGCGGGCGGAACTTCGAACCGCTCTGCTTCAATGACACCACTTTTGGTATCGTAGCCCTTGAGCGGACTGAAGTTAAGAACCTCAGTCCGCTACAAGTTTTTTTATTCAAATCTTGTTGTGCACGAAGCAAAACCTTAACTGATGTCGCGAATTGGCAAAAAAGTTGTTTAGCTGTCAGCTTGAACTGGACAACTTTGACCTTAACTCGCGCGAGCTTTGTCAGTCAGTTTTCACCATACACTGAGAGCCAAAAAAATCTCTAGCAAAGCTAAGAAATAGTTTGCTACTTCACACTCGTTTTCACTATGTTGACTGTACACCCTACACAACAGATCAGGAAGAGCAGAACCCAGAGAAAGGAAGCACCATGACCACAACTACAGAAAATACCAGGGAGAATATCGCTCCAAGTCTTATTCTAAATTCGGGGTCGAAACGCAGACCGAGAAATGTTCCGCCGGCCTGGATCATCGATCAGATCCGCGAGCGTGAGCGTCCCACAGCGCCTGTGCAGGTGCCGCTCTATGATATCGATCCGCGCATGCCCAATCCGGGCTATGACCGGCGCGTCCCCGATCGCGAGGAAGAGCGCGACGAAGACGAGCCGGCGGGATACACCATCAACTTCGCGATGTGAGTCGAGAACTCTATCAGAGAAAAATTCAGGAGGAGAAAATGCAAGTCGTTAATCGAAGTCCGAAACTGAGCCGCTCATGCGGACCGGCGCGCATAGCCACGGTTGACGGACTGCTGGTCGATCCGGCACTCAAGCTCGCCTCGTTCATCATGGAGCAAGTCCATTTGCTCGATATGTTCGGCGACGAGTTCGTGCCGGTCGCTCTGCCGGGCATATACAATCGAAAGCAGAGGACCACAGCGGTGGCTTACCTGCGCTCGCGCGGTTGGGAGGTTCAGCGGACGGGCCGACTTGCTCGGATCCGCCCGGCGTCCGTTTCAACCGCTCAATTGTAGCGACGGTCGTTCCGTCGAAGCCGCCTCCCTTGAAGGGTACGTGCTTTACAGCAGATCTGAGAACGTTTCGCGCGTAGAAAACAGAAATCGCTTGCACAAAAGTGCGAGTAACCATGCTGCTTCAATGCAGGCTTGAACGGAGAAGTGAACATGCTGCAATCCTTGTCAAACCGAATGACCTCCTTGTCCTTCAGCACCGCCGCCGGAGCCGTGCTCGCGAGCCTGGCGAACTGGACTTCCACCACCATCCTCGCCGATCCGAATGAAACCATGTTCGGCAGGGACTACTATTCCGGCAGCGTCATCGGGGGGCTCGTCGCCTTCAGCTGCGCTCTCGTTTCCATCGAGTCGGGCAGCGCCGTCCGCTTGCGGCACTCAGTGGTCTGCGCCGTGCTCTGGGCTTTATCCGCGCACGCGCTGAACGTCATGTTAGGCTGGACCAGCCATGGACTCAACCTGACCAGCATCATATGCGGTATCAATTTCGGTGCCGTCATCGGAGTCCTTTGTTCCCTTGCTGGGACCGGCCACGATCGGCCGGCGCTCAGGTCGCTCGTCCCAACGGTCCATCTCTATTCCTTCGCGGGGACATATGCCTTCAACTGGGCAGCGGCGATCGTCCTTCTGGGACGATTGCTCTACAGCCCGTTGTTCGGCAGTCTCGAGGTAGCCGTGTTCTGGTGCGTCGTTTTCTCCCTGGGCTACGCCTACACCGCTACCCCGAAGAACACGACGATCATCGGATCCACGTTCGCCGGAGCGATCGGCATGCTCTATCTCTACGGCATGGGCCTGCTCATCGTTCCCGACCAGCATCTCAGTCTCCTCTCCGCCGCGGCGGCTGGGATCCTGGGAGCGATCGTCGGGTACGGGGCCTTCTTCATCGGAGAATCGGCGAAATTGAGCCTGACCTCCGAGTAGGCTCAAAGACTGCCATCGGCGGTGGAGCTCCTGCGTTCCTGAGCTGACCATGCTGTCAGCCGCCGGATCGCACTGGCACCATCGCCGGTGGTAAAACAATTGGCGTCAACCAACAACTCAAAGAGGTGCTTGACCAGTTTGTGCGAGCACGTGGTCTCAATGAAGGGAGACATCGTCATGACCGCTTTACGCTTGAAGGAACCTCCTCCTTGCCAGATCAAGACTGGCTCACCGCAGGTGTGGGGCGCTGGTGGCTGGAATATCTTCCATCATTGCGGCGTCGCACGAAGCTTGCAAAGCTGGGGTATGCTGTCGAATCCATCCATGCGGTTGGGTACTTCTGCCGGTGCGCTTTTCGTTGTTCTCCTGGAAAACGGCTATACGCCGCAGGAGATCTTCGACATTTGCCTGCGGATGAAGTCTGAGGCTAACGACTCGGCAAACCTGCTCACCGGTATGCGGCTCCCCACGCCTGCCACTATGTACGGTGACATCATGGCGCTCTGCAGTGCGCTACTCTCCGGGAAATTCGACAATCCCTGGAAGTTGTATGCGCGCATGCAAACTCCAGATGCGCTGCAGCTTTTCATCGGCGGCGGCTTCAGCCTGCGCCCGCATTTTGCCAAGCTCGTCCATGAGCTCGATCTGCATCCGACCGAGCGGATGATCCTGGGCGCCTGCGATTTCTTCTCGCGCGAATGGGTTCCCTTCAGCATGGCTGATGGCAATCTGAGCACGCAGGAGGACCTCATCTACGCCCTGACCGTATCAGGCTCTCCGCCCTGGGTTGTGCAACCGCACTGGTACTGGGACTCCAAAGCCCTTCGGCTGCGGCTGCTCACGGACGGGGCGATGTTCCACTACAACCCGACTCAGTTCTTCAACGAGTCCTGCGTCGTCTCGTGTTTTCGACGCGCGACTCGCTTTCCGCGTGAGTGGAAGAACTGGTTTCACCTCTATGTCAGCGCTCGGGAAATCTTTTTCCCAGTCGCCGGCGATAATCGATACGTCGATCCCGTCCGCCATCTCGTCATCGAGAACGGCCGGGCAGATGTCGCGGCGCTGAACGGCGGCATCTCCGATGATACCTGTCGCGATATGGAGCGCACCGCATTCGATACCTCCCAGCAGGTTGTTGGTGAGGCGTTCGCTTCCGGCCGCCTCTGCGATTGCGACTGATCTAAAGCAAGAAAATTGATCGAAAGGAGGTTTCAAAGTCTGAGCAAAACGGTCTTTGAATGAAGAGCAACCAAGCAAGCGGTTCCATCCCGGGATCGCGCTCACACCATTGGGAGAGCTAAATGTCAGCACGAAAGCACGTGTCGGCTCTCAAGTCCGGCACAAAGATGCCGCCGTTTTTTCAGCTTCGCGGAAACCCGAGGCGAGACGCGGCGTTCAGGCCGAGAAAAAACTTTGAAATCGCGATCGTCAATCGCTTCGACGGCGTCTCGGACGCGGAGGCCAGGCGCGTCGTCAAGGCGCTGCAGATCCAGGTCGATCGCGACTTCGCGCCCATCTGGGGCGTGCGCGCCAAACTGCAGTACGTCGGCTTGAAGGAAACGCCGGAGTCGGACACCTGGCAGCTCGTCATCCTCAACAACAGCGATCAGGCCGGGGCCCTCGGCTATCACGAACTGACCAGAGACGGTCTGCCGCTGGGCAAGATCTTTGCCGGCACCGACATCGAAAACGGCCTGCAGTGGTCGGTCACCGCCGCCCACGAGCTGCTCGAGATGCTCAGCGATCCATGGATCAACTTCGCCATGATCCACCAGGCGGCGGGCGTCGTCTACGCGCTCGAGAACTGCGACGCCGTGGAAGCCGATCGATATGCTTACGCGATCGAGGTCGACGGCATCAAGGTCATGGTCTCGGACTTCGTTACTCCGGACTGGTTCATCCCGCAATGGAAGAATTTCGACGGACCGAAGCCGAAGTTCGACTTCATGGGACACTGCACGGAGCCGCTGCAGCTCTTGCCCGGCGGCTATATCGGCGTCCTGCGAAGCCTCGACGGCGAGTGGGAGCAAGTGATCGCGAGACTGCCCAACGGCGATATGCCGACGGGCGCCCAGGCCGCTCCCGGCTGCCGCAGAGCGCGGCGGTCCATGGGCGCGGACAAATGGCGCCGCAGCCTGCAATAAGGCTCTGAGCGCAAACGAGCGGCGCTTCCCATCAAGCGCCGCTCAGTATTCTTCAAAGACGCCACCGCACCATCAGCGGTGGCAAGGACTCAGCATCTCGCCGGCTCGCCGGCGGACAACCAACCCAACGCGGGGAGGAGAACATGTTTGCAAAAACGGACATGCCCGCCCGTGTGCGGGCAAAGCTCAAGGCACTGCGCGACTGGCTCTTCCGTAGCAAGCGTGAGGAACCAGTTGCGCAGGTAGTTGCTCAAAAAACGAAAAAACAGTTCGATGTTTCCATCGGATCAGGCGGCGTCAAAGCCAATCTCGGCGGCATCGGATTTGTTCTTCTGTTGCGCCTCTCGAAAATCGATCAACTGGTGGACGTCGTCGTAGCGAACAGCGGCGGTTTCGTCCCGGGAGCTTGCCTCAAGTCATCTCTGGACACCAAGACCATGCTCACCAGGTCGCTTGATACCGACTTTGGTGCCCTGATCATGTTGAAGACCAACCATCTTCAAAGGCTGTGGGCGCTTCTTCGCAAGCAACGTTTCGAAGTTACCATGCCCACGGGCGGGGTTTATTGTGCGCGCAACTATGCTGCCTTCATCAACTCCGTGTTCAGTAGAAACGGCTTGCCCTATTGGCCGGAGCGATTCATGGCCGTCGCGAGCAGCAAGAGCAGGCACATGGTAGTGATCGCCAGCGACGGCGTGTACAAGTATGCAGATGGGCGCAAGATGCAGCTATCAGCAGAACCGCCGACGCTCGGCGATGCGGCCCATGCTGCTGCAGCTCTTCCGGGCATCATCGACAGTAAAAGGTTACACGGCGAGGATCTGTTCGATGGTGTCCTGTGCGGAGACGGGCGTTGCCAGATCAGTCCGATTGCCATGCACTACGGCGACCGCGGTCACAAGCTGATCGTGTTTGACGTGGGCGAGGACGGCATAAAGAAGTCATTCTGGATGCAGACGCTGTGGACGCTGTTCAGGTTCGGGCTCAAGGGCGGTGATCTCGAGTCGCTGTCTCCGGTCGAATCCGATAAGGTCATCGTCGTGAACTGCAGGATCGAAGGCTTCCATGGTCTTCAGTTCAGTCTGCCGCCGGAAGATAAGTGGCGCTCGATAATTCTGGGCTATCTCGCCACCGCCCGCCGTCTGGGCAAAGCCAGGCTGATCGGAGCTAGAACCCACCCGGAGGTGTACGAGCTCGCCCGGGACTTCCGCCGCGCCCTCAAAGACCCGGCGTCCCTGCCGCAGGCTGTCGAAGACGCATTGGCAAAGCGCGGTCTGTGGTGATGAGGACCTTGGTGGTATTCAAAACTGTCGACGGTAATCAAAATTGGGTGTCGGACTACGGCCCGGCACCCTTCCTTGCGCACCCTGCCGTGCGGCCCGCCTTTCGGCCCGCCTTTCGGCCCTGCCGAAACTATCCTTATGCGCTTCTCTAAGTGGCGAATCCGCGTAGCTGATATACCGCGCTATATCAAAATCGCCTCGTTTTGATATAGCGCAGTATATCAATGCCCTTTGTTGCTAAATCATGTCACTCCCATCAACATCATTCACTCACATCAGGCGTTATGTTGTCACACGCAGCTACTATATTAGATAAGTGGTCGTTGTGAAAAAATGAGCGATAAGGATTTTCAGATATGAGCGATAAGTTGGATTTCAGATTGAAACAAGAACAGAAGAGGGAGAAGCGCTTTGTTCTCCCTCTTCTGTAGTCACTTCACACTAGAGTTCAGCCACTAAAGTTCAGCACCAAAGTTCCAGCGGCACGCGCAAATGTGCGTGCGAGGTAAACCTAAAAGTAGGATCCTGGATCTTGCGCGGGGATGTCCGGCCATGAGAATGGCCGCAGAGGGTTGCCGGGCATGTATCTGCCTGGGGAATTGGCAGGCAGGGGCCGGGTCATGGTTCTCCTCGTGGGGATCCGGCGTTATTCCTAGGCCGGGATCATTCACGGGCTTCTTCTTGTAGTAAGAGCCGGAAGTCGTCGTCGTTTGCCATAATTGCGTTCTCCTCTTGTTGCTGAATAGGTCAAAATTGGTAATTTCGGCCTCTTCAAAAATTTGCCGGCCGATTAGCGCCAAGGTTTCTTAGCGCGAATGCCCTTGTTTGATCTGGTCTCAGGAAGCGAGCTGATCGATGAACCATTTTCGTACGCGCCGCCATCGAGAAGACCACAAACGTTCGTGCTGCCGCCGGTGAAGCTGGTCGAGCCGAGAGCCGATCACCTCGAGAATTATTAGCTGCTCTACCTGCAGTCCGAGATCAACCGTTCTGCGACAGCTCTGCTGCGTCTTGATGTGTTGGATGGCCGAGGTAATCGCATTGTATCGCTGGCTAATGTCGTGCCGTTCCGGGCGCTTGCCTTCGACCATACCGACCAGAGACTCCGACATCTCAGCGAGAATGTCGTTCATAGCCAGACGAAGCTCCATTGGATCAAAGCGGTCCTCTTTGGGCTTCGCTGTGGAGGAGAGGAAGTCTAGTGCTTTCTTCCTGTAGGCAGACGAATTTGACATGCTCTAGCTCCTGGGTTTGATTGATACGGTCGCATGGAGGCTACGGCGCTTGTGAAAAACGCCGTGATCAGTCGCATTGATTTCTCCCTGCTCATGCCGATTAGAGTCGCAGAGAGTGAAGGCCGATTGGGAAGAGCGTTCACGGGGGCGGTGGCCCCCGCAAACGTTGCTCAGGGCGTTCTTTCGAAGCGCCCTGCCTTACTCGCTCGTGCCTCGCTCAGCGCCGATTCACCGGCAGATGCCGAGCCACGATTGCCGGAATGTGGTTCCAGATGAAGTTCTCGATCTCCGCCTGGTGCTTGCTGAGCACGACCCCGAGTGCGATCAGGGCGGCGCCCAGAACCACCATGCAGAGCAGGAACTCTTCCGGCGTATGGAAAACCTGGAAGGTGACATAGAACAGATATCCGCTCGCGCCGATTCCGCCCAGGATGAGGAAGATGAGGCGCTGAAGCGGGACGGATGCGATCATGAAGATGACGTTGAGGACGAAATAGCCGAACAGCGCCGGCTCGCCTGCTTCATTGGCGAGGGATGTGAGCGCCATCCAGCCGCTCGTGACGCCGAAGAGGTACGCCCAGAAGGCGAAGTCTTCGTTCGTGCGCCGGTCGATGATGACGGCCAGGGCCGTCATGAAGCCGCCGAATATGGCGGTCGCATGGAGGATGCGAATGTGCAGGTCGAAGCCGCCGATGTGGATAGGCGCGCTCTGATCGTGCTGGGCGAATATGGAATTGATGATGGTGAGCGACATCCACCAGAGCGCCGTAAAGAGCGGCGCCGTGATCATGGGGAAGCGCACCAGCCAGATGGCCAGAAGCGCCGCCGCGATTGTGGCGCCCTCGATGATCAGTTCTCTCTGGGTGGAAAGCGTACCTTCTGCGTCGAAGGTATCGTCGAGCGTCATGATCGCCAGCACCAGCAGCGGTATCAGAACCACCGCCAGAGTGACGAAGAGTCCGCCCGCGACGCGCGCATTCTGGGCGAACCACAAGTACGCGCCCGCGCCCGAGAAGGCGATGATGAGAATCACGGTCGTCGCTGTAACTGCCGGCGCCTGGTCCTTCATGCCGACCATGATCAGGAACCAGAGTGCCGCGAGCACGATAAAGCCGCCGCCTATGTAGGCAGCAAGGTTGGGCAGGTTGAACGCCGTCGGCGCTTTCTGCTCCGATAGAAATTGCCAGAGCGATGAAACGCTGCTGGGGTCGATCAATTTGCGATCGGCCGCCGCTTCCAGATCGGCTGGGCGGATTCGCAATCTGGCGCGTGATGATGTTGCCGGGCGCGGCCGGTTATATCGTCCGTTTTCCATGGTCGTCCTTTCTTTGCTAGCCGAGAGCTCGACATCGAGCCCTGTTGCCGAGCCTGTGGACTGAATGAGCGGCCGAGCGTAAACCCAGACGGCATGCCGCCAGGAAGTAAGCTCAGATTGTACGCACATGCAAGATTTAGTTTGTGCTCATCAGGACCAAAGGGATTCGATCAACGCATGCATCCTTGCACTTAGAGTGCTTTGAAACCGAGTATATTTTTGTGATCATTAGCGAGCGTTTCATGACCTTCAGTAAACGCAGTAATGACACGAGACCGACCTGACTGAACGCGTTCGCACCGCCCTGAGAAATCGTTATATTCACTTCGCAGAGGCCGCGTTTCACAGCGCCGATCGCCCGCTTCCACCTTAATCGTGTAAACAAATGAACTTCATTAAGCCTGGACAGATGGAGCGAGTGGCAGTGTGAACCAAAATGTCGTGCCGAAACCTTCTTCACTTTCGACACCAATGGTGCCACCATGCTCCTCAATGATATTTTTGGAAATCGCCAGACCCAATCCGCTCCCGCCTTTTACTTTGCGGTCGGACGGCTGAGCCTGGGCGAAACGGTCGAACAATCTGGTCTTCAATTCAAAGGGGATGCCGGGACCTTTGTCGCTCACCATTATTTTGACGAGGCATTCCTGCTGCTCAAGAGCAAGCTCGACCGCTTGTCCGGATGGCGAGAATTTGAGCGCGTTGCTCAGCAAATTGACCAGCACTTGCACGATATAGTCGGAATCCGCCTGAATCGATAAGTCTCCGCATTGATCACTGACCTTGATCGGCACACCCCGCTGATCGGATAATGCCGCCAGAGAGGCGATGGCGCTGTCGATCAGATCTGATATTTGAACCGATTCGATATTCAGCTGCAAGCGTCCGGCTTCCATCTTGTCCAGATCGAGTAAGTTGTTGATCAATTTGATCATGCGATCGACTTCTCTTTCCGTGTTTGTCGCCCGTAATTTCAGCTTCTCCATTTGATTATCAAACACACCCTCCACGGTCATGCCCAGGAAGATTTTTACAGCGGTAAGCGGGCTGCGCAAATCGTGCGTAACCATTGATACGAACTGGCGCTTCAGTTCCTCGAGCTCGTGTCTTTTGCTGACGTCTTCAACTGCTACTAAGACCTTTTGCGCCTGCTCATCGACGAAGGGCTTGATCAAGATCTCAGCCGGGAGGCGCTCGTCGTTGGGCAAGATAGCTGATACTTCAATCGGGGCGTCCGTGCCTTGGCTGTAAATATTTTCGTTTGTCAAATCAACTCTTTTTTCTCCGCTGAAGAGATCGGTCATGCGTTTGTCGATCAAGTAATCGTAATCCGTGCTCTTGAAGAGAGCCAGGGCATGCGGGTTGGCGTTTTCAACCACGCCGTCCTCGCCCAGAATGAGAATGCCGACGGGTATCGCCTCCATCAATGTGCGAAAGCGCATTCTCATTTGATTGACCTGGACACGTAACCCTTCGATTTCCTGGGTCATCCTTGCAGTAATCCTCATACTTATGGATGGTCGGAGCTTGCCGTCGCATCGGGGAATTTTATGCTAACATTCCCCTGACCTGAGCCTATGAACGCCTTATTCTCATAACTTCGATACTTTGGCCAAAATACTATTGGTAGATGACAGTCCCGCCATTGCCGAGAACCTGAAAGAATGGTTCACGGCGACAGGACACGTCTTCGAGAGTGTGGAAAACGGCGAAGATGCGTTGCAGCTGCTGGCCAATTTCAAATTTGACATTATTTTGCTCGATTGGTCCATGCCAGGTATGACAGGACCCGAGGTCTGTGCAACCTTTCGCAAGAACGGCGGCACCACTCCGATAATTTTCCTGACCGGCAAAGGCGACATAGAAAGCAAGGAACAAGGTCTGGACCTCGGTGCCGACGATTATATCGTCAAACCGTATGATGTAAGGGAATTGACTGCTCGCATTCGCAGCATTCTCAGGCGACCGCATGGTCTTCTGCCCGCCGAGCTGACTATTTCCGGCGTTTCCCTCGATCCTGTCGCCAGAATGGTCACGGCAAACGAACGCTCCGTTCACCTCAGACCTAAAGAGTCCGCTCTTCTGGAATATCTTATGAGACATCCGAACATCCCTGTATCTACTCAGGCATTGCTCGATGCCGTCTGGCCATCGGAGGCGGAGGCGGCACCGCATACAGTGAGGGCATGGATTAAATACCTGCGTGACAAGCTCAAAGAGATAGGTTGCGATGATTTGATCAAAACGATTAAGCCGACCGGCTACATGATTGAGCTTGCCATCGGAGCGGAGGGGCAGAAGTCCTCATCCGACCAGGATTGAGGGCAATGCGGAGCCGGACGGGCGGCGGTGCTATGATTAGTCTGAAACGTCCACACTTAGGCTCGATTGATGAATCCCTCAAACAGCGTTGACACTTGCGCTAATTGCGGGTTGTCGCTGCGCCGCGGGGCCAAACGCAAAGGCTCTTTGACGGCATGGATGTTCGCTGATATGAGCTGCAAATGCAGCACTCCGCGCCTGACATTCATTGATGAATCAACCAAAGATGCCGGCCAATCCGGTGATCTTGCCGCCGGCGTATTGATCCAGGGGCGATACAAAATCCTGGGACTGATTGGCCGCGGGGGCATGGGCAACGTTTATAAGGCGGAAGATGTCAACGATGGAAAGCTCTATGCTTTGAAAACGCTGCATGCCGATCAGACATCGGAGCAGGCCTGGCGGCGTTTCCAAAAGGAGGCTCAGGCAGCCAGCGTCCTCGACCATCCCACTCTTGTTAAGGTGCACGCCCTGGGCACGCTCAATCAGAGGCAGCCCTTTTTCATCATGGATTATGTTGACGGTAGGACCCTCGCGCAGCGCTTGAAGGAAAGCGGTCCGCTTTCTATCGATCAGGCGCTCGATATATTCATTCAGCTCAGTTCCGGATTAGCATACGCCCATAGAAATTCCGTTATCCATCGCGATCTCAAGCCAAGCAATATTTTATTGGTTGAGAGCGATGAGTCGACCGAGCTCGTCAAAATTGTCGATTTTGGAATTGCCAAGCTTCTGGATGATATCGAAAGTGATACCGAGCAACTTACCAGAACCGGCGACACGTTTGGAACGCCTTTCTACATGAGCCCCGAGCAATGCCTTGGCGCCCGCGTCGATCACCGCTCCGATATCTACTCTCTAGGTTGCGTCCTCTACGAATCTTTGACGGGCATGCCCCCTTTTCTTGGCAGTGGTGCGCTCACCATCTTGTTGAAACACCAGTCCGAGAAGCCTGCTCCACTTAAGGAGGCAAGCCTCGGCAGAGAATTTCCCGAGGCGATTCAGAAAGTGATCGACAGGCTTCTGGAAAAAACGCCCGAGGCCCGCTACCAGGACCTGGACAGCGTGAATGAAGACTTGCGGCGCATCAAGGCGGGCGAGCCGCTCCTCAATACATCCGAATTGATTCAGAGGCGTGCGCCCTCATCAAACAAAGTAGCGGGAGGAGCAAGCCTCGCTGCCATTGCCGGCCTTATCTTGATTGCCTGCGCTTTCTGGCTATGCCGATCCGGGCAAGAGACTAAAGCACCACCCACGGTGCGGGCGGAAGATACTGCTGGTGGTGCGCCCCAGATTTTGCCCCCGGATGCGGAGTTGGAACCGATGATCAATCGCGGTCCCGATCGCGCAAAGCTCTGGTATCTGGCGAAAAACCAGGCTGCAAGCATCGATTGCAAAGTCGACGGCAAGCCGTTTACACTCACTGATTCGGATTTGGATGTGCTGGCAATGGACAAGAAACTGAAGACACTCGATCTGAGCGGCATAGCGATCTCGGGTGCCGGACTTGATAAGTTGAAAGGCTTGCCGATTGAGAAACTGAATCTGAATGGCACGCTTACCAATGACGCTGGACTGATGAACGTGCGCATGCTTCCGGCATTGCGATCGATTAGCCTTGATGAAACCAAGGTGAGCGACAGCGGCGTGGATGTTCTCGCCAGTATGCCTGCCCTTACATCAGTTAGTTTGAAGGGCTGCCCGGATATCAGTCTGGAAGCCCTGGTTCGATTGTCAGGCAAGCTGCCTAAATGCTCGATCACGCCCGATCCGAACACCGAAATCGATCGCATGATCGAGGCCGCTCGAAACTCGATCAAATCGAAGAGCTTTCAATCTGGTCTCGATAGCTGCGAAAAAATCGTCAAATTGCTCGACGATCAGACAGTGAGTAAAAACGGCAATGATGCTCGAAAGGGTTCGCAGCTGTTCTGCGCTTCTTGTTATGCGGCGGTATGTTGCGAACAGCTCTTAAAATCGGAGGAAGCCGAAAGTTACTATTCAAAAGCGCTCAGCCAGCAGCATGAATTGGTGTTGGATTCTGCCGCCCTGATCGACCCTCTGCTTGCCCTGGCTGGTCATTATCGAGAAAAGGAGCAGTACAAAACTGCTGATGAACTTTATCAGAAAGCCAGCCGCATCCTCAATGTCAGCAAGTCACCGGCAGCCAGTAAGCTCAAGGGAGATGTCCTCATGAATGCTGGATGGAATTACATGCTGATGCATGATTATGCAAAATCCGATTCGTTTATCAAGAAAGCATTGTCCGAGTATAAAAAGGATGGTGGATCACATTCGCTCGGGGTCGGCGTTTGTATGTTCCAGCTCGGACGTCTGGATTATATGGCAGGGCGACTGCTGGAAGCGCAATCGAAACTACGGCAATCTATCAGTATTCTCGATGAGCATGTCGTGGACCCGGAAAGCAGGCAGTGGTCCATAATGGCGCTGCAACAACTGGCCGAGGTGGATGCAAAGCAAGGACGTTTGGATGATGCCCAAAAGGATCTGGAAACAGCTTTCTCGGAATCCGATGAGATCATGCCTGCCGCGAAACGCGCAGTCATCCTGGAGAGGCTCATAAAGATATGCAAAGACGAGAAAAAGAGCGCAGAAGCGAAACTCTACACGCTGCAGCTCTCGAATCTGAAGCGTAAATAGCGCACCGGGGGCGGTGCTACACTTTCGCCTTCGCTTCGAACTCCTGAATTTGCTTTTGATTGGCCGGGGTATTCGGAACGACCAAGCCATCATTGCGACGGATCATGCTTGGCGTGCCGTCATTCCGCAATGCGTAACGGCGATTGATGTCATCCTGATCGCGCTGCTTCATCAGTTCGTATAATTGCGGACTGGTCTTTAGCAAATGAGCACGTGCGTCATTGCCAATTCGGAAATGTGCCAGTCCCTCTGCGTACATCTCGTGAGGCATCCTAAAATAATCGGATGCCGGAGTGACTCTGGCTATCTGTTTCATTTGTTCGTTAGTGCGATAGACGGCTTGATCTTCAGAGGTCTCCTTTCCTCGTGCATCGATTGGCTTGCCTGATGAATTGACTTGAATCCAGCGATGCGCGTGATCGCTCGTCGTGATCCTCCTGTAGAGGTGCCCGTCCGCGCCTTCCAGAGCCCACCATCCACCGACATTTTTCCATCCCATCTTTTTGTATGCTTCCAGATCCTTGTGCCTTTCATTGGGTGCGTACTGCTCAAAAACCCTTTCTCCCTTGTGATTGGCAAGCTCAGGCGGTAGCTCCGGTGAGGGAACGCTCACTGCTATGCCCTTACCGTTTCGATCCTCGGTACGATGAGCAAACTCGTGTGTAAATGTCTCCACTAGCGAATCGCCAGGCTCATAGCCGTTTGGCCAGTTCCTTATGTCTGCCTCTGTCGGAGGGTGAGTGATTGCACTTGGTGCGATGAGCACCGCTGGCTGCCCGTCAATTATTTTGTATTCTGCCAGGTCAGAAGGATCCAGCTGGTTTTTCATAAAATAGAATTTGAATGGGGCTTCAACTGGTGCTCCGGTGTCATTCAGGCTGAGCGCTTGATCCAGAGCAGTCAGTTCGGCAAGAGTTGGTCGTCGGCAAGGTTCGTGCGGATGTTTTTTGTCGGCGGCAACAAACTCACTTGGTCTGGCAATCTGCACTCTATACTTCTTCTCGATCTCGATGACCTTTTGTTCTTCCATCTCGTGGATTTTGCTTTGAGCCAGCTTACGTCCTTCCACGGTATCAGGGGTGGTGAAAAGAACGTTGTCCCTGCCGTTTGCGAGCATGTGATACTCACATCGGCCGTTTTTTACTACCAACTCAATGCCATCGTCGATCTTGAGGTCCAGGCGAGCGATGTCCTTTTGCAATGAAGTGAGATCGGATTCCGGACGGCTCTTGTCTGCAGCAGCTGTAGATTGACCCTTGTCTGCAGAGGCATGGTCCTTGTCTGCGGTCGGATGAACTTTGTCTGCAGTCGGATGAGCTTTGTGTGCAGCCGGACCCCCCCGGGCTGAAGATACCTTCCCTTTGGGCAACTCCTGCCGCGTTCGTTCATCATCGTCTATGAGGATGTCGTTGCCGAACTTCGACAAAGTCTGTTCATCTACCGAGACTCGGAAGGCAAGGAAGTTCTGCTTGCTGTAAGTAAAACCGGATAATCTGCCTGGATCAGCTTCAGATCCGGGCAGAAATGGTCTCGAATGCTTGAGAGGATGATTGTAATCAGAAACCAGATTTTCCTGAGTCATCGATGCCGGTTTACCAAAATAACAACGAGGCGCCAGAGCGCAGCCTACTCCAGGTTAGCCAGTAAAGCTTGCAATGTTATTAAAATGACCGCGACGGCCGTCTTTCGTGCATTCTTTGCCTAAGTCTGCTGCATAGGGTAAGCTCTTATCTGAGTCAAAATCTTCTTGCAGGCGAAAGATAGATCAATGAATCCGACGATTATTTCAGTTGTCTCAGCGATGGCGGCTGCGGCCTGGTCTGTGCTGACCTGGCAGACGGAACAGAAAAAGGCACGTCAGTTAAAGCGCGATGAAATGTCTGCGCAGTACGTTAATACCTTTATTTTGGCAACGCAGGAACTGCAGAGAAAACTGTTCAAGATTCTCGAGCAGGACGAGCTCTCCTATTACAGATCGAAGGATAAACAGCCCATCGACCCTGCCTCACCATTTGCGATCGAAATTCTCTACGACATGAGCAACTTCTTTGGTTGGGGCCTGCTGACCTTTCGGTTCGGACCTTATACGAGGGATTCGCATATGATCGCCATGATGGCACAGGTAGGCGAAGTACTCGACTCGCGGAGCAGATTTTCAGGCGATGCATTTCGATTCACGCTGAGCGACAGGGTCGCTCTGGGCGAGGCAGTCGTGCGACGCGTAGGTGAGACACCGGTGGGTCCTGCCTTTATTACCGTCTCGCGATTTAAATTTGCCGAAGAAATTGCCAACGAGCACAGCGAGCGCGCCGCGCTTTTTCGCAGCGATGAGGTTCGCTGCGCGTTGTCGGCAATCGATCGGGCAATTCAAGGCGAGCCTCTTGAGGGGCGCGATCGTCTTTCTGTTCTGCAGAATTTGCTCGTAGAAATGCTTGCGTACCTGGAAAAGGAAGAAGGGTTTCGCACCGCTTATGGCGAAAGACGAAAGGCGCTGGTGCATCTAAGTGAAGCGCACCCTTTGAGAAGAGGTGACATTTCTGTTGTTCATCACATTCCCGGAAGAATTCGTTTGAGCGTGCCTGAGCTGAGAGTGGATGAGAGGCTGGCTTCACTCTTGCAGGCTCGACTGCAATTGCTCAATCATGTTCGTGATGTTCGGATCAATAGAAACGCAGCTTCCGTCGTAATCGTTTATTCTACCGATGTCTCTGAGTCAGAGTTTTTGAATGCGCTCATGAAGTCGCTGTGCGAGTATGAGCCGGCAGTTCAGGAGAAGAAGTCGAGGAAAGTCTTGCTGCGCTGAATGTCAATCCTTCACTATTGGCTGGCAGCCTTAGTGCTGTCTTCAGGAGATAATGAGCTGAAGACATGCCGATTGGGTACATTAGCCTCTAGAAGCAAACGCTCGTGCTACGCACAACCTCGTGAAGCAACAGATTTTATTATTAGCGCTTATCAGCATTAGTCTTTGTGGTAGTGTGGCTGCCGAGGAACGGACTGCTGCATCAATTCTAGCTCTGGTCAAAGGGTACGAGGACAAAAACGATTACTCAAGAGCAATAAAGGAATTGGACAAGGTGATTAAACTATCACCAAGCGACGCATCACTATGGATGCGGCAGTCGATGGGCTATTGTCACCTCAATGATTATAAGAATGCCTTGCGCGCTGCCGATCGTGCCTGCGAGCTTAAACCAAAAGATGCTCACTATTTACAGCATCGCGCCAATCTCCTTTCGCTTCTCGGGCAGAACGGCAAAGCTCTTCCTGCGTACAAGGCCGCAGCAATGGCTGATCCCGGCGACATGCTGGTGGGCTGCAGATATCAACTTGCCAAACTGACGCTGGAGAAGAATCCAAACATAAATGAAGCAATCAAATCTTTCGACGAAGCTATAAAAAAATATCCCGAGAATGCAGAGCTCTTGCATTGGCGTGCCGAGGCATATGCCCGCAACAACGATGGCAAAGGCTGTCTCAGAGATGCTTTAAAGGCCTTTTCAATCGATCACAATGAAGCTGCCTTGAACGGACACGCTGAAGCGCTCAAGGCTCATAAGCAATTTAATCCTGCCATCGAACTCGTTTCATATGCCCTCAAGAGTAAACCACAGGCGGCCGATCTCTACTTCATGAGAGCCGCACTATATGCCGATCTTAAACATTTTGATCTTGCTCTCCGCGATATGGATTCTGCCATTAAGATCAAGCCAAACGATTATCACTGTTGGCTGGCGCGATCGCACATTTGCTGCTCCATGCAAGACTACAATAACGCACTTCAGAATGTCGATCGAGCCGTTTCGCTTTGCCCGAAAACAGATGCTTCACTGCTGGCGCATAAGAGCAATATTCTAACAATACTCAACAGGAGAAAAGAGGCACTGAGCGCAATGGCAGCGGCATGCAAAGCCGATCCAAAAAGCGTCTATTGCTCATGCCGGTATGCCGCGCTTACATTAGACGATGAGAAAGATATGGCCCCGGCGATCAAAACTTTTACTGCCGGTCTGAGGCAAGAGCCACAAAATTCCGATTTTATGCATTGGAGAGCACTGGCATTCGAAAGAAACAACCAGCTGGAAAGCGCCGTGAATGATGTCTGTAATGCCTTTGCGATCAACCACAGCGCCGGCATGGTAGCCGAGCACTTCGAATGGATGCGAGCCCATCATCATAATGGAATTGCCCTTGCACTGGCTGATAAGTGCATCAAAGAACAGCCTAAAATCCCCGAATTGTTTGTCTTGCGCTCTCGCGGCCGGCTGGATGCTAAGCAGATTAGTGGCGCCCAAAACGATCTCGCCAAGGCGTTTCAACTTGATCCGAAGAACACCGATGCGTTGGGCCTGTCTGCAGACCTTAAGATGGAACAGCTCGACTACGATGGTGCTTTAAGCGATTATTCCAGAGCGCTTGAGCTTAAGCCTGACCACATTATTCTGCTGGAGCGCCGAGCCTTAGCTTATAAAGAATTGCAGCAACCAAAGGAATGCTTAGCTGATTTGGAGCACCTCTATCGTCTATATCCGCAAAAGCGACGGGATACAGTTTCCATCTTGGCCTGGTGCTATGAGTCGCAAAACAGAAAGAAAGATGCTGAGAGACTTTATCGCGAAGTCATGTCCGGGTCCGATCGAGATCAAAGAAGCGGAGCTGCGTTGAATCTGGCAAGATTGCTCATGAATGAAAATCGAACGGCCGAGGCGATTGAGGTATACAAACAATTGAATAAAAATGATCCGCAAGCGCATATTCATGCACGAATTGCAAAGGGCTATTCGAAACTCATGAATTGGCAGGAGGCAGTCAAAGAGCTGACATGCGCTATAGAGCTTGATTCAAAACAGACCAGCTATTATTCAGAACGCGCCGAAGCTTATGTGCACTTGCATAATTATAAGAGTGCAGTGGATGATTATTCGGTCGTGATCCAGCGCGACCGTGTTCAGACCCCGAGGTTTTTGCGGGCGCGGGCTGATGTTTACGATAAGTGGGGCAAAGTCGGTTTGGCAAACAAGGATCGAAACGAGGCTTCCGCCATCATCAAAGATGTGATGATGAACTCGCACTGATGATCATCCTGTTAGTCGGCAACATCTGCAATAGTGGCGTTTGATTTCAGGTCAATCATCTTGTATGCCTGACTAAAGCGCTCTTCCTTGACCTTCTCTCGCGCTCCAACCTTAATCCACTTCTTATTTACGTGCTCGTACTGCTGAGTCTCAAAGCGAGGATTTTTACCATCTATGGCGAACAATTGATATGCGGTCTCCTTCGGCTTTTCAGCAGGAGGGCTCTCCACATAGTCGGACGTGAGAATCGTCGCTAAACGTCGACGCTTTTTTGGGTTGAGACTGTAAAGAAAGACTGTGCTCGTCGATTCTCCCATATTGGTAAACCCGCCCTCGAGCGCGATCTCGTTGAGACCGTCGCCGTCCAGGTCAGGCAGGCATATTATGCCGTACTCCCAACCGCCTTGATAAGCAAAATGTCCTACCAATTTCCCATTTTCAAAGACGGCAATACCATCATTTGCAAAATTGTGTCCTGTGCTGTTATACCGATACAAGAATGCCGTTTGCTTGGCCCGCCTTGAGGTAAAGAATCCTTCGGTCTTGCCGCACACTTCAAATTCCGAATCGCATTGCCAGAAATCTTTTGCTCTTGTCAGAACTTTCCTCTTCACCAATGCTTGTTCCGCCTTCGTGATTTTCGGGTCTGCTTTCTGTATGCGGCCGTCTATAATCGGTCTTGCAGTCGGCGCCGCAATTGCCTCAAGATGTGTATCTCCTGCAAACATGAGCGCGCTTAAGAAGATACAATAATTGGTCGCAACCCTGATGCTCATCTGTAAAATCCTTGCACTCCTCTCTGCATGATCTTCTACTTTGGCAAATGAAAAGTTAGGATGCAATCTCTATGGCAACTGCATCCTATTTTGGGTGATTATAAAAGGATCGTTCTGACCCTGATTAAAACGCGCTCTTAATGACTCCGCCATCGACTCGAAGTGCCGCACCTGTTGTTGCTGAGGCGAGTGGGCTTGATATATAAGTCACTAGAGAAGCCACTTCCTCCGGAGTTGCAAAACGCTTGATCAAGGAGGTCGGTCTCACCTTCTGGAAGAATTCTTTCTCAACTTCATTTGCCGACTTTTTCTCGCCTTTCGCTAGATTATCTACAAATTCTTCCACTCCCCTGGATTTTGTCGGTCCGGGAAGGATGGTATTGACGGTGATACCAGTACCGGCAACAGTTTCCGCCAGACCCCGCGAGATTGCTAGCTGTGCAGTCTTCGTCATTCCATAATGAATCATCTCTGCTGGAATCTGCACGCCGCTTTCGCTGGAAATAAAAACAATTCTTCCCCAATTGGCCTTGCGCATCGAGGGCAAGAAAAGTCGAGCCAGCCGAATCCCGCTCAAAACATTCACTTCAAAAATGTTGAGCCAGTCATCATCAGATATTTCTTCAAAAGCTTTAGGCTCATAGATACCTAAGTTATTGACGAGAATTTGTACATCCGGATATTGACGAGCTAGTTCCTGTGCGGCATCAGCCTTGCTCAAATCGCCTGCGAAACCTACTGCGGTTCCATGCTTGGAGTTGGCGAGCTCTTTTAGTGCCGCCTCGACAGATTGCTGACTTCTTCCGTTTACAATAACCTTCGCGCCTTCATGCAACAGAGCGTCTGCAATTGCAAAACCGATACCTGCCGTGCTAGCACTGACCAGCGCTAGCTTATCTTTTAGTCTTAAATCCATTATTCGTCCTCGAGAAAGAATGTCTTCGAACATTGGCGTTTATATCATAAAACGTTCGGAGGGAGAATTACGCCTCGTCTCAGCCTTTGACACAAATCGTAGGACGGATCTGTCACCTCAATTCCAACCAACAAGGAGGTCTGTGGCAAGAAGTACACCTGTGCCACCCAATGGACGGCTGGGAAGGCGGAAAACTTGTGAGGTTAGGTTGCGAGCATGATGGACATTTGTACCATAGAGCGGTACAATAACCCTATAATGGCGGCTTATTTTCCGTTGGAATGGCAGCCGAGGTGAAGCGACAGATGTTTATCTGGATGACCATAGTTATGAGTGAGGCGTGTCATGTTGCTAACCAAGCGTAAGCCCGCAAGCGTGGGTGAAATCCTAACCGAAGAGTTCTTGGAGCCTATGGGGCTGACACAGACCGCTTTAGCGAGAGCGATGGGAGTACAGCGCAAGCATGTCAACGAATTGTGCAATGACCGCAGGGCTATAACTGCCGCAACTGCGCTTATTCTTGCCCGAGTGTTTGGCAACAGTCCAGATTTTTGGTTGAACGTGCAGCGACGCACCGATTTGTGGGAAGCGATGCACTCGCCCAAGGAACGCGAGCGCATTAAACGCGCTCGACCACTGCGAAAGAGTGGAAAGCGGACAGCATGACGTGCACGTCAGCCATCCGCATCCGGAAAGCACCGGATTTCGTGCGCGTGCATGAAGTAGTGCTGTTACCCTGGCATTCCGTGCCGATCGTTAGTCTGTGATAACCATAATCGAACGATGCGTTTTCATGAGTTCTCTAATCTTGCTTTTGCTTACTTTTGTTCCTTTGATCTGAATCTCAATCAGATTCCTGTAGCTCGCCAAATTGGCCATTCCCTTTTCAGTAATCGGACAGTCATTCAAAAATAGATATCGCAGTCTGGGCAGATCGGATAGGACTTTCATGCCTTCATCGCCAATCTTTGTGCGATTCAAAGCCAACCACTCCAACTTCCGGCAAGGAAGGAAATTCCTGCTTCCCTCATCGGTAATTGGATTGCCTTGCAAACTCAACTCGCTCAGTTTTGTCAGGTGGTTCAGGGAAAGTAGATCTCGGTCGCCCAGACTGCAATCGTTTAGAAATAGCCTGCCCAGACTCCCAGGAAGTTGACCAATTGTGATTCCCGACAGCTTTGTCTGGTTCGCTTGGAACTCGCATAGCCGAGTCATGTGCGCAAAAACGTCAGCCGATTTATCCGTAGCGTTCACGCCTTCCATGTGCAAAGTCTCCAGATTTATTAGAGAGCGCAGAGGTGATAAGCCCGTATCAGACACATCGGTCCCGCTTATTGCCAACCGCCTCAAGCCAGTCAGCTTCGCAACGAACTCCATGCCGGCGTCATCGACCCGGCTACTCGAGAGATAGAGACCTTGCAAGGTCCGTACTTTGCAGAGTGCCTTGATTCCCCGATCGGAAACGATCGTTCTTCTAACAGAGATCTCTTTCAAATGCGGGAATCGATTCACCAATTCATTCAGTCCGTCATCCGTGATACCAGTCTCGTTCAAATTGATTCTGCGAAGATTCCTTTGCGAAGTGATCAATCGCATAATTTCTTCGTTAGTAGCGCCCGGCGTCATGTCCAGATCCCATTTGAACCTGCCGTTGTCTGCCAGTGCGATTTCCGGTTCATTGGCATTATTATCCGATGATTGATTGTGGATAGATTCATTTTGGCTATGGCCCAACTTTTTGGTCAAAGAGACTTTGCTTGTCTCGACGTCGTGGTCCTGCCTGGCTGGCTTGAACCAACTTGTCAGAAACGCTGCCATTACCGTTATCATCAAGGCGCACAAAACTATAGACCTTACAAGCGCGCGGTCGATTCTGAAGCCAGCCAGCGGCGCTGCCTGCGGCAAGCGCATCTGAGACGTCAACTCTTGAATCTCGGGATTTTCTATGGCATTCGTCTGGTTTAGCAAAGCCTGCGCCGAGTTGAATCTGTCCTCAGGCTCCTTAGCCAGACATCTCCGTATCAACGCTTCAATCTCAACGGGAAATCTCTTGCCAGTTGCTTCTGACAGAGATTGTGGTTCCTGGTTTACGTGCATGGAGATTGTCTCCAGGTCCGTATTGCCGCGAAATAGCGGCAGTCCCGTGAGAGCTTCAAACAAAACACAACCAAGGGCATATATCTCGGAACGAGCGTCATACGACTTGCCCTGTGCCTGCTCAGGAGACATGTATTGAGGGGTGCCGACCAGCGTTCTATTTTGATAAAACGTGGGCTCCTGATTTTCACTAACTATTCGGGCAACACCGAAGTCGATGAGCTTCACATCTTTGTCACCAGATTCGGTATCATATAACAAAATGTTCGACGGCTTCAAATCTCGATGCAAGATTCCGATACTGTGCGCATGGATGAGAGCGCTCGACACTGACAATAGAATTCGTATGCACAAATCCAGAGGTAGCGCGCCATTGTCGGTAATGAATTTTTGCAGGTTTACTGCATTTTCCAGATACTCAAGAACCAGGTAGGGAACGCCGGTTTCAGTGGGACCAAAATCAAAGACTCGAATGATGTTTGGATGGTTCAGCTTACTTGTTGTTCTTGCTTCCTTCTGAAATGTGATCAACTGCTCAGGCGTAAGGTTGTGAAGAATCTTCACTGCGACCTTTTTCGCCAGCACTCTGTCTCGGCATAGATACACTTTGCCGCTCCCTCCCGAACCGAGCAATAACTCGGGCTTGTACCGCTCGATGGGGAATGCGCTCCTATCGACAGGTAGCTCGGGCGCCTCCTCATGAGCCGGATGTTCCTTACTCTCTGGGAACTGCGTCGGCGATGGATTCTTGCAAGAGCATGCATTTGAGCTGAGAATCCATTGCGTGAGTGTTCCGGATCTTCCTATGTAGATGCGTTTACCGCAGGCGCTGCAAAGCCTGACATAGGAAGACTCCTGTGCAGGGGGCATATCTTCGCAGCGGCAAGATGCTATAAACACTGTATGAAAGCCGCCAGAGGCTTTGGCCTTTGGTTTTAGACAGACGCGGCATATGTCTTCCGGCTCTTTCATTATTCTGGTAGTTGGTGGGTTGCAGCATACAGGTTAATATGATTGGGATCAATACATGTGGCTTGGTAATGTTGACTCGGCGAATTTTCCTGAAGATGTGTCTTGCCCATTTAGCAATTTGCGGTGGCTCAGCCTTTGCTGGAACAGCTGGCTCTTATAGCTTTACTGGTGATGCTGTTTTTCAGCGCATCCTCAGTAAAGCTAAATCGCAGTGCTGGAGCGCTCTTCCAATTGGTGTGCTGGTCGGAAAGATTGGTACTGAATTTAGAGGCACGCCTTATCGTGCCGGCGTTCTCGAAGTGGATAAGAATCGAGAAGTTTGTTCGGCTAACATGTGCGCGGTCGACTGCGTCACGTTTGTCGAGACAGCTCTCGCCTTTGCTCGCATGCTTAAGAAAGGAGGCGGGAATCAGTCTGATT
Organism: Pseudomonadota bacterium; assembly: GCA_021324135.1. Lineage (GTDB taxonomy): Bacteria > Cyanobacteriota > Vampirovibrionia > Obscuribacterales > Obscuribacteraceae > JAJPJO01. Next base: position 40,521 of record JAJPJO010000264.1, read on the forward strand.
TTTTGGACGAGCTCAAGTTCATACGATATCGCGATGGACATCTGGGTGATTACACAAGCCGTCTGCATTACTCGAGCGATTGGTTCATCAACAATGAGAAGAAAAATGTCTTCAAAATTCTCTCTGATCTGCAGGGCTCAAAAACTTTTGTGCCGAACGTTTACTTCATGTCTAAACATCCGGAGGCGTATCCCCAGCTTATGGGACATCCGGAGTTAGTGGAGAAAATCAAATCGCAGGAGAACGAACTTCATGGTCGATCGATCAGCTTCGTTCCGCTCGGCAAAATCAGGGGCGTGGAACGGCTTCTTCAAACCGGGGACATAATAGGCATATGCACGAGCGCTGCTGGACTGGATGTAGCGCACATGGGAATGATTGTTAGAGATCGAGGAACCGCGAAATTGATGCATGCATCATCAAAGAAAATGAAAGTCGTGCTCGAAGCCGAACCTCTTCACCAGGTTCTCAAAAAACCGACTTACACAGGCATCATAATCGCGCGACCGCTCGAGATAAATGGCAAATCAACTGATTGAGCGAAGCGCCGCAGCACCCTCGCATTAGCGCGTCCAGAGCACCGGGAACATCGGATGCTCCATGCGCGCACCGGGCGCAAGCTCTGCCTCGAGCCCTTCAAATGGCGGAGATGTCGGCCAGGGACGGGGCGCATGAACTGCATCATCTCCCAGGAAGCGCACCGAAAATACCCTCCTTCTCTTTCCCGGCTCGCTGCCTGCAGCTGCGTGGAGTGTCAGCATATGAAAGCAGACGACATCGCCCGGTTCTACTTCCCAACCGATAATGGGAAATTTGTCTCTTTGCGCATCTATGTCCGGCAGCTCAGCGAGACTTCCTTCGGGAAACCATTTGGCTTGTTTGTCTCGGAACGATCGCGGCATGAGCCAGGGTCCTTTGTGAGAGCCGGCGACGAACTCCAGAGTCGAAGCTCTGGCAATCGAATCGGCCGGGATCCACATGCTGCAATTTTGCTTTCCTTCGATGTTGTAGTAAGGCTGATCCTGATGCCACGGCGTCGCCTGTCGTGTATTAGGTTCCTTCACCAACAAATGGTCGTGATATAAGCGTGCCGTTCGGCTATTCATCAACATTCCTGCAAGCATGCCGATTTGCGATTCGAAGATGAAGCGTCTGTAAAACTCGTTGTGCTGCCAGGTGCAAAAGTCTTCGATGAAGAAGCCGGGATCATCCGCATCACTGCAAACCTTGGCAAGCGGACTTGGATTTTTCAGGTTGAATTCAATGCCCTGCCGCAGCAGCTCTACTTCGTCTGTCGTCAGTAATCCACGAATACAGACCGCGCCGTTTTCCTCGAAATCCTGGATCAGCTTTTGTGAAACGGTTATGGACTTCATCTGCCATGGCTCCTCAGTACGTTCTATTAGAATAAAGCACAATGGCAAACAATCTCAAATATTTTTGAGCCGCAGTATCTCCGCCGTCTGCGCCCTTACTCTGCGGCACAGCTCGGAATCCTGACTTATTGATTGGCCGAAGGAAGGAATTATCTCAGTCAGTTTCTTTGACCAGCCGTTGCTGACCTCGCTGCCAAAGCAGCGCTCGAGAAGCTGAAGCATGATATATACGGCTGTCGAGGCGCCCGGCGACGCTCCAAGCATGGCCGCTAGAGAGCCATCGCCCGCGGTGACCAGTTCGGTGCCAAATTGTAAGACGCCACCGTGCTTTGGATCTTTTTTGACGATTTGAACTCGCTGCCCGGCCACTTTTAGTTCCCAATCCTCGCTCATGGCGTTAGGGAAGAACTCGCGCAGCATCTCATAGCGTTCTTCATTAGATTCCAGAACCTGGCCGATCAGATACTCAGTCAGGGCGATGTTATCTCGCCCGACCGCGAGAAAAGGGAGAATATTGTCGGGATCGATCGAAGCGAACAAATCGAAAATCGAGCCGTGCTTGAGGAACTTTGTGGAAAAGCCGGCGTAAGGACCGAAGAGAAGGGATACCTTTCCATTCACATGGCGGGTGTCCAGGTGCGGCACCGACATTGGTGGTGAACCGACCGAAGCTTTTCCATAAACCTTAGCATTATGACGTGAGGCAATTTCCGCTTTATCACAGCGCAGCCAAATACCGCTGACCGGAAAGCCGGCGTAACCATGGGCTTCGGGAATACCCGATTTTTGCAGAAGCGGCAAAGATCCGCCCCCCGCTCCAATGAAAACGAACTTTGCCTTCGACTCAAAGTGCTCTCCTGATTTTTCGTCTCGAACAATAACCTTCCAGCTCGAGTCAGAATCTCTGTGAATGCTTTGCACGCGACTTGAAAAATGAATATTGATACCGTCTTTGGTGCGGAGGTAATTGAAAAGCAGGTTGGTAAGCGACCCATAATCGACATCGGTGCCGGAAAGCATTCGAGTGGCTGCAACGACTTCTTTTGGATCGCGACCCTCCATCACCAGCGGAACCCACTCCTCAATTTGCTTTTTGTCATCAGAGAATTCCATGCCTGAGTAGCAGTGATGAGTTGATAGCGCCTTGAAGCGTTTTTTCAAATACGCGACATTATCCGCTCCTCGAACAAAACTTAAATGAGGCACCGGATATATGAAGGCTTGCGGATCTGTGATTGCACCGCTCTTCACCAGATAAGCCCAGAATTGTCGCGAGAGATCGAATTCGGTATTTATTTCCAATGCCTTGGAGATATCCACGCCGCCATTTTTCTCCGGCGTGTAGTTTAGCTCGCATAGCGCGGCGTGCCCCGTGCCGGCGTTGTTCCATGCGTTTGAACTCTCTTCGGCTGGACCTTCCAGAGTCTCAAAAATCTGAATCTTCAGGTCCGGCTGCAACTCCTTAAATAAAACCGCCAGCGTGGCGCTCATTATGCCGGCGCCAATCAGCAAGACGTCGGTTTTGTCCAATGCATGACTGTTGTGGTGCTTCATTGTCTAGGTCTCGAACTTGATGGTTCCTGCTACTCAATCGGCCAATTATCGCAGTAAATTCGAGTTCGGAAAACTTGACAATGATTAAAAGGCTCGAAGCGTCTTCTTCCCCTGCAACGCCATGCTCAACTCGAGCAGCGGCCTGTTCATTTGCAAAACAACCGCTTTCATTTGACGAGTCATAATCAGCCTGTCGGCTAGAACTTCCATATTGATTCTCTGCGACGTTGCTCCTGTCAAGATCTTCAATCGCTCAGCCGTCTCACCGCTTTTCAGGAAGGGGAAATTGCTGTTGTAGCGCCAGTGATCGAGGAGCATTTCCCGGCGCGTCCGATTTTCCCCCGATGGCTTTGAATTGAGGTGCGCCCAGACGCTGTCTGGGAATTCAGTGCGCGGGCAGGTGGGAAAATCGTAGAGCTTGGTGAGCATGTTCGGATAAGAACCGCGCTCGTGCCAACGTCCTGATGATGAGCGGACCGCAAAAGCGGAGAAGATTGATGGGACCAGTCCGGCTACGATGCCGACTGTTCCGCCTGGTATGGACAGTTTTGGATACTTATAAGTAGGTATGGAAAGAGCTTCGGCTATCGCCCACAAGCTGCCGTTTGTGCGGAAAGCCCAGAGATTGGCGCGGTTAACTCGTGCATCTCGCTCTTGCGTGTATGCCTTTAGAATCTCCTCCATCACCGCTTCTTCTTTTTCGATTTCCGCAATCACAAAGGCAACTTCAAGGTTGGTTTGCTGAATGGTGGCCATGATGTCGAATCTCAAATCGCCGATGTCCTGGCGCAGCTCAACCGGCGCCTTCTGCCCGTTTAGTTGAGCTAGCCTTCTTTTCAGTTCGTCGAGCTCTTTGAATTTCCCGGTTAAGCCAAGAGACTCGGAGAGCTGCACCGCATCTGGTGACAAATCGGATGAGTGAGAATCGCACACGGTATCAAAAATGGGATCTAGAATAGCGCCTTTGGTCAGCTCATCGGCGTTAGTCGGCGCCGCAGGCAAGCTCCAGGCAAACGGAGATGCGCCGCCGAGCGCAAGCCAGGTCGCGAGTAAGATGCTAGTGATCGTCTTTTCCAGCTGATTCGACTTCATGTCAGTTTACCGCCTGCCCAAAATAACAGACGCAGGCAAAGCTTTCATAAGCTGCAGTTAAGTTCCAGGTGGCGAACTCTACATATGCTCTCTTTTTGCCATCCAAATGCACCAGATCAGACCAATGGCCAGCATCACACAAAGACCGATGATGCCCCTGCCCCAATCCGTCTCCCAGAACTGCGGACCTTCCTGAGGCGTGGCGCCTTCTTTCACGGAGTCCTTAGGCAGGGCAATGCGAAGGGTCAGATTATTTCCTGGATATAACATCTCGGTCTGACACTTGATGAACATGTTGCCTTTCTCAACTTTCACATCTTTCTTTTCAGAAGCGTTGCCGCGCGTTGCAGTGACCTTCACTTGCTCTTCGTTCATCGCGCTTGGTAATGAGACGAATAGTGTCACCTTATCGATTGGCATCGTCCAATCGTCTCCGGTGACGTTCCAAACAAGCTCGGCTTTGTCCTTGTCTTTAGTGATGGCATGATCGGAATGATATTCGATTTTGTAATTGTGCTGGCCGCTCGGTGGCACACCGGGTTTCGATATCTTCAGAAAGACCTTATGCGCTTTTTCATCGCGAGTCGTGTCCACGATTGTCATCGTTTTTGTACCACTGATGATTTCGTTGGCTGAAGCCTCGCCGTTTAATTGGTTCTCCGGCATAATTCTGACTAAGGGCTCGGTATGAGTGGGTGCCAGGTCGGTCATCAAGTCTTCTGTTGCTGTCACACGCTTGTTTTCATCAATGTCCAGGTGAACATCCAGAGACTTCACCGATTCTGCATAACAGGCGGGCATCGTCGCTGCCAGTGCGACAATGATGAAAACGAACTGACAAATGAAATGGCAAAAGTTTCTATGCATGATGACACTCATTGTGATAGTTGGAATGCACCCTTCACTCTAGCAGATGTTCCGCTCCCGGGCAGTCACTTCGCTCGATCAGTTCCAGGTCTGAAAATCAGGAAATACTGATAAGGCAATAGAGTGATTTCTTTATCGAGTTTATACCCTGCCTCATTCATTTCTTGCTCGAGATTAGTTTTGGAGATGCGATGCTCGGGCGGCGGACCTTCAGGTGATTCGGGCGTGAAATCAATGATCGCAAGGCGTCCATTGCTAAGGAGTTGCTTTTGCAAAGCACTGAAATAGGCAATTCTGTCATCGATGTGGTGATACGTGTCGACCACCAGAATCAAGTTGACTTTAACAGGAACTTTGATTTTTTTACCGGACACCTTCAAAGGGAAGTGGTTCGCTAAAGATCTTTTCTTACCCTCCCGTCTCAGGTACTGGATCATGTTGGGCTCGACATCAGCGGCATAAATCTTGGCCTGGGGGTATGCCTTTGCAATGCGCAGTGAAAAATATCCGGTGCCTGCGCCGATGTCCAAGATCTTATCGTCGGCATGTATATCTAATGCCTCGATCGTTTTATCCGGTTGTTGCCACTTGTCGCGTGCTGGATCTTCGAATTTCTTGATCCACTTTTCGGTGTCGGAAAAATTATGGTGATAGCCATGCTTCTTATCATGACTGTGATGATCGTCTGTTGCTGTTGGGGGCGCCGCTTCCGCCCGTTGTGTTTGTGCTGTCGTACAGCCGTCTATAAGCAGGGCCAACAAAGATAGGACGATGCGGTTGGCAGTGTGAATCGGATTCATGATTTCTTTTGTTGTAAAAACGCGGTCGAATTGTTAGTAGACCCTCAAAGGCCATCAATTCTATCAGCAAATAGGCGTATCAAACGATGATGTCAGAGTCCTAATGCAGGTTTTTACTGTCCGGCCACGAGGAAGAGGACGAGTTCAGGGCTCATCCTCTTCCTCAATATTCTCGAGCCGCTCGCTCAAGCAGTACGTCTATACAGATCCTTTTCGATATCCTTGAAGGCAAAGGATGTTGCAATCCAGGCTGAACCGTAAGTCAACATCTCGATGCCGATGAGCAGGCCGATTACCCATAACGCTGTTACCGGCCAGCCAAGAACAATAATGAATCCAAGAATCAGGTCGACTATGCCGCCAAAGATGAACCAGCCAAAATTTGGCTCCTTTCGATGGCGGAAGCCGTGGAAAAGATTAATGACGCCACTGACGATCAAATATGCGCCTATCAGCAGAGTCAAGCTCAGGGCTCCGGCAAATGGGTTGAAGAGCAGCAGGGCGCCGGCGCAGAGATAAACAATCGCAGAGAGCGCATTGAGAAGCACATGCTTTTTGTGCTTTCTTGCCATCCTAAACGCCTGGATGCACTCCAAAATGCCTGCGGCCAGCAAAACTCCGCCCAGAACAAGGACGGCCCCAATGGTCGCGAGTGCGGAGGCCAATATTGCCACCACCCCTAGTGCGGCCATCGCTATTCCAAAAATCAAAAGCGTGCCCGAGTACAATTCAGTAATCTTTTCCTCCTGTGGGGGTTTAATTGTCGTGTTCATAACCTCTCCTCCCAGGCGTGACGTCAACGCTGGCGCCGCCGTCCGCCCTAACAATTAGGCTGCCACTAGTTCAATTCATACCTGACTAAACTGCTGATTGCTCAAGCCTGGCAACCGGCGAGACTGATAGCTTTCACCATTATTTCCTCGCCTTTTATCTTTCTTTGGCAACGACTGAAAGAACGGCGATAAGTTCCATTCCCGCTGCCTCGAAGCGAAACTGCTTAACCTCGAGCTGTATCCTTTTCGTGCTTGTTAGCGGCTTCCAGTACCTGTTGTTGGCTATGGGCAGGGCGGACCAAGTGTTCGTAACAGTTTCTCGAATCTATGACGCACTCGATCATTTTCGATGTCCTCGATGTTCATCCGCGTCACTTGGAAGGTCAAAATCTCTTTGTGCCGTTTGACCGTGATGTCAACTGTAGTTCCAGCTCGACCATCAAGTATGCGCCAGAATTCCGGCTGCATGTCCGAACGTGTGAACTCATGGTCATTGGCCTTAAGGAGAACGTCGCCGGGTCGCAAACCTACCTTTTCCGCTGGGCAGCCACGGTAAACTTCGATGATCACCGGGTACCGCTGAAACAGGGTCTTGACCGATTCAAACCCGGTTATTCCGAACTCTAAATTTCGATAGTCCTCTCTAGTCAACTTTGCCCTGTGGAAAAGCCCCGAGGGCAGACGATCTTGCTTCCCGTGCATCAGCGGTTCCAATGCCCATGGCGTAGTTGTCTGAGCCTCACCGTTCAGTTTACTCGAGTTTGCATTGCCATCAAGGTTGGTGGCATGACCTCGCTTACTGACGGAGCCATTCAATAAAGGACTGGATGATGTTGTAACCTGGCTCTCCGGTAATGTTGCGTTGCCGGCGGCCGGCGTATTTGCAGAGGTGGTTTTCGACCCATCATCTAGAGATGCCTCTTGCTGCTGCAGGGTGGATGGCACTTGTGCCTCGACAGGCTGGCTTGATGCGATCTCGACGTGAAGCGAAACGGCAAGTAAAAGACTCAGGGCAATAATTTTCACATCATGACGCCAAACAGGAATCAAACATTCAGATTACTCCATTTCGGCAAAATTTAGGGAGATTGTGAGCGAGAAGTTTGAGAGCCATTTGACTTGTGTGTAGGCTTAAAGTCTTTTATGTCCTTTACCTCAACCTCGCCATCGGCAATATAGACTCTGAGAACGAGCGCCAGGGATTTGTTGGGGTTCGGCTCGATCTTTTCAATGATGCCACGTATGGAGGCCGGCTGCCCGTCATGGCTTTGTACATCGAATTCGTCTTTGAGGGTGACATACTCAAATGCATGAATCGTAGTTCCATCTTGATTCGATGCAACAGAAAATAAGCGTTTCTTATCGTCCTTGTGACCGGTTATCAAATTCAAAGGGCTGCCCTGTGTGTCAGCAGCGATAGCTCGATAAGGGAAGACGACATACTTGCCGATCATAGGCTTGATTGCCTGCTCGAGATCGTCGTATGTCATCTTGCCCTCGGAAACTTTCCCGGCCGCTGTGTACAAAAGGATGTATCGCAGGCGCGGCAGGCGCTTGTCCGTATCCGGCATTTCCTTCAAATACTTGCTCGAATATTCATAGCCTTTTGTCCAGTCCTCCTCATTGAGGGACGACAGTAATTGATCCCATTGTTTATCTGTGACATCCGCATACGCACATGGAATGTTAAAAGTGCTGGCTGTAAGTAGAATGAACGCGAAAAATACCGTGACGAATTTGTTGATCATCTGCACCTCACAGCGAGCAGTTTGCGGCGGACACGAAAAATCAGTGAGACTCCAACTAAAACTTTATCCGCATGCTGTTAGATCCATTTTTGTCAACTGTATGACCAATGAAAATTCTTTGATCGATGTCTAAATCACTCGCGCAGAAGCCCGTGTAACGCTTGTGCTGTTTACTGATTAGTATCCGGGTTGCATCTTGGCACCACGAGCTTTGCCGTGAGCACTTGCACGGCATTACCAGCTTGATCTCTTGTAATACTACGTATGGTGACTGTGCCGCGATCCGGACGTGACTTCGATGGTTTGATCTCAACCACCTCCGACTCAACGTGCAACGTGTCTCCGGGCCGAGTTGGGCGAGGCCAGGATATCTCGCCGCCGGCACCGATAAGTCCGCCAAGAACCGGCGCGCTTGAGACCAGGAGGCGCATTGTAATAGCCGCAGTATGCCAGCCGCTCGCTACAAGCTCGCCAAAAAAAGTATTACTCGCCTGCTCCTCATCAAGGTGGAAAGGTTGCGGATCGAACTGGTTGGCAAACGACTTGATCTGCTCGGCATCAACAGCATAATCCGGGCTGCGAAATGTTTGTCCAACCTGCAAATCTTCGAGCGTCAAATCTTTAGTTTTGAATTTTGCTTTCGTATCCATAAAAGGCTCACTCCCATTCATTGCATTTCTTTTCTATTGTTTGCAGCACTTTTTGAAACGTTCGCCACTCATCCGCACTAATTGCAGAA
>JAJPJO010000381.1 GCA_021324135.1 Pseudomonadota bacterium
AAATTTCTTGTGATTCATTTCCAATATGGCATTTGCCTCTTTGTGAGAGACAGTGATACTCCTGCGTTTGACCATTATTTATCAAGTCTCCTGCAGGCGCTACACCGCCCAGAGGCGGTTACTCCCACAATTTCATGACCGACCAAGCGATGGCAGTTGTTCCGCGCTTGCAATTAGACTTCTGTAAGTATCCGAACTTCGAATGCTGCATTGCAGTAATCTCAGTTCTGTCGCTCCGAAATCCGAGCAGGGTACCCCATTATTTTGACGAGGCCAAAAAGTCCAAATTTTGGCCTCGTACACGGGTCCAGAACAGCAAAAACCGCACTGTATAAGTGTCAACGGCCTCGCCTACGAGGCCGAAAATGACGATTTTTGGCCTCGTTTAAATTTATCTCTGACATATGAGGACGCGGATAGCGCTAAGCTCAGTTGGCATATCAGTATCAAGATCAGCAGAACATCAAATTCGCAGGTTAATCAAAATGGATGCGCCAAAACCGTTAGATGCAAAACGAGGAGAAAAATCGGCAATAGCCTTCAGGCGTGTCGCATTGCCAATAGCGTTGCTGTGCCTCACTCTTCCATCTGCGCGCGCCGAAGAACAACCAGACCCAACGACTTCCAAGAACAAAGCGGTGAAATTTTTCGGACGAACTCTTCAAAGCGGTGCCGGTCTTTGAATAATGGGCATTAGCGCCGAGGGCTGGCGCAAACTAAAGAAGAAAGAAATGAACGAAAAGACCATGAAGTATTGGCTTTCGTCAAACACAAGACTGATTGACAGGCGGTTCTCAAAGCCCTTCGACAACGAGTATGTGATCTACAGAGTCACATTTGCTAACAAGGACGATCCCGGCCAGCTAGAGCTATTGAAACCGGGCTCCGCCGCGGCTAACCAAGCAGCCGCTCAACTTCTTCAACAGTACAGCCCGTTGCTCACCAATCCACCTAACGAATTGCCTTTCAAAAAAGGTCTGCTCATCAAGTTCACCAAAAGAAAGATGACCGTTAAATTAGCCTCTGCTCGTTTTCCTGAATGAGGTCCCTCATCGAGGTACTCCAAACCTGGCAACATGCCTGGGGCGATCGAGCAGTCTATGAAAGCATGGCGTCGAGTATGGCTGCATGCGGGGCAATCGAGATCGTGTCGTCTGGACTATCCTCCCAATTATGGATAAACGGATCAGACGTTCGCGACCCATTTTCATATGCCATCATATCTAGTACCAATTGACTCTGCCGTTCATTCACTGGTAGCTCTTTATCGACTCGAAAAAAACCCTTTGAACTGTTGTGCGGAGACAGGATCAGCTGCATGTCCGCCGAGCTGATCCCGAACAGTTTCGCCACGCAGACATCTATCTCAGCCTTAAGATGGCGTCTCGCGGCTGAGTCAAGGTGCGGCATAAAATGCCTCTTTCCGAGTGCCCTCAGTTCGCGTGCATAGCGAAACGTTTGAAAAGACAACCGCACCGCTAGCCCCGCGAGCCTCTTCCACTCGTGAATGTTCGAAGCTGTAATTCGAGGCAAGGGGCATTCCTCAAGAACAAAATAGTTGAGATTGTTGCCTGCCATCTTGCGCCTGATCACGAAGTCGAAGACAAAGCTGTTCAGGCATGCGCAAAGCGCCAGCTCAATTTCCGGCGGACCCAGAGCGGTTCCGAGTTCGAACTCATCCATTTCGCTGAGCTTGTGTTGATTCTCTTTCAGGTAGAGAACGGGTACCGAATTCCCGCAAGGCACGTCGCTCAGCGCCGCGGCGATCATCGTGCGTGCATTACTGGGGCTCCCCACCGCCAGGAATCCGAGCTTCAGCCCCCTTGTCGCACGCCGCTCATCGAAGAATTGACGTTCGACAAGATACTGCGGGCCTAACGAACCGTCCTCAGAATGCGGAGATTTCCAGATTGCCTGCCTGCCTTTGCCATCAATCCAGTGCTTCTGGTTGGGGTCGAACTGACCGATCATCCTTCCCTCGTACAAAGGGAGATAAGTCTCTCTGATATCTTCCAAACAAGTGTAGTATTGACTGCAAGCTGATGATATCTTGCCTGGCGATTGGGCTGCCGATTGGCTTGGCGATTGGGTTGACGTTTGGGCTGCCGATTGGGCTGCCGCCCCGCTTGAATCTTGGCGAGCCTCTCTTGTACGCCGCCAATCAGCACGCAGCCAGTTTCCATAAACATCCTGCCGGCAGCCTGATGCTTCTAATTCCGCTCGACCGTAAAAGTTTTTCGAATCGAGGGTCATGTCTATTTCACGCGCGTAACCCAGCGAATGTCCCATGTAGGAAAATTCGGACATGAGAACGGAAGAGCCATAGATGCGCTCGATCAAATCCAGAACCAGAGCGTTTTCCACCTCCGGTATTACGAACCATTTAGGACTGACCCTGTCTATGGTGGCGCGCTCATAATGGCAATATTGTGGTGTTTTGAGACCGCCGACCGCACTGTCTGTGGTGGCACACGAATTCAAAAAACTGGCGCTGAGTTTTTCCACACGATCGCCTTTACGGGCAATCGCAATACAGTATTTGAACGACCTGTGTATCTCAAAAGCGCCATCCTTATTCTCGAAACCGATTATTTTGTTCAGTCCGCCTTTGTTCAAAAGAAGCCGTCGTAGATTCCTCGAGCCGCTATCCGAGTAAATTCCCGACGGAACGATTTGAGCGATAACACCGCCGTGACGCGCAAGATAATAGGCTTGCTCGAGGAATAACTTATAGAGGTTTATATCTCCTTTGCCTTGATAAGCGAAAGGATGAGGCGCTCCATCCTCAACCTGAACTGGTGCATTGCGCACCCAATTGGCGAAGCTGCTGTGAAAGTCATTCCTCCGCTTCCATGACATGCGCAAAGCTTCATCTGACCTCAGCATACGACGCTGGTCAACAAGCGCATCCTGCTTGCCGAATCGCCAGTACTGCGGATTATGAAAGCCGAAGAATTCGCGGGAATTGGGTTTTTCGATCTCCCAGGGAGGATTTCCGATTACGACATCAAAGCCCCGATTGCCATGATTACTGAAAATTTGCGGATACTCTTGCGTAAAATGAAAGAACCTACAGTCTGATACCGTATTTGATATCGTTTCGGACTTCACGTAAGTTTCCGACGCTTTATCGGCAGAAAAGATCTTCAGTTCCTCCTCGCTCAAAAACCAGAAGGAACACCACGTATCCATCTGTTGTTTCAAGCGCTGCCGGTCCATCGAGTCCGGTTCGCCTGCCGCCTCCACATCCGTTCCGTACCTCGAGGCAATACGTTGTTTCTCCACTTTGCTCAAAGAAAGTCCCTTGCGCTCGAGCGCGGCTGACGGAAAGACCGCCACTCGATCGTCTCGGCAACCGATCAAGCTGTTGCCGACGCGCAGATTGCAGAAATGCCGGCGCGGGTCGAGTGCATAATCACCGAGGGTCAACCAGAGGCACCATTTGCCCGCCTCGACCGCGAGA
>JAJPJO010000317.1 GCA_021324135.1 Pseudomonadota bacterium
ACCTTCTTTTCTACTAATTAGTATCGTATCGCGCAGCCCGAAAGCAATGAGCCGACGCAGCCGAAGAATTGATATCCGCCAACAGGCAGATCCATTCGGCTCGCCGACCCACTGCTCAGTTTGCGACCACGGCTTAGTTCGCGACTACTGCTTGGTTTGGCTGAAGCCGGGATTGAATGAGACGAGCGGCAGAGCCTCCCGCCTAACGCCATCCCTTTCAGCCATCGTTGCCGATCTTAGCCGTTCCGGCGCACTTGCAGATTGCCGGCGCGCACCTTGCTCTTTGCCGTGGTCTTGCCGCCCTGACGCTTGTAGTCGAGGTCGACCACAGCGCCCTGGATGCGCAACCCGCGGATTTGCACGAAGCGCATGAAGGCAGGAATGCTCGGCTGGTCGATGACCAGCTCATCCGCACCGGCAGCGATACCACAGCACAGCTTCATGCCGTGCAAAGGTGCGCCCGCCGTCCAGAGTTGCGGATAGCACGCCATCTGCGTAGCCGCGTAAAGCAAAGGTCCGACCAGGTGGCTCGGAACGACATACAGCTCGGGCAGATGTCCGAGCCGCTGCCGCGCGTCTGCCAGACCCTTCATCAGAACAGCCGCCGTATCCGGCATGCCGTTGCGCATGAACCAGGCGACGCCGCCAAGAACCGTTTGGAACGGGCAGACGCACTGGGACTGGATGAAGAACGGCTGGAAGACCCTGCCCTTGCTGGACAGAGGCAGGATTCCCCAGGGTGTGGTCAGGTCGGGCTGGGCAGCACGCCGGGCGACGGCGAGCTCCTGCTCTTCGCTCAAGAACCCCTTGGGCAGCATGAGCGCGTCCGTGTGGTAGACACGGCAGGGATGCCGCTGCCCACCGATGCCGCCGATGGCAATCAGCGGGTACTGCATCTCCTCGTCCCAGAAGTCGCGCTGGAACGCGACCCTGAAGCGTTCCGCCTGCTCGCGTTTCTGCCCGGCGTATTCGACTTCACCGAGGGACTCGGCGAGATCCGCCAGAAGAATGCGAGCCTGCCAGGCGAAGCCCTGGATGTCGCAGACCGCCTTGGGTGAAGGCGGCACGACGCCGTGCTCGTCGGTAATCGAGCAGGGCTCTTCCATCCAGAACTTGTTGGTGCGCCGCTCGCTCGAGAAGACGATGAAGTCCTCGCGCGTGTGGTGCTCCATGCAACGATCGGCGCGCTTGAGGTGATCGTAGATCTTCTCGACGAAGCTCCGATCCCCGGTCCATTTCGCCATCTCGCAGGCTGCCACCACGAACAGTGGCGCCGTGTCCACCGCCCAGCAGCAGTGATGAAACACGGTCTGCTTCATCTGGCCGAGTTGGTCGCGACGCATCTCGTGCGGAAGTTGACCGGGCACCGCCTCGGTCTCCTCCTCGAACCAGTCAGCCTGATAATAGGCAAGGCTGAGCAGCACCTGCTGCGCCAACTCGGGGAAAAGCCAGCCGCACTGGAGGATCCAGATGCAGATGTCCCGCGTGAAGAGGCAGAAGTACCAGGGCAGCCCGGCCGCCATCAACTGCTGGTCATTGTCGTCGCGATAGATCAGCATGTAGAGACCGTCGATGCTCTCCTTGAGCAGGTTGTTGAACTCAGGAGAACCGGTGGTGATCGACGGCACCGCATGGATGAAGTCGGCGTACTTCTTCTTGGCGGAGGCGAGCGCCGAAGCGAACGACGGCGAACGCCGATAACGATGCCGACCGACGCGACAGCCGACGGCGTATTCGATTTGCGCCGACTGACCGACATCGAGACGGACCGCGAATTCGGCGTGCTGCGCATCGAGCAAGTCAGGCTTTGATGCGAAACGCACGGTGGTGGTGCGCAGCATATCCTCGCCCTCCCAGCCGAAGGTAACGGCACGCTCACGGACGATGGGAACGAGCAAGTTGCCGCGTCCGGTCGGACCGAAGTCGCGCACCTCGCCCATGGCGCGAAAATCGGCGCTGAATTCAACCGTCACTCGCCATTCCTGCGGGCCCTTCTGGGGCGCGTCGGTGAAAGCGGTGAGCTTCAGGCGTTCGGCGACACCCGAATCGATGACCACATCCCGCTCGACGAGCAGAGTCTGGTCTTCGTTGGTGTAAATGTAGCGCGCCTGGAAGACGTCGGTCGTGAAGGACCGCAAACGCAACGGCTTGCCATCGACGAGGATGGTGAGCCGATCGAGCATGCGAGTCTCGTGGACGAAGTAGCCGGCGAAGCCACCGTCCATGGTACCACGCTCGCTCAGGAGCGCGAAGTGTCCGCCGGCCGCGATCGGCACGCACGGTTGTGCCAGGTCGAGTTTCAGCCGCTCGCGACCTTCCGGGAAGCTGGCGAGCACCTGGCGGGGCTTTAACGACAGTGAAGTGTGTGTCATTTTCAGTCTCCTTAGACATTACTGGCGTTGAAGAACGGCAGCCCTGAAGACGCATTGCTGGCGCTCAGAACTGCCGTGGTGGTTTGAGGGATTGTCTGCACACCTGCTCCTGCTCCCTCTGAGGTCATTTCCCAGACACTCAATGCAAGAACAGTTCCGCTTCTCCATTGAAGCCATAAGCAAATCCAACAACGAACGCCCCGCAAAGTTGTCTCGAACGCACTGCTTGTTGCGCAGCTAGTTTGACGACAATGCAATCGGGGCGAAGATTGAAGCGGCGGACTTGCTTATGGGGAGGAGTGGAATGATGATTACAACCTACGACCAACAGCCTGACAGAGCAACGTGTATTTGATTTCGATACAAAGAGTCACAAGCAGTCGAATCTATTAACAATGAAAAGTTCGTCTCCATGAAAGCTTGATGCCTCCTGGCTTTCCCGCGAGTTAATCGACGGGGAACCAAGGATGAACTTGCAAACTCAAAAGCCCGCGGATTTGACGTCGGTACGAACGGTCGTCACAACAGAAACCGTGGTCAAGCGGTCAGATTACGGTCGCAAGTTGGCACATGGATAGTTCCAACTTGGCGACAGAAACTCGGCCTGGAGTTAACGGTTTGCACAGCTAGAATAACAAGGGTCAAAACGCCAAAAGAGGTCGCGTCTGTTTCATAGAGCTTTCTAAGCTCGGGGTTTACGCTCGGGGCTTACGCCCGCGGCATCGTCTGAGGCTGAGGCGCTGAAGGAAGGCTTTTTAGACTGGTGGAAAACGCAATGCTCATCACGAGGACCGCGACAAAAAATGGATTCAAAGGAAATCCACCCAGCAACCATCCGTATCTGAGCCACGAATAGTACGGCATAAGTAATACCACATTCAGTATCAATACAAAAAGCATGAATGCGGGCGTTCGCTTGGCATAAAGCCGTTCCCTCACGAAAAGAGTTATGGACGGCAGCAGCATCATCAAATCATAATCCTGCAAGTATGGACTGCCTATCACCGCCAGGGGAGCGACGCAGAGAACACAGACACTCAGCCAATCTTCACGCTGGCGGAAACGGTGAGCGATCAGAAATATGGCGGCAAGACTCAAAATGTAGAAGACTATGCCCAGGCAAATGATCAGGGAAACGTCCAGGTGTGCCAGCCGTAATAGCTGTCCCAAAAACGTGGGCGAGTCGGCGAGAAACTTACCTGCCGAAGCAGGGTCTTGGAAAACGGGCTTCAGGACACTGAAATAAGCCCCGAAGCCGTTCGAGCCCACAAGAATGAAGGAGGCGCTCAGCCAAAATGCCACAAAGCCGAGAAGATAGACCGCTGCTCGGCTGCGCCCGCCAGCCAGAAGAAACACCACATACGGTATCAACAATTGCGGCTTGATGACGAGGAGGCTGAGGCAAAATGCGGCTAAGGCATCTCTTCCTCGTTTAAACAAACAAAAAGCGCCAACCAGGCTCAAGAGGATAAGAGGGCTCAATTGACCGAGGCGCAATGATTCATAAGTCGGTCCAAAAATGATGATCAGAGTCCAGAGCAAAAGCGATTGCGTTTTTGAAATAGAGAAGAATCTAACGAGCAGTCCAAAGGCACAAAGTAACGCACCGAGCAGGAAAACAAACCAGAGCGGTTGCACCATATGCGGTGCGACCAGCGCCAGCGGCATTAGAAACAGCAGTGCCGGAGGGCTTAGATAAAACCCGATCGCCCTGCCGCCCAGGGCAGGAAATACCTGATGCTCGATCTCAGACAGGCGGGGCAGGTCGTAAGCGGAGCCACCCTGTCCGTGACAGGCAAGCCATGAAGCAGCGAAGAATTCAGGCAGATCGCTGACGTTGGCAAAGAAATCCATGGACTTCAAAAGCCAGGAAAACGTGATTGCCGTTCCCGTTAGAGCCGCTAATGCCAGTAAAATCCGCTTCCAGTTAAACACGGAATCAGGATAATCGTTTTTCATGGCACCGCACAACAACCTACTGACAAACATTGTCAAGAAACGCAAGCGCAGCTAACCTGCAAAGATGCTAACCGCGCTATTCTTTTTCCGATGATTAGTTTTCTAACAGCTCATGAGCGTTTCAGAAGTTTTTCTCTCTATTCTTTTTCTGAAACGCTCATCTAATCCGGCTTCAAGCACAAAGGCTCAGCCCAAGAGACTGGCTGTATATGTTTTCTTAGCAGTTGTATTCGATGAGCGCGAGTAATTAGTCTGCTATGGCTTTCATCTCCACCAACGTTCATTCTCAACTGCTCATCAAGTCTGCAATCGAACTGTTCTTTACTTCGCGGCGCCCCAGCCGTCGATTTCGATCTGTTTGGCAAAGACTTGTGAGCCGGCTCAAATTTACAGCAGGAGAGCTTTATGAGGAAACTCAGAATCGGTGTTTATGGCGGCAAGTTCGACCCCATACACATCGGACACCTCTTGTGCGCCGAATGGACTCGCGAACGATTTGAGCTCGACAAGGTTCTCTTCGTTACCAGCGCCAATCCACCGCATAAGAAAAACGGCGTTCTCGACGCCCGCCTCCGGCACGAGATGGTCGAGGCGGGCATTCGCCCGAACTGTTATTTCGAGGCTTGCGACATCGAGCTGAACCGCGAGGGTCCATCCTACATGCTGGATACCATCAAGGAGCTGCGCGAGCGCTACGGCGACAAAGCCGAGTTGTTTCTTCTCCTCTCTTCGGAATATCTGGAGCCGGACAATGCCTGGCGTCTGGATAAGTGGCACGGAGCAGAAGAGCTGTTTTCGCTCTGCACGATCCTGTGCTTTCCCCGCGCAGGCACCGCTCTTGCGCAAATCGAGGACTGGAGCAAGCAGATTGCCGGCGCCGATATCAGGGCGCTGGCATGCCCGAGCCCGCCCGTCTCAAGCTCGCTTATTCGCGAGCGCGTCTCTCAGGGTCTATCCGTCTGGTACATGGTCCCAGCCGAAGTCTGGCGGATCATCCGCGACCGGGGACACTACGCCGATCCAAACCACCCGGCGCTGCGCCAATCGTGCACCCGCTTCTCACTGGCCAAGCCAAGGACGTGGCTCTCGGCGCTCAGGCGAGGTACACGAGCTTGCTTGTGGCGGTGAGGCAAGTTTCATAAACTCCTCGGGGCACCGGCGCACGGTGCTGGTGCCCGACGGTTTAGAATTTGGGTGCAAAGGAGAAGCTATGAAAAGCGACAAACCGATTCTGTTCGCTACCTCCAGTTACGGCTACCTGCAAGCTGCCATGCTGCGTTCTCGCCGCTTTACCGCAGGCGAACTGGCACGCGGCATTGCCAAGGACGGCTCGCCGATTCTGGAGGACAAAGCTTTTCCCGATGGAGAGCGGTACCATCGCATCATGACTGATGTGACCGATCGCGAGGTCGTTCTGCTCGGCGGCACGATCGATGACCGCGAGACGATGGAGTTGCTCGATGTCGGTCAGGCACTCGTCGAGCAAGGCGCCCTCAGCCTCAAGCTTGTCGTCCCTTATTACAGCTACTCGACCATGGAACGCCCGGTCAATCCAGGCGAGGTAGTCAAAGCAAAGACGCGGGCCAGGCTGATTTCAGCCATTCCGCGCGCATCGTTCGGCAACAAGATTTACCTTGTCGATCTGCACACCGAGGGTCTGCCTTATTACTTCGAGAACGGGCTCGTGGCGAAGCACGTTTACGCCCGCGATCTGATCATCGGCGCCGTGGCCGATCTGGCGCGGCAGTGGCAAGAACAGTCAGGCAAGGCTCTCAGGGCGACAACCAGGACTGCCACCAAGAAAGTTAAGCCTGAAACCGTTAAGCTCCGTGCCTGCCCGGCCCCCAGCCTCGACCAGATGCTTGGCGGCGGAAACGGTGCCAGTCTCGTGGATTTCACCCTCGGCTCGACCGACGCCGGCCGCGCCAAGTGGGTGGAGAGTTACTGCTGCGATATGGTGCGCAAGGGCATCCCTGTCCATCCGGCCTTCATCATCAAGCGTCGCGTCTCCGGTGAAGAGACCGAAGTTGCCGATATCTCCGCTGATGTGGCCGGTAAGTTCGTGGTCATTTACGACGACATGATTCGCACCGGCGGTAGTGCCATCAGCGCAGCCCGCGCCTACCTCCATAAAGGTGCTCTGGCTGTCGCTCTTGTGTCGACGCACGGCGTCCTGCCTGGCGATTCGAAGAAACGGCTGCAAGACAGCGGCTGCTTCTACCGCGTCATGGTCACGGACACGCACCCCAATGCAGTAGCGTTGCAAGACGATTTCCTGCAGGTCGTTACGATCGCAGAACTGCTCAACGAAAGTTTGTTCAACGGCAAACACTAGCATTACCTGCAACACTTTCCCGATCAACTCAACTCAAAGGCTTGGCGGGCGCGCTCGTTCTACCTGCGGCGCTCGAGCCTTGCTGTAACTGGAGCTGACTATGTTCAAGTTGAAAACAAAGCGTAGCGCTTTCGGACTGGTCCGCATCGCCGTCGGGAGTCACCGCGTCGAAGTGGGCAATTGCTCGTACAACGCTGATCGCATCATCGCCATGATGGAGCGTGGTGAGAAGGTAAACGCCAACTTCCTCGTTCTCAACGAGCTTGGCGCTACCGCCTACACTTGCGCTAACCATTTCCGTTCTGAGGTCTTGAGGCAGGGCGCGCTCGATTGTATCGACAAAGTGCGCCGGGCATCGAAGACAATTTTCAGCGGCGTCGCCATAATCGGCGCGCCGATTGAATTCGAAGGCGAGCTGTTCAATTGCGCCGTCGTCATCCAACGCGGCCGGATCCTTGGAATCGTTCCCAAAACCTACCTGCCAAACGCCGGCGAATTTCACGAAAAGCTCTGGTTCGCTCGCGGCGACAAGCTGCGCGGCAAGTGGATCCACATTTGTGGTCAGAAAGTTCGCATCGGCGTCGACCTTCTCTTTGTAGCCGTGGACTTCCCCGGACTTGTCTTTGGCATCGAAATTTGCGAAGACGGCTGGGCTGTAATTCCGCCCCATCGCTTGCAAGCCCTCGGCGG
The DNA here is from genome assembly GCA_021324135.1 of Pseudomonadota bacterium. Taxonomy (GTDB): domain Bacteria; phylum Cyanobacteriota; class Vampirovibrionia; order Obscuribacterales; family Obscuribacteraceae; genus JAJPJO01. Next base: position 7,357 of record JAJPJO010000317.1, read on the forward strand.
CGCCACCGTGCTCTTCAATCTCTCGGCGAGCAACGAGCTGGTCGCCAAAGATGAGTACAGACGCAGCATGGTGGCGGCTCATTCGGCGCAGTCACAGGCGATCTACGCCTATGCCTCCGCCGGTGATGGCGAGTCCACGACAGATCTCGTCTATGGCGGTCAGCTGCTGATCAGTGAATTGGGCAGCGTCAATGCCGAAGCGGAGCCGCTTTCGGAAGACGAGCCTTTGCGTTACTACGATGTCGACGTTCAGCACGTCGTGCACGAGCGCATGCGTGACGGCACGTTCCAAGACTGCCAGCGCGCATTTTCCGCCATGCTGAACTTCGAGCCGGTCGAATTCAAGCTCAACGCCGGCGAGTTGCCTGCCGACCTGGAGCGCCACGTCGACGCCTATCCGTTTGTCCCGCAAGATCCTGCCACGCTGAACAAACGTTGCCGCCAGGTCTTCAAGATTCAGGTCCGCGCCGTCAAAACTCGCCTGCGTTACCTCGGAAAGCTGCGCGGTGGGCTCGACAAGTTCATCACCGAGCTGCAGGCAAGTGGCAAACCGCTGGCCGTGATTGGTATCTCCGGCGGTGCCGACTCGACACACACGCTTTTGGTGGCACTGAAAGCGTTCGACGAACTCGGCATTCCGCGCTCGCTGCTGCACTGCTTCACCATGCCCGGCTTCGGCACGACCAGCCGGACCTTCGGCAATGCCATGAAGCTCATGCAGCTCTCAGGTGTCTCCATCAAAGTGGTGGACATCAGGGCGCGTTGCCTGGTTGCCTGGAAGGATGAAGGGAAAACGCCGTTTGGCATCAACCTCGATGGTCTGAGCCTTGAGTCTTTCGTTGAGAAACTCAAGGAGCTGCCGGCCGGCAGCCAGGATCTCGACTTTGAGAACAAGCAGGCGCGCGCCCGCACCGACGTGCTGATGAACAGCGGCTTTGTGCTCGGCACCGGCACCCTTACCGAACTTGCCGCGGGCTGGTGCACGTTCAACGCCGATCACATGTCGATGTACTCGGTCAACCCGGGTGTGGCGAAAACGCTGATTGCCTGCCTGATTCGCTGGGTGGCGCTCAACGAAGCCGAAGGTGATTTGCGGGCTGTTCTCCTCGACATTGCCGACACCGCCGAATCGCCGGAATTGCTTCCGGTGAGCAAGGACGGTCAGCAAGCCCAGAAGTCGAATGAGTCGATCGGTCCGAAAGACTTGCGCGACTTCTTCCTCTACCACTGGGCGCGCTGGGGTTCGAAGCCGAGCAAGATTATGTATCTTGCCACACGGGCGAAGTTCAAATCGAACTACACTCCGCTCGCCATCCTCGATTGCCTGCGCACATTCATCTGGCGTTTCATCACGCAAAGATTCAAGCACTCCTGCCAGCCTGACGGTGTCAAGCTTGGCTCAGTCAGCTTGAATCCGCGCTATGACTGCCACCTGCCCTCCGACACGGCACCCGATGCGTGGAAGGAGGAGCTGGAGCGGTACGCCAATGAGAAGCCGGGGGAGATCGAATGGCGCCCCGCGCATTCTTCGGGTGCTCATTCGCGTCGATGAGCAGTCGATTTCATTCGAGACGGCAAGCTGCTCGTCCACCGTAATGGACGAGCAGTAGCCGTCCCGAAATTCAGATGCAGCTTCACAACCCAGGAGGGGCGGCTCAGCGCCGCCCTTTCCTCGGCTACCAGGCAGCATAAACAGGCGAATCCAACAAAAAAATTTGCCCGCTTTGGCACCATATACAGTATCGCCTGCGGTGGCACGGCGCCGCCCCCGGTCGATGGGCTCTTCCAGTTCCTTCCGTGAGTAAGACGACAGATATGGGCAAGTAGATATCAGACACTAAAGATCACCTGACAAACACACTGGGGAACCGCCAACTTGGGTATAATCTCGATTTGATGGACGATACTTTGATTAATTCACCAACAAGTGCAAGGCGACGGCTGCAAGGGACGATCAGGCATCGTCTCATCCTCGCTTTCGAACAATTTCGTCACGCTGAAAGACTCTTTCTGATGAAAGCTCTGTCGTTCAGCGAGTCCACCTACGACAAGCAGTATCGCCGTCCTACAAAGAGTTTTTCAAAAGGAGTTCCATTCATAGTCCATCCAATGAGAGTAGCATTGATTCTCATTGAAGAAATCGAGATGAGGGATATAGGCGCTATAGCCTCCGCCTTGCTCCACGATGTCGTCGAAACTCATCGCAGCACAATCGGCATAGCCGACCTCGAAAAACAATTCGGCAGACCGATTGCCATGCTCGTTTCCATCCTTACAAAGCCTGCAGTCGAGGCAGATACCGAGGAAGAACGAGAGCACAAGCTGCAGATATATTACAAACGGCTAGAACAAGCCAGCATTCTTTCAAAAGTGGTTAAGCTGGCCGATCGCCTTGATACCGTTCGCGAAGCCCCGGATTGGATTAATCGCGACGAGCAGAGTCGTTATCTCGAAGAGACTCGAAGCATCTTCCTGCCGCTCGCCGAACAGAGCGACACCTATCTACTGGAAGAGCTCTGCCTGGCTTGCGAGCAGCTTGAGGCAGCAATCAACGGCGAGGGCTCAGCGGCAAACGAGAACGAGTAGTTTACTGAGAAAGCTCTCAATCTAAGGGCTTTAGAAAATCGCTTTCTTAAATCCATATTCCAGAGCCTGATCGTACTGCTCCGGAGTAAATCCTCGGCACAGTTCCGTCAGCTCATCGAGAAAAATGCGATCCCGATCGGGCAATTCGAACTCCGTTCCGGCTGGATTGTCAGTAGCCCATCTGAATACCAGCCGGCAGGCATTGTCAAACAAGCCGCGAACGCGGTTCCAAGCCGAGGCATATTGCCGTTCCGTGAAGCCGGGCACCCTGGTCTTCAAAAGCTCAATTGCTTCTTTGCGGGATAAACGGTCCGTCTCTTCCTTGAACAAATCAAAAGCGCATGTGATTAGCTCAAGCTTCTCTTCAGTGGTCTTTACCATCCGACTAACCCTGTTCTAACTTCGTGGCCGGCAAATTCATCTGATTCCCTTTGATCATTTTATGCCAGACAAAGGTCAGTTGGAAACGGTTATTGCCCGATTCATTCCCAGTCTTTTTTTATTGGTCGTTGGCGCTCTGATACCAACACGAGATACATGCAGCAAGACAACCGCGGCGCCTGTCGGGCACGTACATGATGGGCCCCCGGTCGCCGAATCAGCTGATCAACGGCAGCCGGCTCAGATCCATATGGCACCTGTTCCTGTTGCTTCCGGGGTGCCACCACATATGGAGACATTACCAGAGAAATTTTCTCGAGATGGAAATTTTGTGGAGGCGGAGCCGGAAGGGTCGGCGTTCGCTTGGGCCAACCGACAGATTAACTCTCATGCAATCTGACAATTACCAATCAAGACAGGACTCGTCCATCGGCAGGGCGCTGAGGCTAAACGCCATACAAATATTGCAGGTTGTAAAGGCCCCGCTTTTTACAAATGTATCTGGTTCTAAGTGTGGCCAGTTTGTTAGTTCTTGCTCGCAAGTTCTTTATCGTCGCTTACCTGAGATCTCAGTCAATCAAGTCGTCGTTTTTACCCATATGAGCTTCAGAGCCTTACAAAGCGGCTTCTGGAAGCTCATCGACCAGCACTGATTCGAGTACACCTCTGCTCAGAATGACTGCGAACCTTGCCCAGCTGGCGGAGTTCGTGCGAAGCACGAGCATCGCTGCAATCGAACCGGCTCGCTACCTGCCGCTACATGAGCCGAGCCGGTCTGATCGCTCTGGCGGCGCCTCGGACGCACGAGGATGACCTCAAGGAGGCGGTCAGGACGGCAGTGATCAACAAGCGCGCCGGCGGCACGGACTGCCTTCCTTGAGGAAGCGTTCCAGAAGCCGCTCGAGCGCGGTATCGAGCTTCTGCATGCCACTCAAGACGTTTACCTGTTCGAGCAGGTGACCGTGGCGTGGGCATGCAGTGGGGGCGGTCCATTCAGGCCGCTCAAACCGAGCGTAAGCCAAGTACGGTGCCGAACGATGCTACCGTATTTGGTGCTCATTGTGCAACCAAGACATGGAGATGAAATATGAGTGTGGAGTTCAAACGCCGCGGTGACGTCACCGACACGTATGTCAACGGCAACCGCATCCCGAGTTGGGTGATCGTCGCCGGTGGAATCATCGTGATCTTCGGCGTGGCCTACCTCCTCGCGTCCCTCTGATCCGAGCTTGAAGAACTCGCGGTCGGATATTGAAGGCACGTACTGACTGACAAATGATACTGCGGGCGGTGCAATTCTTTGGCTCCGCCCGCGGGTACTTTCCACCTCGATTCTTTATATGCGTTTATCTAGTATGGCTTCAGATAGTAGAATGATTTCAAAAAGAAGAGGACCGGGGGTTTGGAAGCCCCGATCCTTAGTCCTGATCCCTGCCCGCTTACAGGCTGCGCCACGTTATCCGTGGTCGCGGCGGCTCCGCATCGGGCAGCTGCAGGCGTCGATGAACGACAACCAGCGTGATGCCGCCCTCTGCAAATCCACGCCCCGACATCTTTATCCGGTTATACGGATCTGTCGGGTCGTAGATCGAGCCATCATCAATGCCCAACCAACGGGTGACGTTGACGGGCAGGCCAATGGGAAGCTCTACCGGCGACTTTCTCCTCGATAGAGAAGAGGCCTCCAATACAATCTTCCGCTTCGACCAGCCAGCCGGCAGTCGGGTCAGGGTCAAATACCCGTCGAGCCCCAGCCTGAACTCGAAGGCGTGCGCCGCAGCACCTCCATGAGCCAGGGGTTCGAGAGCATTGTTGAACGCTATCTGGACCGATTCACCGGCCTGGTGTATCGAGCCAAATGCGATCATTTGCTGGTACAGACGCTTGGTCATGGCGTTCTCCTTTCGCAAAAAGACGGCCGCCATAGGCCGTTGCATCGAGACCATTCCCGATGCTTCCTTGCCCTTACCAGCTTGGGCGTGAAGTGCGGCGCAAAGACGAGCGAAGCTCAACCGACTGTGCACCCGTGCGTTTCATCAACGTACGACGTGCAACACCGCGCGCTTGTCGGTCCGCACCAGGCCCGGGTTGTAGGACGCGAGCGTCAGCTTCGGGCGCGGTCGAGCGCCGAAACTGAAGGTGAAGGACCAGAAGAGCGAAACGGCCTGGAGCTGCATCTGCCAGACCATAACCGGCAGAGCAAAAGCGGGAAACAAGAGTTGTGGCATGGCTTTTCTCCTGGTTGAATTGCGCTGATGCGCCGTTTCAGGCAGACATCGGGCGCAGCCACAGTTGATTGCAAGCCGGGTCGAGGGGATCTGTCGGCTGGACCGACCACCCGATCGAACGCAAATAGAGCATGACCGCGGACTTCTGCTCGTAGCTGTAGCTGGGTTGTATTTCCACAGCCATAGCCGGCTCATCGAAAAAATCAAGCTCGCGGAACTGATGTATCATCGCGTGCGCAAGCTTGATTATGGGATCGACGATCACACCGTTGACGGTAGCGATGCGCGGCTGCCCTCGCGGACGAGACAGGGTCGGATTCTCGGAGCTGAAGACTTGCATGAACGTCTCCTGGGGTTTTGTTCGTCCAATGGTCTTCTCTCGCGCCGACACTTGCCAGCTCAACAAAACCTCCGATGCCAATCCGAATAGGTCAACCACCGAAAAGTGGTTCAGCTAATCGGATAAGCCATGGAGGCTCAGCGAAGATGGATTAAGTGAGCAAACGCAGAGAGGTTTATTTAAGAGACCTTGATTGATGGACGAAACGATGGTGATGATGTCTCTACATAAGCAAAACGTACGATCAGATCAGTAATAAGTTTGATAAACGTGCTTTCTTTACAACACTTCATGGCTGTCTGAAGCTGCGCGAACTGGGATGTGTTCGATGGCCGAGCCATTTATCAGATTGCGCTCGAGAAAGGGAAAAAGGGCGCAAAGCGAAAAAAGCGCAAAAAGCACAAAAAGCGAAAAAAGGGCAAAAGGCGAAAGAAGCGAAGGAAGAAAGAAAGGCGGACGAGCCGGCAGGTTCAACTGCCATGCTCGTCCGGCCCTCACGCCCGCCCTGCTCATTCAAGACTTGAATTGGCAAAGGCGGCATCCGCTGCCGGGTCGTCATGTTACATCCCCGCATCAGGCTGTCTTGCGAACCACGATTTTGTCGAGCTCGCTCAGGTCCGACCCCAGTTGCCTGAGCGTCAGAACCTTGCCGTCCACATCGAGGACGGTGAACGACCGTTTGTCGTCGACCAGCTTGGCTGTCGTAACCGTGCGGTCACCGGCTGAGCGTTTCGCCTCCTCGCTCACCGTTCTGCCTCCGGCACCAGTGATGACGCAGATGACCCCATCCGGGACGGTATTGGTGACTCCATCGAATTTGTCGTCGACGATGAGTGCACCATCCACGGTACCATCCGCAGCCGGACGGACCACGCTGGGACGGAAGCGCAGGGGCTTGTGCCGTTCGTAGTAGTGACAGTGTCCGCAGAAGACGAGATCGACGCCCTCCTCATCGAGAATGTCGAAGATCAGGCGCATGTGCTGCTCGCACCAGTACTTGAAGTCGTTGTTGAAGGCGGGATTGTGGAAGACGACGAACTTCCAATCCGCCTTGGACTCCGACGCCTGCTGCAGGTCGTGGCGCAGCCACTGGCGCAGTCCAGCATCCGACCAATCCACGTATGGATTGCCGTCCAGGATTGTCCAGTGCTGGTTCTCCCAGTCGAAGGAGAAGTTTGAACGACTCAGGAAGTCGTCGCCGAACGCCTTGCGCAGCGCCTTGCCCCGCCGTTTATTCTTCTTCGCCGAAGCGTCCTCCCCCAGGTGACCGGACATTGCCTTGTAGCTCACGCCTGGACCATTGCGGGGATGACGGAAGACGCGGAAGTAAGCGAAGCGGTCGTCGAATCCGCCGAGCTTGACGCCGCCGTCCTTGCTGACCACCTTCACGTCGTGATTGCCGGCAGCAGCCGCTGAAGCGCGGGAGCGCAAGAGCGCCGCACCGCTTGTGGTATCAGCCGGGACGGAAGCATTGAGCGCCGGGAACAGATTGCGGAAGTATTCCACCATCCGCCCATTCTCGTAGGCGATGTCGCCGGCCAGGACGAGCAGGCTCGGGTCCACCTCCAACACCGCTCTGGCGGTATCCGCCGGACCCTCGCTGTCATCGGCAAAATCGCCGAAGACAACGACGCGTCCAGACGGTGCCTTGAAGTGGCTGGCGAAGACCTGGAAGCCGTGCATGAGGAGGCGATACTCGAGCTGCGCGTCGCGCGGTTGAGCACCAACGTTCAGCACGGCGACCATCTGTTTGACGTGAACGGCGATGCCGGGCAGACGCAGCTTCGCCACCCGTTTGACCGGCACAGCCTGCCACTCAGTCGACCCGGAGGCTCGCCATTCCACCCGCCAGTGCTTTTCAGCAAGCGGTGTGAACCAGGCGACCTCCAGGATGGTTGAATTGTTGCTTTCGCCGAGCTGCAAGTAGGGCTCCAACCAGAAGACCCCAAACTTGCAGACGGACAGATCCTCGAAAGAGGAATTCGTCTTTTCAGAGACCATGGTGTCTCCCTTCGATATTGAGGTTGGTAAGAACCGACTAGCCGCGACTAATCGCATCCCAGCGAGATTGGCGCCTGCTCAGGAGTGGTGATGTGCCCTAAGATGCGCTGTATAGCCTGTTGTCGCCTGGTACTTCCGTGTGGGAATGCAAAACTGATCGGTACCCTCAGCCTAGTAAAATCAGGCTTCGCCG
>JAJPJO010000402.1 GCA_021324135.1 Pseudomonadota bacterium
ATGCCCGCCGATGGCTGCAACAAGCATTAGATCGTTGCCATTGCGCACGAGATTGCTCAAACACGTATCTCGTAGGACCTGTGCCGATAGATTCAGATGCGCACGGTGTCCGATTTTGCGCACGATGCAATCGACGCCAACCGTAGAGATGCGACGGCCCATCGGATTGACGAACAAGGCGCGTTCGCTGGTTTCGCCGAAGCGCTTCCGCCGCTCCGTGAGCCATTCTACGAGTGCCTTGCGCGTCGGACCATTAAGTGGTATCACTCGGCTTCCTTTGACGAGAACCCGCCCGGTATCCGGCGCGAGCAGCACGTCATCAACATTTAAAGCGACGCACTCACCAATCTTCATACCGGTGTACAGCAGCAACAACGCGATCGCCCGATCTTTCGCCGATCGATTACGCTGAATCGATTCGACAAAACGGACTTCCTCATCCTGCGTCAAAGGGCGCGGGTTGCACTTCGGCCAGATTTCGCGGGCCAGACGCGGCATATCAACTCCCAGTTGATCGACGAATTTCTCAGCCGCGGTGATTACGTTATTAACGGTGTTCTGGCTTGCCTGCTCAACGTTCTTCAAATAGCTAATATACGAGGTCAGTTCTCGATGCCAGGATGCTCCATCCAGCTCGTTAAAACTGCATCCGTTTTCGAACAAGAACAGAAGCAGCTTTCTGACGCGCGAGATATATGCTCTTTGCGTGTGAGCAGCCATAGATTGGCTCCTCATGTAGTTTTTGAAACCATCCAGCATAGGGGTGATTTCAGAATTGCCTGCAGGGATATAAGGGTTCTGGTTCATTAGATGTAAACCTCTTTCGGGGGCTGGCAAAGCTGTGCGATTTCTTAGAATAGTGGTGATTGTCAAGGTTGGCAATTGGTTCGCCCGTTTTTTAATATTTTTCGATATCAAGGAGTCCATTACAAAAATTGGACTCCTATTGTTGGAGAACACTTAACGTGCTGCGGTGTCCTATTTGCAGCTTTCGAATAAAATATTTGTGTAGGCAACTATGGGCGAGTTAACGAAGAATTGTTGCAAGTCTGAAGACTCGGTGGCGAACGGTGTCAGAGGAAATCTTCAAAATTGTCATTGACGGGAGTTCGTCCCTGCAATTGCAAAAGCAGGTGTATAAGCAGCTCAGGGAGCTGATTCTAACAGGTACGCTCGAGCCCGGATTTCGCTTGCCGCCGACGCGAGTCCTTGCCGACACGCTTCAGGTCTCGCGCAAGACCGTAGTGAAGGCTTACGATCAACTGCTGGCTGAGGGGTATGTGACGAGCCAAACCGGCTCCGGCACTTTCGTTTCTCCCAATCTTCCCGGCTCGAATGATTTTGATGATCGACCTGATCATGAAATCGATACTCCTCCCTTCACGTCCCTGAAGAATGAACCAATCGACTCTAAACTATTCGAACGGCTCTCGGCATATGGCAAAAGGGCGTTATCGACAAACCTGTTGCCACCACGGATGGAGCAGGCACGTTTTCCATTTTTCAGCTGGCAGCCTGCATTTGAGGAGATTCCGCTGACTGAATGGGCACGCATAGTCTCGAAGACTTTTCGTCGACCCGACCCGCGATTGATCGATTATGCAGCCGATCCCTTAGGGCATCTGCCCTTGCGACAGGCGCTCGCCGAGCGGCTTCGCAAGACTCGTGGCTTGGAATGCGATCCCGGCCAAGTGATCATCACTTGCGGTCTCTCGCAGTCACTCGACTTGATCGCAAAATTGCATGTCGACGAAGACTCGAACGTTCTAGTCGAGAATCCATGCTACTGGCCGGCGCGCGATCTTTTCCGTTCGTACGGAGCGCATGTGCGCAGCATAAATGTCGATCATGGAGGAATGAAAACGGGCAGCCTGAGCCGTTTAGCTCGCCATAATTTCAGTGCGGTCTACATAACCCCGTCGCATCAATATCCCACCGGGACTGTGCTCACCCTGGCCAGGCGGCTGGAGTTATTGAATTGGGCCGGCGTGTCCGGAGCGATTGTGATTGAGGATGATTTCGACAGCGAATTCCGTTATCGCGGCAGTCCGATTCCGGCGCTCAAAAGTCTTGATAAAGATGAGCAGGTCATCTACCTCAGTACCTTCACCAAAGTGCTTTATCCATCAATCGCTCTGGCTTACATGGTGGTGCCCCGCAGGCTCGTGCCGCTGTACGCCAGAGCGCGCTGGTTGAATTCCGACCAGATGTCGCTGCAACTGCAGGAGTCGCTGGCTGAATTCATCGCGAGCAATCAGCTTGAACGCCACGTCAAGCGCATGCGCCAGCTTTACGCGCAGAGACGCAGAGCACTGGTCGATGCCGTGCAAACACACCTGGCGGGTAATGCCACCATATATGGTGACCCTGCCGGTCTGAGCGTTCTCCTTCGCGTGAGAAGCGAGCTGCCCGATGACGAAATCATGAGCCGCGCCCGCGCCAGAGGCATAGCCTTGTTGAGCACCAGACCTTGCTATACGCGCAATAGCGTTCCCGGCGAATTTATCCTTGGATACGGCAACCTCAGCACAACAGCAATCACCGATGGCATCATCGAATTGGGAGACGTAATTAGAGGCACTATCTGAGTTCTCTCAGTCGTGCCTTCACATAGCTCTGCTAGCTATTTCTCGCATTTAGACGCTCTTACATTCCTCTACAGCTTTTATTCATTATGGCTGCGCTAAGTTTCTGAGCCGGTCCCCAGGCGCCCTTGAGCGCAATGCTTTTAGGCTAAACGGTTCTGGCACAACGCAATACCCGCGCCAATGAATTGACACCAGGCGTGATGTCAAGACAAGAACAATTATTGCGATATTTTGGAGCAATGTTTGCCCGAGGCTCAGCACGCCTCATATGTTCTTTCTGTTATTGCAAAAGCTTTCGCAAAATTTCTGAACAGACATCTCAACATCGACCCCGACAAAAACAAACATCGCAGCCAGAGGCTAATGCCGATTGACTGTGCTGTGCGGTTTGACGGACGCGTTGAGATGCAGGGCAGAGATCGCGCGAGCAACACACAGCGAAACGAGGACAACCATGGAAAGAAGCATTCTAGATGTCGACGCCGTGCGAAGCAATACTTTGCGCTGCGTCAATGGCTTGTGCGGAACGGACTCCGGCGTCTGCAAGAGCTGCAGGCAACCGGCCGCGACACTGATCAATGGCTCCTGTACTTCATGCATGAGCCCGTGTGACCTGGACGGCGAAGGCTGCTGCGTCATCGGCGAGGACGACAGCGCGAGCTGATCGACCCGTTTAGCTAGCTCCTGCAGCCGCGATTAGTCTGACTCGAATACCCTGCTCCACCGCCAGTTGAAGTGCGCTTTCGGCGACCTTCATTCAATCGGCGCGTTGAGCATGTTTTCGAACAGACTAAGAACGGCTGCAGGAGTGCTTTTTCAGGACTGGAACGACGCCCATTTATGCCTGGCACGTACTCAGTTGAAACGCAATAGCCCCAGGAACCGTGCGGCATCAAAGGAAGCTCTTCCGCCCTGTCACTCCTCCACTGTCACTCTTCACTCTGTCACTCGTTCACTCTGTCACTCATTCACTCTCACTCGTTCACTTTCACTCGTTTACCTTCCACCCTTTCACTCTTTCCCTGATCACTTTTGCTCTATTATCTACTATCGTATTCCGTTTTTCAAAAATTTCGAGCGCAGCAGCCGGACCGATGTAGCTGTGGATGTCACAACCAACAACTGACCGGCTGCTGAGCCCGAGGGGGTAGTGAGTTACCGAATCAGCAGCGACTGGAGCCTGCTCCGGTCACCGTTGAAGCGGTTGATGTCGACGTCCTTGCCGTTGATACCGGGCATGGTACCATGCTCCGTGAACTGGTAGAAATCCCAGCTGTCCCAGGGCTTGGGAACGCGGGGCTGACCAGGCACGGGCGGCGTGTAGTCGGCCACCCAGAGGATGTTCTGCTTCAGCCGAGGATCGGCGCCCAGGATTTCCTCCGAGAAGGAAGAGCTCATGTAGATGATGAGCGGGACGCGCAGCCCCAGATTCTTCTTGACGCCCTCGAGGAAGCCGACGCAAAGATCGGCCGCCGCCTTCTTGCCGATTCCCTTCCAGAGCTTCGGCTCCTCAGCATCGAGCACAGGCGGTAAGTCGCCGACACCGATGCCGTTTGCCTCGATGACGCGGCTGAAGTTGTCGATCTGAGTCTGGAGGTTCGTCCTCGGACGGAAGAAGTGATAGGGACCGCGGAGGATGCCCTTGTCCTTCGTTTCCTTCCAGTTGCGAGCGTAGGTAGCGTCGACGATGTCGCCGCCCTCCGTCGCTTTCAGAAAGGCAAAGTCGGGGCCTTCCTGCTTAACCCGGGCCCAGTCGATCTGGTCCTGCCAGTGCGACACATCGATGCCCCACACGCCGGGAAGTCCCAGACGCGCGAACTCGACATGCGAGTTCGGCACGACCAGCGCCCCAGGTCCAGAGCCTGACTGCGAGCCAAGGTTGATATTAATCGTCGGGTTGTTGACGACGATGATGACGGGAGCGCGGCCGGCCAAACGAGAGCCGCGCTTGCGCGATCCCGCTTGAGACGTTTTCTGCCGCCTCCCGGTACTGTCATTTCTGTTCATGTGAGTGTCCTCAAGTTTGGATGCCGCCGATGCCTGCATGAAGCAAACCGAGCTTGTGCACTCGGTTTACATTGAGAGGAATCGATGGGCGGTTGAAGTGATCCCAACAATAAGACTGGTGTTGGCACCACTGGTGGTGCTACCGCCGACTGGCAGCGAACCGCCTGGATAGCTGCAATCCAGCAGCGATCCGTCGGGTTGGCTGCCAACCTGCACCGAGCGCTTGCGGCGCGCTCAGCTAAGCCGCAGACGTGTTTTTATCTTCTTGGGCAAAGCGCCTGTGCCGGTCACTGCTTTGCCAGATCCGCCGCGAACGGGCTTTCGCCCGCCAGCTCGTCTGGCTGCAGTGCCCGCGCCGGAGCGCCGTGCCGTTTTTCCTTTAGCCAGCAAAGCCTCACCCACCAGACGTGTGCCTTTGAGGGTCAGGTCAGGATCGACGACGTCGAACAGAGTCGGGTCAAACCGGCTCAGCACCTCGGAAAGACCTCCGGTGCCGATGACAATCGGTTTGGCTCGACTCGAGCGAGCGCCGGTCGAAGCGGACGCAAGTGCAGCTTTGCCGGTATCGATCCAGGTTCTCAGCGTTCCAATCGCACTGAGCAGAACGCCGTTGGCGATCTGAGACTCAGTCGTGTTGCCGAGATCGGCGACGGCAGTGCTCAGGTCGAACTTCGGCAGCAACGCGCACCGCTGGTGGAGCACATCGAACAACAGGTTGACACCCGGCGCGATGAAGCCTCCAACGATGTTCTTGTGCCGATCGACCGCAAGCATGGTGCTCGCCGTGCCAAGACCGATGACGATGACCGGTCGCTCATTCCGACCGTGAAGCAACCAGGCAGCCACAACGTCGGCAATCCGGTCAGCACCCATCTCTGGATGCATGTCCGGAAAGACGCTCTGGCTGGTCGGAGTCACCTCGACGATGCCAATCTGCCGCGAGCGACATGCGGCGCTGATGGCGCTCGTTGCAGCCGGAACCACCGATGAGATGGCGACGGCAAACGAGCGCGAATGCCAGCCGGCAGAGTCGATCATGGCACCAGCCACGGTGGCGACGTCGGCCGTTCTGGTCTTCTGCGAGCGGAGCAGCTCACCATTGATGAACCAGCCCCACTTCGTGTTGGTATTGCCAACATCAATTGCCAGTATTTTGCTCATGAGAACGGCTCCTTTCGGGCGTTGTCACCGATGATCGGAAATCGAATCTGCCGTGTGCAGACATGAATCTCCTTCTGGAACAAACGACGCCAGAGTAATCTTAGCGCGAAGGTCCCTCATCGGCGGAGCGGCCCAGGTGGTAGGGTCCGACTCTGATGTAAAGACTCGACTGTTCGCGACAGAAGCGTTTCAAACCGTTGCTGTCGGGAACGAACACGGAGATGATCGAGCCGAGAAGCACGCAGCCGGCAATGATTGCCGCGGCGGTCCAGCTGCGCTCGCGAATGGACGGGATGGCTAGAATCAGCCCCCCGAACAAACCGGGAAGAATAGCGCCGAGCAAACCGCCGTAGTTGCCCGTGCCGATAAAGATGCCCGCTGCGATTCCAAAAATCGCGAGCAGAGCGACGAGGATGTTGTTCATAAGCTCTCCTGGAAAACCCCGCGGCAGAACCCTTCTTTGCCACAAGCAAAGCGAGGGTCATGTCTCAAGAGTTCATTTCAAAGTTTGTTGGCGAACGGATAGAGTTGAAAAGCAGACGAATATGACGTAGTTCTACGGTTTACGGTCACTGAAAAACAAGAAAGAGACCATTAGTAAAAACGTCGCGTTTTCTTCCGTTACAAAGCATTGTTTGATTTCATGCCCGTCTATCTCTTGCTGCATCGGTTTTTGGTAACAGGTTCTCAACAGTGCAGAAGAGTCAAACCTGCTTGATTAGCGAAAACAAAGCTTACAAGAGATTAGCGGAACTAGCAGAACCCATGGAAAAAGGGCCCATATTGATCTAGACTGCATCTCTACTGATCTGCAGGTGTCCATGTCTACCTCGACACAATTTCGAGCCAAACCGGCGCGTGGAATGCGCGATCTCCTGCCCGATGAAGTCTCGCTCAGGGATTGGGCAACCGAGGTCATCGTCGGCACATATCGTTCCTTCGGCTTTACGCGCATTGAAACACCGGCGGTCGAGAATATCGAGCTGCTCAAGAAAGGCGAGGGTGGCGAGAATCTCAGCCTCATCTTCGAGATTATGAAACGTGGAGAGAAGCTCGAGAAAGCCATCTCCGATTTGAAATCTCAGGCAAACGCGGCAGCGGATGCCACTCCTGAACCATTGAGCGATCTTGGTCTGCGCTTCGATCTAACGGTTCCCCTGGCCCGATTTTTTGCCAACAATCAAGCCAATTTGCCCAATCCCTTCAAAGCCATTCAGATCGGCTCCGTCTGGCGGGCGGAAAGCCCACAGCAAGGGCGGTATCGCCAGTTCACCCAGTGCGATATCGACATCATTGGTGTAAAGA
>JAJPJO010000059.1 GCA_021324135.1 Pseudomonadota bacterium
CATAGCCCAATGTAAATACCGGCACCACAAAATGCCAATAATTCTCGCGCATGGCACTGGGCACGAAGAGGAAATGGAGAACGTACGCCAGAGCGCCGAGCAGACAAGCGACCGTTTCCACCGAGACGAGCGGCAGCAATTGCTTGCGGAGGAGAACGAAGTAAAGCTCGACCATCAACACCGGGACGATAAAGTAAGGCTTGAGGCAAATGCCCAAACTGGCAATCAAACCGATTATGGATGGAAAGACGATCGAGGAAAAAAAGCTCGCATCAGGCGCGCGACCGCTCCAGCGCAACCACCTCAAGAGGAAAAACGGCACATACAGAAGAATAAAGATATGTTCTCGCTGGCCAAAGTCCAGGCGCAAGAAAAAATTGAAAGTCAGCAACGCCAGAATGAAAGATATCGCATACGGTGCCTCGCTCGACTTGCACTTGTGAAACAGAAGCGCCGAAGAGCATGTAACCGAATATAGTATCAGCGCAATTATAAAGAGGGCAAAAGCTTGGGTGACGGGAAAGTTCAGAATTTTTGAAAGGAACGCCGGAATCGTGCATAAATACCAGATCAGCGGCGGATTGGCATCGAAGAAATCGACATAAGGTATTTTGCCATCGACGATCAGCTGCGCTGCCTGTAAGTGAATCGCCTCATCGCGGCCGATTTTGAGCGGATGAAGATAGGCTGTATACACAAGACGGCAAATCAAAAGACCGGCAATTGCAGTAATGCACGCGAGCAGATGCTTATTACGCGCCAATATTGAATCAGCCATTGAATCGGATCACTTCTTCCTCAAAAAAGTCGCGTGCTGTTTGCAAATCGCTCACTTGTTGCATTGGTGCAAATGAATTATACTGGCTACCTCGGGCAATTCGGCCTCACCGGCTGTTGATGGATCGGCAGAAACTGTTTAATCGAATACTCCTGGCGTTGGCTGCTCTTGGATGTCTGATGAGAGCGGTCTATCCGTTCACAAATAATCCGCTCAGCTATCAGATGATATCGGATCCGTCGCGGCACTTCAGCAATGCTCTGGATCCGAATGCGCACAATATTATGAGCATCATCGATCCGGCTGCTTATCAGACCTGGCTGCTCATAATCATGAATGCCTCAGGCAAAAATGAATTGCTCACGGCAGCGGCAGCCGCATTGTTGAGCATCCTCACACCCTTCTTCTATTATCGCTGGATGCGTTTATGTCTGCCGCTCGAGAAGCATGCCCTGATCGGCTTCGCCATAATCTCATGGCTGCCCGGTTGGATCTGCTACTCGAGCTACTTTATGCAGGAAACGCTCTTGCTCCCTCTGATTGGTCTATCACTGTGGATGACCTGGCGCTGCACGCACACTTACACAATCTGGAGATTGCTTCTGGCTGCGCTTGTCTGGGGAATTACGGTCAATACCAAAGCATCTGCTCTGCCGCTGTTTTTCATCGTCTGGATCTGGCTGTGCTGGAAACTGATCAAAAAAGCAGCTCCTCCTCGAGCAAAAACGATCGCATCGCTCACGTTCGCGACGGCTTGTGTACTTGCTCTGGCAATGCTCACTCCCTTGAAAATATATCAACGACTTGGTGTTTTCATGCCGGCTGCACAGCAAACCCTCAATCGAATCTATTTCGAATCCGGGAAGCAGAAGGTGGTGATAAATTTCATTTTCACTGACCGAGGCGCCGAATTCAATCAACAGATTCGCTGTGAAAGTCCCTCCATTTACGATCCGCCATTTCGCCCCTTCAATTACTGGAAGATGACGCGCGCGGGCGAGGGTTCATACACCATCGATTTGAGAAACGGATCGGAAGTGGTATCACCTGCAGTTTCAGCCAGTCCTGGCGATCGGCTAAATTACAGCATGGAAAATGCAATTTATTTCTTCCTCGGCGATACCTGGCCGACAGATGACGAGTATCCGCAGACACTGCTCGACTCACTAACGGCGGTGTCACGCTGGCTCTGGGCACCAATTGCCGTGTACTTAGTTGTGACAATGTTGTTCAACCGTGGCGCCGGCTCAGCGACAATCATTTGTCTTGCTTACTTGTTGCTGTTCTTGTGTCAACAGACTATCGTGATGGAAGGCAGATACAGGATGCCCTGGGAAGGAATCGCCATTGCCGCGACGATCGAAGCGACCGCGAACCTGAGAAGGCGCCGAGCAATCACTTGATTCTTAATGCCGGCTGAGAGGTTCAAGGAAACTATTGCTCCAGGAGCTACGACTTGCTCCTGTTCCTTTTCGGTTTGGCTCGCTTGTCCCGATTCTCGATCTCGCCGGAGCGCACATCCTTCAAAATAGATTCGCTGGCGTCTTGATTATCAACTGGGGCAGTGCCATCACCATCGGTGTCAACGTTCCCGGGCTGGATAGGCTCGGTGGCAAACGTACACTCTTCAGTCTGAATGACGGGTGAGACGTCCATGTCGGCATCTCGGAGAAGCGCTTCTTCCTCTTCTCGCTCTTGATCGACGAGGTTTCGAACCACCCACTTCAACAGCATCATTTGCAATTTTTCCATCGAAACGGGCTTGCTCAAATAGTCATCCATACCAGCCGCTATGCACTTCTCTCGATCGCCTCCCATAGCATGCGCGGTCAAGCCGATAATCGGAACGTGTGCTCCAGTCAATGTCTCGGCTTTGCGAATTTCTTTTGTTGCTTGCAGCCCATCCAACTCCGGCATCTGGCAATCCATTAAGATGGCGTTGAAACGATTTGATTTGCAAGCCTCGATAGCCTCCTGTCCGTTTGCCACAAGAACATAAGAGAAGCCGAGTTTGCTGAGCTGAACGGACGTGACCTTCTGGTTGACCGGATTGTCTTCAGCAAGAAGAATGAGCGGCGCGGAGCGCTCCTCCTTATTATCGGCGGCAGAGTGGGACAATGAATTGGCTATGACTTCATTCATAACCCTGACGATGCAGTTGAATAATCTGGACTGCTCGATCGGTTTAGTAAGGTAACCTGAAAACCCGCTTGCCAGCGCCTTTTCGCCTAATCCAACCTGGTCGCGGCCGGTGCAGAGAATCAGGCGCGTTCTCTCCAGACCGGCATCCTGCTTAATGCAACTAAGCAAAGCAAAGCTGTCGCCCTCCGGCATGTTCAAATCCGTAATCACCAGATCGTACGGAGCATTCCGCCGCTTCGCATCGCGCAGCATCTTGAGAGCCCATTCCGTGCTTTCAGACACATCGCAGTGCATGCCCCAGGAGGTAATGTATGTCTTCAAGATTGTGCGACTGCTCGCCTGATGATCGACAACCAGTATCCTCGTTTTATCGAGTTCGCCGAAGTCGTAATGCCGGCTCGAAGAATCAGCGATGGTCAAGGGCACGCGGAACCAGAAACTCGAACCTTGCCCCGGGCGGCTCATAGCGCCGATTTCGCCTTGCATCAATTCAACAAGCCGTTTGCAAATCGATAGACCTAAACCGGTACCTCCAAACTTTCGCGTCGTTGATCCGTCCGCCTGGGTAAAGGGCATGAACAAGCGGTCTATGTCGTCCTCGGTGATACCAATACCGGTATCATCAACGCTGAACAGGACCATCACCTGCCCGGCCTCCGTCTGGCAAAAGTCATTGCTGACTTTTGTCACTCTCAGGACGACTTCACCTGAGTAAGTGAATTTGATGGCATTGCCGATCAGATTGATTAAGACTTGCCTGATCCGGCCAGGATCACCAAATACGAACTCGGGCAGCTCCGGATCAATGAAAGTCATCAGGGTGAGACCCTTGTCCCTGGCTGATTCGCCAAGAATGGCATTGGTGCCTTCGACCAGCGGAACCAGCTCAAAATCGATCGGCTCGAGATCGAGTTTGCCTGCGGCGATTTTTGAAAGATCGAGAATGTCATTGATCAGATTCAGCAATCCCTGGCTCGATTCCTTGATGCGGCTGGCGTAGTCGAGCTGCTCTTCAGACAATTCGGTTTCGAACAACAGATCCGTAAATCCGACGACGGCATTCATCGGTGTGCGAATTTCATGCGACATGTTAGCCAGGAACTCGTCTTTCAATCGGTCCGCTCTCTGAAGCTGGGTGCTGCGCTCCTCGAGCAGCTCCTTTTCTTTCTCTCGAATGACAAGCTCTTGCTGAATAAGCTGTTTTTCTCGCTCGAGCTTTTCTTTTGCCTCCTCCAGCCGCTTTCTCTCCATGTCCAAGATCAGCCCCTGCTGGTGCTGAATGTGTTGATTTTTCTTGTACAGCTCGACGAAGAATCCGACCTTCGACCTGATAACATGCGGCGGGAACGGCTTGGTCATAAAATCAACCGCACCCAGCGAGTAAGCTTCGGCCTCGTGCACGTCCTCCGTGTACATCGCAGTCAGGAAGATGATCGGAATGTGTTTTGTATTTTCTCTTTGCCTGATCAGCCTGGCTGTTTCAAAACCGTCCATGTCCGGCATCTGAATGTCGAGCAGGATGAGGGCGAATTCTTGCTCGAGAAGGAGTTTCAACGCCTCCCGGCCTGATGCCGCTTTGATGATGTCCTCACCAAAATCAGACAAGAGAGCATCCAGAGCCACAAGGTTTTCTGGCTGATCATCAACAATTAGAATTTTTGCGCGCTGGGCTTCCATCGAATAATCCGCTGTTGTCCTTATCGCTGGGCTACTGGTGTCCTCCCTCACCAGCTCGCGCTGTAAGCTTTGCATTTTTGTCTCCCTGGTTCATTACCTCATCCTGCCTCTCATCCCGTTTGTATGAATCGTCTGGCTC
>JAJPJO010000472.1 GCA_021324135.1 Pseudomonadota bacterium
GTGTAGCTCTCATAAAACAACACAAGGACACGATTCTAAAGACACTCCAGAGAGAGAGCGCAAGGCGACCCGACGAGGATGATCCCTGTAGTTATGCTGGTGTTCGTTGGTGGCTTGACCGACTGAAAAATGCCGAATCGCCATCACAAGCCGCGATTACCTACGCTCGCATCCAGCGCCACTTTGGGCATCTGCCAGCGGTCATGGCGCGGGCAGACGCAATAGTGGCTGAGCGCGATGCACGTAACCCAATATGGTAGAAAGCGAGGAAACGACAATGACGACAATGCCTGATTGGCTCGATTTATATAACCAAGCAATAGCCCCGCCATCGCCTGATCCGGCACCAAATCTGACGATGATGGCGCCCGTGCCACAAGGCGTAAATACCCGGGCTCCGTTAGTTGCATCGCAGCTGATGATGCCAGCCATACCCACGCAGCAACAACAATATTCACCCCAACTACCACAGCCCATACCCTCGATGCCCATGCCGCAGTCGCTGAGCTTGCCGCAGCAGTTGCCGCAACAGGCTTATCAAAATCCCTTGTACAACCCGGCGCGCCAGCAAGCCATCATGTCGAGCTTGAACAACATGATAGGCAATACGGTAGAGCCGAGGACGCCTTGGGAAAAGCGCGGTGATATAGCCACGTCGCTTTTGTCTATGGTGGCTTTGCCTATTGCTGGACATATGGGCGCGGGCGCTTTGGGCGGTGCGGTCGATGAGCTGCACCGCATCCAAGACCAGCAGCAAGAGCGGCAACGCGAGTATGAGAGGCGCCGGGAATCATCAGTAGCCGGTCTAGGCATGATGATGGATGCCTTAGACAAGTCAGGACCGTACACGCAGCAGAACTTCAACAACATGCTGAGCGCCAATAAGCAGTATATGGAGACTGCGAAATTCAATCAGGACGCCATCAACCAAGCGATGCTCCAGCAGCAGCACCAGGTGAACATGCAGAACGAGCAGCACCGCAGAGCCAGAGAGCCGGTAGAGGAAGCGCTAGGCGACCGCAGCAAACAAGCCAATATCCAATCTGTGGAGCAATCGACTAGAGAAGCGCAGCAGAGAGGCGCCAGAGAAGCGGAGCAAGCAGCCTACAACAAAACCCAGCGCCCGACTGAAGAGGAGTACAAGAAGCTCCAGACCCAGCAACTACAGGCGCAGGTGCAGAAGTACTCCGATGATGCAAAGATGGCGTACTCAAAATTGCTGGCAGACACGCACAGCAAAGCACATCAGGCAGAACTGGCATTCGTGCACTCCCTGCCGCCAGAGTTTGCCAAGTCGCAAGGCGAGATTGACGCGCATTTGGGCGTGGTGAAGCGGGCGATTAAATCAGGTGCCGACCCGCAGATAGCCTACACGAAATACCTAAATCAGCTAGCCGTGATGAAGGCAGCCAAAGACAAAAGAGTGAAGGATGAGGCCAAAAACGGCCCGGCTAAATCAGCCGCACAAGCGCTAGGCGCAGACGACAACGAATGATGATATAAACGTTCTCCCCCGTCAATCGAGTGATTGAATACTCGCACCGCCCTTGGTACCAGAGAGCTTGTACACGCGCATTAGTCGTATTGTCGACAACACGAATCTTGATGTAGGCTAGCCCGCCTTTCTGAGCTGGCTTCTGTCGGCGCGGGCTTGATGATGAGCATCCCATTCATCCATGCCTGAATCGGAAAGCCGCAGAAAGTCCCGTTGATTGGACATCCAGTCTATGAATTCTTCGCGTTCTTCACCGCTGAGATTGAAGCAATCAGCATGCGCAAAATCATCGAGCACCTCATAATTCCATGATTCTCGCGCCAGTCGCACCGCTACAGGCAGAGCCCTACACGCCAGACTCTGCTCTATCATGTCGGTCAGCGCAAGGCAGCGATATAGATGCTCATCAGTGCTTTTCTTCATGGCGATTCCTCATTGGTGCGATGTCTGTGTTTTCGTACTGGATGCCTTCGCTCTCGCAATATGTCTGCCACGTATGCTGCAAGTCGGCTAGCTCAAGTACTCTTTGCGTAATCAGCTCCATCGGCTCTCTGAGCCGCTCGGCAAGCATCTCTGGATCTTTGGCCCGATAGTGTTTACCCGTTACATCCGATAGAGTGTGATTGACCAGTCTCTTTTGTGTGAGCTCATCGATACCAACATCCTCGGCCACATCCAGAAACGTCCTGCGTAAGTCATGCGGCGAGAAGGTGATACCGCAGGCGGTGATGACTTTCTCAATAGATTTGTAAGGGTTATCGAACGGTTTATTTTTATTCGACCACCGCCCGGCTGGAAACACGTAATCGGTGATCCTCTCGCGATAACGCTCAAACAGGAGCACATACAGGAAACCGGACATCGGCAAGTAATGCGGTTTGCCGTTTTTGGTGCAAGGTAATTTGATGAGGCGAGCTTCAAAATCGAGGTACCCATGCGTTGGGAAGTTGCGAGATTGCTCCCACCGCAGGCATGCCGCCTCACTGTGCCTAAATCCTGTCATCAGCAGCAAAAGCAGATAATCGCGCACGCATGCGCTTTCTAAACTGAGCACGGCATCAACCCAAGTTGAAAGCTTGCGCAACGGGATACGCCTGTCGCGTGGGACTTCTCGATTCCAGAGGCGCAGGTCGGATAATCTTTTCACTGGATTGGTCGTGATATCGAGTTCGTCTTCAAATTTGACGCATGCGTAATTGATGACGGTGCGAACGAGCTTGAAAACGTAATTTGCTTGCTGCGGTGCCCGCCTGCTGATTTCCTTGTGGCGGAGTTCAATCATGTGCTTATTGATTTGCTCAATCGGCATATCAAGCCAGTCTTGCACACATCGCATCTTGCTTTTGTAGTCTAGCCGCGTTTTGGGCCTGATATTTCTATCGGTTTCGTAAGCATGCCAAGCTTGCCGTAATGTGATACTGCTCATCGCGCCTCCAAAGCTGTCGCACAGAATTGACGCTTTCAGGCTGGCTGAGAGCGCTTTGTGCTGGTGTACGAATTCCGATTCCAGTCTGCCGAAAATTGGCCGCCTGATCAAGCTCGCCTACTGATGTATGGTACGCTCAGCAAAAGGCAGGTAGCATCAGCGCTTTGCGCAGTAGGTGATAACTTAGGTGATATGTTCTGTCACCTCATGTGGTATCAGGTGTCATTAAATGCTTAGTAGGTGCCATTAAATTTTTTTCTGGGCTTTCCGGTTTCAAGATTTTAGTTTCATCTGCGCCGAGACTGATGTACACTAGGTCTTGACGATGATATAACACAGGAGTAGCCGCGATGAAACACCTTTTTCTGCTCGCGGTTTTCTCGCTCTTAACGCTCCTGCCTAGTGCAGCCGGACCAGCTGACCCGCCTGATCTGGGTGCCGAGATGATCAGAACCGGCGATGTACACCTGATGGACAGCCCGCCCAGCATAGCTTTGGAAAAACTCAACCAACTGAAAGCGGCTACTGATCCGCCTTTTTCTGGAGCCACACGATTGCAGCGGCAGGCTGAAGAAATCGACTACTTAATGGGGATCAACCGCCAAATTTGTCTGCAAGGCATGCGGCTTGAGCAGCGCGTTCAGCAGCTGGAGCAGCGAGTATATGCACTGGAGCAGCGGAACCAGGCTCAGGTCTATTACATGCCAGCGCCGGCACCGAGATGATGAAGTCTCAAATGCGACCGGGGCACATTGTATATGACGAAGGTTTCGGAGACATCGGGCTTCAGCGATAGATGTCTGTTCGATTGCAGTTTTTCTTTTATGAAATCCACCAGTTGCTCTCGCTGTTCGAAAGTCTTTTGATGGAAAACCTTTCCATCATTTTTGATGCTGATGTCGAGATGGTAGCCCTCGCTCCTTGTCTCGATTGTGATTGATAAATCCACGACGTATCGTTCGTAGACCAATTGGTGTTCCTGTACGAACACAGGCGAGGCCGACTTGCTTATGTGTGCGGCTATTGCCTTTGCTTCTTCCACAATGTCTGGATGCCAGTATCCGTACTTGAGCGGCTCATCAAGCTCGCCATTTCTATCCCTGATAATTGCAACCGCAAGGGCGTTGATTTCGTTTTCTTGCCACTGCTTGTATGCGTCCAATGTAGCTGGGTTCATAAGAATTTTGAAGTTTGGGCCTAAGTCCAGTAGCGCCGCCTGCGCTTGTTGATGGAGATCCCAAACGTCGATGCCATTCATAACTGGAAACGACTGAGATCTGTCAGGCTGGTCACATCGATAGACGATTTCTTTTGTGGGCACTCTCGCGTCCGAAACAAATTTAGACGTGTGAATTGTCATTAAATATCCTCCTGGCGCCGTTCAGGCGCTTGAGATTTGTATGCTGACTTTCAAGTTATCACCCGCCTCATGCCAAATCAATCCACGAAGTGACGCAGGTTGGGAGCCCATTTGATATGCGCCTTATCGCCTCCGTATCAGAATCTGGATATCAACAGAAGCTTGTTTTGATTCCTGATCGATACACAAACAGCCGTGTTGGTGGTCGCTAATTTTTTTGCAGAGGATTGCCAGCAAGCGGGGTAAGCGGATATGTCTTTCGAATTTCCGCGAGCGTCTTTGTCGGGTAGCGGCGAACTGCTTCGTAAGCACGTTGCACATCAGGCATCACCGCTTGAATCCTCGAGCGTAATGCCTGCGCTTTTGCCGTGCGGTCATCCTGTGCCGCCTGCATCAGCCACCCCATGAAGCCATTCTGGTGGCCTGAGCTGCTCTGCTCGTCCTGCAAGAGCCGGTCAGCCTCCATCGCGATCTGTGCCAACTCCCACAGAACCTTTGCCCGCATGCGGTCGCGATAATGGCGGCGGCGCAT
Source organism: Pseudomonadota bacterium (assembly GCA_021324135.1). GTDB lineage: Bacteria > Cyanobacteriota > Vampirovibrionia > Obscuribacterales > Obscuribacteraceae > JAJPJO01. The sequence goes on from JAJPJO010000472.1 coordinate 4,814, forward strand.
GTCCGGCTTCTTTCTTTTCGATTTTATATCACCGTCTATGGTGGCTCGGGCAGGGGGATTCTTTCGAAGGGGCTTGACGGCCATAAAACACAGTACTCCATAGCTATTTTTATATCACTGCTTTATCTGCACAATCGCCATAAACGCCAGTATCCATCAGCATTCCAAGATTGCTATATCAACACCCACAGAATCGCTACATCGCAAAATGCCACACGGCAACTGGGCGGGCAAACTGCATTGAATCGTTCCAGGTCGAATAAGTCTCAGAAAACACATTCCATACAGACGCATTCTTAAAGATACCATCCGCGGTGTCGAGCACGTAAGACGCGATATACCGATGCATTCAGCCCACTACTGTATGTCCCTGCCATGGTGCTCTTTCTGCATGGTGCGCTGAGCCCTGATGAACGCTCGTACAGGGGCATGGGCGATATAACTTTAGGTTGTCCCCCTGTACGCATACCTCAGGGGTACCCGGCCATGTTTCGAGTTACGATTTGGGGGCCCGACCCCTCCGGGCCGCCGGGTGGGTGGGTACCTCACCAACAAGCCATCCCCGACGCGACCCCATCGCGGCACCCCCGCACGCCCATCCCTAGCCCACACTAGAGTAGAGGAGGTAACGACCTACCCAACACAATTTTTAGACGTTTCTAGAGCCAGCCAGACATGCCATTGTGCAGTCGCCGATGGTGGCATACAAGCTTCGCTTTTGTACCCCGCTCTCTCTCTGACACGGGTACATAGCGGGTACAACCTGAAAACTTCTTTCCTGAAACCCTTGGGCCATGATGGATTCGAACCATCAACCAACTGCTTAAGAGGCAGCTGCTCTACCGTTGAGCTAATGACCCATGTGGAACATATTACAACGAAACTGCCGCGAGCAAAACACGAGCGCCTAATTCTGTTAATGATCTATCGATTCGAAAAATCGCGCCCGGTAGGATTTGAACCTACGACAATCCGCTTAGAAGGCGGGTGCTCTATCCACTGAGCTACGGGCGCACGTCAGCTCCGGCACACCTGAAATGGGTGGGCGAGGGCACATTATAGCGTAAGAAGGAGCCGCAGTTTACCTCACCTCGACATTAGCCGCCAGGCTCGTCAATCTCTGCCGGACGCGTCAATCTCAGCCAGTTTCAGCCATCTCGAGCGCTCTGTCATTCTCGAGCCGCCTCGGCGTTTATCATGACAAATCTTTATAGAGCGGCAGCGAGCTTGCGAGGACCATAAATCCAGCCCTCGAGAAGAACATTGTCATTGTTTGATGCCAATGGATCCGGAAACAATGCCGGCTTACTGTGGAAAAGCGCGGCGCCGCAGCAGGCGACGAGCGCATCGACTGCATGATCCGAGGCGATGATCGCACCCTTTAAGCTGTTGTCGATGTGCAAGCGCGGGCAGTCCTCATATTTCTTATCGCCGCGCTCGCGCAAGTGAATCAGCCCGTCGACGATATCCTTCTTCAACGCCTGAGCCTTGTCGCGATTCTTCTTGTCTTTTGCTTTATAGCCCTGATCGGGAAGTCCGAACAGATAAAGCAACTCCCGCGGATAGACCTCGATCAGCGAAGCGGCATTTTTCTTCTTGTCGGTTTGAAACGGTAAAACGATGTATCGATCGGGGTTTAGCATGGCAAGAAATCTGATGCCGTAAAACGTCATCGGCACCATCGATGGATTTACCTGATGCAGAGGGCTTTTCGCCGTCCGCGCCGATTGCGTGTCAGCGAAACGCGGCGCCACAATCTCGTATTCATCGACGTATTGCTTCAGACGATCGAAGTCCATGAAAACCATCGTTTCAGCCACCTCTTGCCATTCCTGGAACTCGTCGCGATCGAGTTTGCGAGCCAGAAAGCGCAGAAATTCGATGGGAAAGGAAAAGGGAAAATCGAAGCCGCATACGCTCAGCTCCTTCAATTGATCGATCTCATGTGCCAGGGCATGCGACCCGGTGTTTTTTACCGATAAAATTTTGAGCCCGAGCGAGCTCAACTCACCGGTGACGAGCCAGGTGTCGTTTGGAACGGTCTTGGCTCCGCTGAAATCAACCCCTGCAACTAGCATTCCGGCTCCTGTTGGCTCTCACCATATTGTTCCCGCCTAAATTAGACTAAATTGGCCGTCTTTATAAATGGATAGATCGACTGCCGACTGGCAGTGGAATACTCTTTATACTGTATAGGTATCTCGATGCAAGCGGGTGCTCTGGGACTTGACATGGCTGTAAGCAGCACCGGAATTGACAAAAAGACCATCGCCAACTCGGTTGGTCAAATCATCGACCGCACAATCGGCAACGGCATTGTGCTCGGCAACGTGTGGGTAATCGACAAAGCCAAAGTAGCCACCTGCGCCCACCTGGTATCCGCCTATCACGCTTATTTGCCGGCATTGAAGGTTTTCTTCCCCAGCACCGGCTTCGTTTATGGCGTCGAATCGGCGATTTTCCATCCCAAGTTTGACTTGAAGCTGGCAGGTCGATTGGCGCAAGTGGCTCTGACAGAGCCGATGCCTTCGCTGCCTCTGCAGCGCTACAACGCCTGTGTTCTGAACTTGACGCCCACGCTGCCCGATCTGAGCGGCGACATGACCTGGAAGATCAACAAAGGTTTATCGCTGCCGACACCTCCAGCGGCACAGGGACTGGGCGGCAACCTCGGCGAGATCGATCTTTATGTGGTGATTCAAACGATCACCAACGCTAGAAAAGAAGGCATACTGACGATATGCGACGAGCGCAATCATCCGGTCGCTCGCATTTTCTGTCAAAACGGCAAGCTGCTCTA
>JAJPJO010000131.1 GCA_021324135.1 Pseudomonadota bacterium
AAAGTAAGAGAGTGGCAAAAATGCCGGCCGCAAAGGTCCTTCGGAATAGGTGATGTTTTGAAGAACTGAAGCCTGGCATCTCAGCATTAACTTGACGCCTTAAGTCGATGTTGCTCATATAGCTGCTGCTACCTTCAACCTCAAAACCGTGCACGGCAAAACCCACTCTAACACGGAAGCGAGCGCTGTGCTCGCTCGCTTCACTCGTCCCGTCATAACTTTTCTTATCAAGCAGCAACGAACCTGCTGCGCACTAGAACTTGATGTGCGGCAGTCCAGGAATATGCTCTTTGATCTTGGTTTGAATATCGCTCTTCTTGCCTGCATCCGGTGCATAGACGCTCTTAAGCACACCGGACGAAGTCTCGACTTCTACAGAACCTAGCTTGCCATCAGGTGTTTCGTGGACAGTCATCTTGCCTGACTTTTGTTGCTCGAACGATTTTGCCGCGGCAACTTTGTCCGGAGCGCTCAACGCGTTATATTCACCAGAAATCTCCTGTCCTCTGGACGCCTCATGCACGAGGTGCTCGGAAACGCCATCGATGACGACCTTAGGAAAATCCTGATGCAAATGTTTCGATTGCGACTCCATCTCTTTGATGAGCGCCACGGGATCCAGTTTCGTGTGATCCATGAAGTCCGCCACTGCATGTTGGTTATCCATGTGCAGTAGTTTGTCGGCGGCCTTAGCAACGTCAGGGTCAACCTTATGAAAATCTACCATGTAAGCTCCTTAGCCTCGGCGGGAGGCTTCTGAAATTCACACGGGCGTGGCGAAGCTCGCTTGGCGCGCCGCGTGATTATATGGTTGGGCAATGAGTGAGTTTGCTCAGCCTAGCTTGTCCGTTTCCGGTCTTCAATGGGGAAATTACGAAGGCACGCTGGCAGTGCACTGATGGAGCGCCTCCAGTGCTCGTTTGCGGGCAAATGCGTGATCGATGATTGGTCCTGGATAATTGAAGCCGAGTTTAACACCGGCCTTCTCTAAAACAGTTTCCGGTGCCTGCCAGGGCTTATGAATCCACTTTGATGGGAGCGCGGCCAGCTCCGGCACCCAGCGCCTGATGTAATGACCATCCGGATCGAATTTCTCTCCTTGCAAAACCGGATTGAATATTCTGAAATAAGGAGCTGCATCAGCGCCGCAACCGGCGCACCATTGCCAGCCTAATGTGTTGCTGGCCAGATCTGCATCGACAAGGGTATCCCAGAACCACTTTGCCCCTTCATTCCAGGATAGAAGCAAGTCTTTAGTTAAAAACGAGCCGACAATCATGCGAACACGATTGTGCATCCAACCCATGTGCCAGAGTTGGCGCATGCCCGCATCCACTATCGGATAGCCTGTCTTGCCGCGTTGCCAGGCCCTGAGCGCCGGCGGATCCTGCCGCCAGGCGAAATCGCTGAATTGTTTGCGCATCGGTTGATCGCATGTATCGGGGAAATTGAACAGTACGTGATAAGCAAATTCTCTCCAGCCCAATTCCTTAAGGAAGACCTCTACATCTATATTTTTGGTACTGCTTCCATCTCGATTTGCCGCCGCTCTTGCATCTCTTTTCCGCGCCGCATCAAGAGCGCTTTTCGCTGAATGCCAAACCTGGCGAGGTCCAATTTCGCCGAAGTGAAGATGCGGGGACAGCATTGAAATACCGTTCAGATCCGGTCTGTCTCTTGCGGTCGAATAAGAGAAGAGCCCGGAGCCGACAAACTGCGCCAATCGCTTCTGCGCTCCAGCCTCACCCGGCTCCCAGGACCCTCGCAGTCCATGCGCCCAATCAATCGATGGCTCCAGTTTCAGTTCATCAAGCGGCAGAGACTGCACCGCTTTCGGTGGCATAGCAGGAACAGAGACGGCAGCCAGCGGCGGCTCAGGAACTAGCGACGAGAGTAAACGATTCCAGAAGGGAGTAAAAACCCGGAATGGGTTACCATCGGCAGTGCGCACCATATCTGGTTCATGCAACAAACTTGAATTGAACGTTTCGACTTTCACACCGCGCTCTTTAAATGCAGCTTCCACTCGCTGATCGCGCCTGACACCCTGGGGATCGTAGCGCCGATTCCAAAACAGACGCGTGGCGCCAGTTTTTTCCTGCAGCTCAATCAATTCGTCATGACTGTCGCCTTGCAAAATAATCAGTTTGGAACCGTTCTCAGCCAGCTGTTGATCGAGGCTCTTCAAAGACTGATGCAACCACCACCGGCTAGCCGCCCCCGGGCTCCACGCCCCGGCTTCGTGTGGATCATGAATGTATACCGGAATTACACGAGCACCACTCGAGATTGCCGCAGCCAGAGCCCGATTATCGCTGAGGCGAAGGTCAAGCCTGAACCACATTAAGGCTATAGATGCGCTCATCTGTTTAAGCTATTCCGATTTGCTCGCCGGAGGTTGGCGCCGATTAAGGGAAGTGTCAGTGCAATTGGCAGCAATTTTAGTTCTGCGATAGCTCCTTGTCTATGTCCGTGCTGATTTCAATTGGTTTCACCTGCGGTGCGTACCTTTTGACGACTTTGCCGTCTTTGCCGACCAGGAATTTGGTGAAGTTCCATTTGATCGCCTCCGAACCCAGCACTCCAGGCGCCTTTTCCTTCAGGAACTTGTAGATTGGATGCTCTTTCGATCCGTTTACATCTATCTTGGAAAACATTTGGAATTTGACGCCATAGTTAGCCTGGCAAAATTTGGCAATCTCGTGATCGTCACCGGGCTCCTGCTTGCCGAATTGATTGCACGGGAAGCCGAGTATCGCCAGCCCTTTATCAGCGTATTTTTCATGGAGCTTCTCGAGTTCGGCGTACTGAGGCGTGTAACCGCACTGGCTGGCAGTATTGACGATCAGAAGCACTTTGCCTTCGTACTTCTTGAAGTCAATGTCCTCGCCGCCAAGAGCCTTAGCGCTAAATTCATAAATCGAATCGTTTTTCATATCAGCACCTTTCTCACCTCTAACCTTCTCAGCTGCTTCGCTCTTTTTCTTGTGAATCGCCTTGTCATCGGCCGTCTTACTCTTCAGATTCTGACTGGACGCCGGAATGCTTGAAAGGGTAAGGGCAAGGGTTGCCAAACAAAGGAAACTGACGACCGATTTACAGCGCATGGCTTTTCCTCAATCAGTGGAACTTGACACAGATCGTATACTATCCAGGCAAATCAGTTTGTGAATGTAACCCTTATTTGTCGGAAGATCTTTGCTGTTTCAGCTCCGCTCAGTGCGTGCCGGCGCGGTCTGTCGGGCGTTCCCTCATTCTCTCTTGATCGACGGAGAGGGGACAGCATCCATCGTGGCAGAATTCAGCCTCGACCTTCTCGTCGAAACAGTATGACGAATCAATTCCCTTTGTCTGCGGCGAAGAGGGGTTCAGATGCTGCTCAATAATGCCCCTGAGCATGCCGATAAATGAAGGATGAACGCCCACGGTTTCGGCGCGCGCCAGCTTTATTCCCAGCTCCGAGCAAAGCTGGGCTGCCTCGACGTCCAAATCGTAAATCACTTCCATGTGATCGGAGACAAAACCGATCGGAGAAATGACCACATGTTTTTTTCCGGACTTATGAATCTCTTTGAGGTGATCGTTTATATCCGGCTCGAGCCATGGTATTGATGGGGGACCGGAGCGACTCTGGAAAACGAGCTGCCAATCGCTGATCGATGCGCGCTCGGCCAATCGACTCGCTAAGCCCTGGAGCTGGGCTCGATATAAACATCCGTTCGCCATCGAAACCGGGATGCTGTGCGCCGTAAAGGCGACATGAACGTCCTCCGGCGCTGCATCGATGCGCGACAACGCATCGCGTAATCGATCGAAATTTGCATCGATAAAACCAGCCCGATTATAGAACGGTTTGATTTTCTCAATTCGAGGTGCGTCGGGTCCAGCAGCGGCTCTGGCGCGATCGATGTCTTGCAAATATTGCCTGCAGCTCGAGTAGGAGCTGTAACCTGCAGTCGCTATTGCCAGTGCCGACTTTATGCCGTCCGCCACCATTTCTGAAACTGTGTTTTCGAGCATGGGGTGCCAGTTTCGATTGCCCCAGTAAACTGGAAGTTTGATGCCTGATCTGTGGAGCTCATCATTGAGAGCGGCAATTAATTTTCTCGTTTGTTCATTGATCGGACTGATACCACCGAAGAGATCGTAGTGGTGCGCGACCTCACGAAGGCGCTCCTCGGGAACATTGCGTCCGCGCACCACGTTTCTCAAAAATGGCATCACATCATCTGGACCTTCCGGACCGCCAAATGAGATTACCAGAATCGCATCATATTCATGGTTGTCTGTCATTGGCACAGCCTCCTGTTGCCTGCGAAACGAAAGTTCACGTTCTTTCGAAAGATAACTTTAACGGCAGCGCTGAAAACTTACCTTAACTGGATGAAGGTCGGGGCTCATACCTGAAACCCCCGCCTGGCATGCATTTACCCAGTCCTTCCGGACTGCCGGTCAAAGTCAAATATCTCGGACAATGTTATGACTTTGTGATCTTCTTCTGCTGTAATAGTTGTATGAGCATTTGCCTCAATAACTGCATGCCTCGAGTTTAATCAACTTCGTAGTAAGTTAATCCGCCAGGGACTAACGACCGCCCAGCTGGGATGGTCGTTTTTCCTTGCTTTGAGCGGTATCGTGGATGGCCGGAATCGATATCGTATATGGTGCCAATTCCTTTATTATGCCACTATATTTAGTACTGCCTTTGCAAAGTATCGTAACATAATTGTTGCGAAACCCTTAACTTCATCATTGTTTCACTCAGCCGGAACAGCTTGTCCATACAGGCTTTTCGGATTCGCGCAACAAATCGGATCAACGGTCGTCATCTGGAAAGTGCGTGCCACCATTGTGGTACCATGTTGGCAACCGAAAAGGCACCAGGCCAAACTTCAATAGAAGAAATGGAAACCAAGAAGGCATAGACAGCCAATTCCATGCACTGGCGCCGAAAGAGGAATAATCAAACTATGAAGATTCTCGTACCTTACGATGGTTCCAGGTACTCGCTTTCAACACTACAGCTGGTGGCGTCGATGGCGCTCGTACCAGGCAGTGAAATCACCATTCTATATGTTGCACACGCAGGCGCTTTTGCCACGGCTATGCAAAACGGCATGGATCCGGTCAAAGAGCAGGAGGCATTGATTTCCTACTCGAAGCAATTGGATGAACTTTCCAGAGAATTAGCTCTCTGGCAAAAAGAATGTGTCGTCAACTTTCGGATTCGCTTCGGGCCGATAGCCGAGACCATTTTGAAAACAGTGGAAGAGGACGGCTACGATCTTCTTGTAATGGGTTCACACGGCAAGAAGCGCTTGTCGAGCCTGGTCTTCGGAAGCGTATCAAGAACCGTCCTGATCAACGCCACGCGACCGGTCTTGATAGTCAAGCCGACCGAAGCCGTGCGGCGCGGCGAGATGGGCGCCCATGGCTACAAAGTTCTCGTGCCCATCGACAATTCTCAGCACTCGGTGCACACAATCGATTGGCTGACCTGTCAGGCCTGGAAGGAAGGGACGCGCATAAAACTCCTGCATGTCGTGCCTGAATTCAAAGACCTGCGCAAGCCGAACGGCGTCAGCGAGCAACTGGAATTGCTCCATCAGAAGTGGCTTCTAGTAAGAGAACGCTTGCACGAAGCGCTCGAGAATCATGCCCTGAAACTGGGTGAGGTTGTCGGCATGAGCAATATCGAAATAGAAGTCTGCCCGGGCGAGCCCAAAGACGAAATTTTGCGCGCCGAGCAAGAATGGCTGCCCGATATTATCGCCATGGGCTCGCGATCCAAACCAGGGCTCAACCGCATTCTCTCGAAGAGCGTATCGGCTTTCGTCGGTCGTAACTGTGAGTGTGCTGAGCTTATCGTTTATCACAATCATATGTACAGCCTGCCCAAGCCCAGGGTCGAGAAGGCAGACAACACCTCCTACGACGACCCGGTTATTGTTCAGATCCGCGAAACTTCTCCTCACACAGTAACGATGTGACGATATAGTTCTTGATGTGAAGATATAGTTCTTTCGGACTAACCCACCAATCATCCCTGAGGTTGAGATAAAAATTCGAGCAGAGCGGCAGAATAATTGATCGTAATTCGCCGCAGCTGAAGGATTTTTGTCATGACTAATTCAATGTTCTGTTATCAATGCGAGCAAACTTCGCAAGGTACCGGATGTACTACCATGGGAATTTGCGGGAAGGATCCGGAGACGGCAGCGCTCCAGGATTTGATAGTACACGTGGTAAAAGGCATATCTCAATATGCGCACAGAGCCAGATTGCTCGGTGCCAGCGATTCGAAAATCGATTTCAAAACGCTGGAAGCGTTATTCATGACGCTGACAAATGTAAATTTCGATGCAGACGAGCACGTCGCCTATCTGAGGGAGCTGGACGCTCTGCGTGAGCGAGCCAGGCAGCTTTATGAGGAGGCTTGCACCAAATCCGGTGCGGCGATCGAAACAGTTCTCGGCCCGGCTCAATGCAAGCTGCCCTCCGAGCGCTCCGAAATCATCATGCTGGCTTGCTCGCTCAATATAAAGGAAAGGGCTCCTGATGAGGATATGGTCGGCTTGCAAGAGCTCGTCACCTACGGAATCAAAGGCATGGCAGCCTATGCTCATCATGCGCAATTGATCGGCTACAGTGATGGCAAGATCTTTGCCTTCGTTCACGAGGCTCTCGATTATGTCGCCCGATCAGTGCACGATCAAACAGTAGAGGCACTGCTGGCACTGGCTCTTCGCTGCGGTGAAATGAACTTGAGAGTAATGGAGTTGCTCGACCAGGCTCACACAGAGACCTATGGACATCCCGAACCGACGAGCGTTCGCACTACCGCTAAGGCAGGCAAGTGCATAGTGGTTTCCGGCCACGACATCAAATCGCTTTATGAGCTCTTGAAACAGACTGAGGGCAAGAGCATAAATGTTTATACCCATGGCGAGCTTTTGCCCGCTCTGGCGTATCCGCAGCTGAAGCGCTTTCCACACCTGATCGGCAATTATGGCGGCGCCTGGCAAAATCAAGTCGGCGAATTCGATGCCTTTCCCGGTGCGGTTCTGATCACTACCAATTGCCTGAAGCCGCCGGCCGACTCCTACAAAGACAGACTCTTCACGATGGATGTCACCGGATTTTCCGGAGTGGCTAAAGTGCACGACTACGACTACAGTCAGGTAATCGAAGCCGCTCTGGCGGCCCCTGGATTCAAAACCGATGAAGCCGAGAAGCGCATCACCATAGGCTTTGGACACGAGGCAATCTTATCTGTTGCAGATAAAGTAATCGCTGCCGTGAAAGCAGGCCAGATCCGTCACTTCTTCCTGATCGGCGGCTGCGACGGAGCGGAGTTCAGCAGAAACTACTTTACCGCTCTTGCTGAGAAAGTCCCGGAAGATTGCGTCATATTGACGCTAGGCTGCGGCAAGTATCGCTTCAATATGCAAGAGTTTGGTGACATCGGCGGCATACCGCGATGTCTCGACCTGGGACAGTGCAACGATGCCTTCTCAGCCGTAAAAATAGCCGCGGCTTTAGCCGACGCTTTCCAGTGCAATGTCAATGAGCTGCCACTATCCCTGGTGCTATCGTGGTTCGAGCAGAAAGCCGTCGCAGTCTTATTGAGTCTGCTTTATCTAGGCATAAAAGACATTCGCATTGGTCCAAACCTCCCGGCTTTCATCACGCCGAAAGTTCTCGAAGTGCTCACCACATCTTTCGCTCTCAAGAAAGTCGACACGCCCGAGAAGGATCTGCAGGTCATGTTAAACCTGGCGTCCGTGTAAGAATCGGAGCGCTTTGAGGAATGCCTTCTGGGTAAGATATATTGGCGCCAGTCGCCTGGTATCCCTCGTCGAGCTTGCAGGAATTTGTCGAGCCTCTGTCCTAAGTGCAACAAGCCCACATCCGGCGCCACATCAGGAACCATCACCCAGTGGCTGCTGATGTGCAGCTGTGATGTCGAGGCACAGCCGGACGAGCAGCCAGAGAGCAAAAGGCTTTGCCCCGATTGCGGAAAACCCCTGGCGGTCAGCCGCATGGGAAGCCTGACTCAATGGGTATTTGCACCGTCATTATGCTCCTGCGCCCACAATAAGTTATTCGATCAGCATGGATCGGGCAACAACAGGACCCAGGAAGCGCCGGTCGTGATCAGAAAAACGGCCAAGCCTAAGGAGCCGGCGTTCAGCGACGAGCAAAAGCAGGCAGCACTGACCCTGGACGGGACGCTTTTTCCGCAAGAACGTTACAAGCCTGTGGCTCTCATCGGCAAAGGATCGACCGGTGAGGTTTACCTCTGCATCGATACCATGCTCGAGAAGAAGGTGGCGGTTAAAATCTTGCGCCAGGTCACGCCTGAGCAATCGGTCGCTTTCCAATTGGAAGCCAAAGCGACCAGCGCCCTCAATCATCCTAATATAGCAAAGCTCCTCGATTTCGGCATTAGCAAAGCGTCTTCACCATATATGGTGCTGGACTATGTGCCCGGTATGAATCTGGAATATTATCTGCGAAAAAACAAAGTGATGCCATGGGAGGTGGCATTGATTGTAGGCGCCGAGCTATGCTCTGCCCTGTCTTATGCCCATGAGAACGGCATATTCCATCGTGATATCAAGCCAAGCAACGTCCTCATTGTAGACAGCGAGGATGGATTTCACACAAGACTGATTGATTTTGGGGTCGCGAAGATAACCAATCTGAAGCAAACAATCGTCAGTCAGGCATCCACTGTCGTCGGCACACCGGCTTACATGAGTCCTGATGAGAGCTCGGGTCGGCATTATACGCCGCGATCGGAAATTTATTCTCTGGGTTGCCTGATCTTTGAATGTATTACCGGCAGCACACCCTTTCGAGCCGAATCACCACTTTCTCTGCTGGCGATGCATGCCCAAGACGAGGCCCCGTCACTCTCCGAGACCTTGCAAGAAACGGGCTTGATGCAAAGTCACGCCAAGGGAGAAATTCCAGAGGCAGTGGAGCTTTTGGTTGCGAAGTGCCTGGCTAAAGATCCGCAAGAACGATATACCGACATGGCGGAGCTAGAAGAAGCTATCGATGCGGTTCTCGACAAATATGCCGATGAAAGAATCAGTGCAAACGAACCGACGCCAGAGCCGGCTGTTTCGACCCAGAAAAAAGGCTCCGTACTGAAGATGATCTACATCACGATTGCGGCGCTCGTCGTTATCAGCGCAGCCTGTGCCTCTTATGATTATGTCACTAACAAGCTTCATCCGGCTCCGGACGAAGCCACTATGCGCGCCAACAAAATCGAAATTCGCAAAACCGCACCACCGCTGGCGAAACCTGATCCGAATGCCGAAAAGAATTATGTCGTTCTGGGCGGAGATCAGGCTACTGCCTCAGGACTGAACAACCTGCTGATGGATCGTGATTTGCAAGACGGCCATGAGAACCTCGCCGAGCCGTACGTCAAAGATGACGCTTTATCCGATGATGACCTGGCCAAGCTCACAAGAAATGATCGAGCCATAGTTGATATCACCATTCAAGACTCGCCCATTACAGACCGAGGTCTCGAGTATCTCAGCCATCAGAAGCTTTTGCGCTCGCTTTATATCGATGACTGCCACAATTTCACGAAACAGGGCTTGCTGTACTTAGCGTCCTCTCCAGTGACGTACTTGACACTGCGGAATTGCAGCATTAATGATGCATACCTGCAGGAGGCAGGAAAGATACGAACAATCAAGGAGCTGCGCCTGGATCGCAACGATATCACATCTGGTGGCATCAAATACCTGACGCAACTGCCCAAGCTGGAGCTGATCAGCCTGGGAGCAACGAAGATCAAAGGGAAAGATTATCTTTCCCTGCGCAGTTTGAAGCATCTGAAAATCATAGATTTCGAGCGCTGTCACGTTAGCGCCGAAGACTTGCACTATGTAAGCCAGCTCGACTTTCTTGAGCGCGTGCTTTTTTCCAATTGCAAATTTCCCGGTGAGGGTATTGAACAACTTGCCCGATTGCCGCACCTCAAGGAGGTGCATTTGAAGATGTGCCAGGGCTACAGTGAGCGCAGCTTGACTCTGCTCCACAAAGCCAAAGGAAGAAGCTGCGAGATCAAAACCTCCGATTGGTTTGCGCCGGGCGCGACCAGGTGAGCAAATGCGGATATGAACCCGCCCGAGCAGCGAATGTCGGCGGGTCTACAGTCTCGACAAGCTCAGCTCCAGCATCTCACGCGTGATGACGAGCTCGCGCGGCAGCCGTTCTTGCAGTTTTTCAAACAACTCGGAATGCGATGCCAATTCGCTTTTCCAGAGCTCGGTGTCAACATGCATCAAGGCATCGAACTCATCCTCAGTAATCGACTCAAGGCCGGTCCAATCTATATCCTCATAGCGCGGCATCCAACCGAGTGCCGTTTGCTTAGCCCCGGCGCGGCCATGAATTCGATCCGAGATCCACTTCAAGACCCGCATATTTTCTGAAAATCCCGGCCACATGATTTTGCCGTTGCGGTCGGCGCGAAACCAATTGACGCAAAATATCTGGGGAGGATTTTTTATCTCGTGGCCCATCTGGATCCAGTGATTAAAATAGTCGCCCATGTGATAGCCGCAAAACGGCAACATCGCCATCGGATCGCGTCGCACTTCTCCGACTTTCCCGACGGCTGCAGCGGTGGTTTCCGAGCCCAATGTCGCGGCCATGTAGACGCCGAAGTTCCAGTTGAACGCCTCGAATATCAGTGGAACAGCAGTCGCCCGCCTGCCACCAAATACGAAGGCACTGATCGGGACGCCGTTTTCATCATTCCAGGCCGGATCCAGAGAAGGGCATTGCTTTGCCGAGACAGTGAAGCGGCTGTTCGGATGGGCGGCTTTGCGGCCGCAATCAGGAGTCCACTTTCTTCCTTGCCAATCGATCAGCTCTTTGGGCGCTTCTTCGGTAAGTCCTTCCCACCAGACATCACCATCGGGGGTAAGGGCAACGTTGGTGAAAATACAATTCCTTTTCAGCGTTTCAATTGCGTTGGGATTGGTATTCGGAGAAGTTCCAGGTGCAACACCGAAATAGCCGGCTTCAGGATTGATCGCATAAAGCTTGCCATCTGCGCCTGGACGTATCCAGGCGATATCGTCTCCTACAGTCGTAACCTTCCACTCGCCCAATCCTTGCGGAGGAATGAGCATGGCAAAATTCGTTTTTCCACAAGCGCTTGGAAAAGCGGCCGCAATGTAGGACTTCTCGCCGGCAGGCGATTGCACGCCCAGAATGAGCATATGCTCTGCCAGCCAGCCTTCTTCCTTGCCCATCGCCGAAGCAATTCTGAGGGCCAGGCACTTTTTGCCAAGTAGTGCATTGCCACCATATCCGGAACCATAGGACCAGATTTCCTTGCTCTCAGGGAAATGACAGATGTATTTGTGTTCGGCATCACAAGGCCAGGCGACGTCTTCCTCGCCCTGTGCCAGCGGATGTCCAACCGAGTGCAGGCAGGGGGTGAAACCTTTGTCTTCACCCAGAAGTTCAACGACCGCTTTGCCCATACGCGTCATCAACTTCATATTGACAACGACATAAGCGGAATCAGTAATCTCGACACCGATTTGTGAAAGCGGCGAGCCAAGCGGACCCATGCTGAACGGAACGACATACATGGTGCGCCCGCGCATTGAGTTCTTGAAAAAATCCTTGAGAATAATCTTGGCCGTTTCCGGCTCCATCCAATTGTTGTTTGGACCACAGTCCGCTTTCTTCGTCGTGCAAACAAATGTGCGATCCTCGACCCGCGCTACATCCGATGGAGCCGAGCGAGCCAGAAAACTTCCCGGGCGCTTTTCCTGATTCAAAGGTATAAGAGTGCCGCACTTGACCAGTTCGCTGCAAAGTCTCTGGTATTCATCCTCCGAGCCGTCACACCAGTAGATGCGCTCGGGCTGGCACAGCTCGGCGACCTCATTCACCCATTCTTTCAGTCGCTTGTTATTTACCGGATAACTCTGTTCGAAAAGAGGACTGATTCCAGCCTGAGGGGTGGTGGATACCATGTTCGAAGACTCCTGCATTAGGCAATTGTCGGGCACAACTTAACAGGTTATCAAATCGAATAGCTAATTTCGGCATCCTTAATATTGATCGCATTAGTTGTTGGAATCGCGCTCGAGCATATTACGATTGCTCAGAAATTCTGTGGAGATGCCTTCCTCGAGCGGCGCAACGACGAACGATTGTGGCGAATTGCTTGCCATTCCGCGTTCTCTGCTTCGCCCGCGAGCGATCCGAGCGCACCATGTCTTGGAGGTCCTTAGGGTGTGACATAGATATGTATGTCATCTATATGTATGGCGCGCTTGCGCTAGAGTCTGAAAAGCTTATGCTGGCAAGGATCTCTGACTCTCATGATTATTCGCCGCCGAGAAATTTTATACAAGAGATATGTCACACCCTAAGGGGTTGTCTGCCATACCCCAAGGAGGGTTGCCTGAGCCGCTTACTGGCAGAATCGCTTGACAAGTTCATACGGACAAGTGGTCCGGAGCTTCAGGAGCCCATGAATCCAGGCTGGCAGCATTCTATTAAATACCGTCCCACCAGAAAGGTCAGCACTGGAATAAACGACAGCGCGAACCACTCCATTATTCGTCGACTGAGCATGGCCCGCCGCTTGCGCTTGCAGTGGATGATTATGCCGAGAAGAAATGCCAAAACGGTGGCGCTTCCGGTCAATAAGTCGAGCATGCGGGACCCGGCATCGTAGCCGAAGTTCACCTGGCCGGCAGTGCGAGCAGATTGCGCCAGAGCCGGCTCTACCCCCAGGTTGATCAATGCCACCATAGGCAGTGCGTTGAGCAGCACAAACAGAGCCGCTGCCAGATGGGCACGAATATAGTTTCGCGCCGGCTTAAGCAGACCGGGGCAGTTGTCTAAAACAACCTTTCCGTCAGCTCTCCGGTACATAAGGACACAAGCGCCTTCATTCTTCCTTTTGGCCAGCGTGGCAGCCAGTTCGTCGGCACTGAGATTACTGAGGTTGTAAACGTTTTTCTTACAACTCTGACAGAAGCGTATCTTGTCGTCTCCTTCCAGCGCTGTCCAGGTCAGCGAGCACGGATTCTCGATCACTATCCGATCAGCCTCCGATTGCAAATCACTGATTTTCATCCGGCACCTCCTCGCTTGCTCTGTGCTTCTACATCTACACTATCGTGCCGCAATCTCGACCTGCAAACCGTCGACCCAGCGTTTATGCTCGTCGGTGTAATAGAGATAAGCTCGGCTGGCGGGACCTGTGTATGTTCCAGGCACAGCCGCGATCAAGCTGAGCGGTACCTGCACCCTGGCCTCAGCAGGCATCGAGCGCCAGTAAAGCACGACTTCGCGGCCATTCACTTCATAGGCGTCGATAGTGTGTTTCTTCACCAGCTCTTTCAATTGGTCGTGGCGCGGCTCGAGACCACCGGGCAATCCGATAATTGCCAGCGGCGTTGGTATGGCTGCGTTGCTCCTGTTGATCACGGTAACATCAGCTTCAGTTGCAGCGCCTTCGACCAATTTCGAGTTGCTCATTTTCACATTCAGATCGAGCTTGCACAACTTCGAGCTGTTGGGAACAAGCTGATTGAATCTGACCGCCAGCGAGTAAGGCAATGCCCCGCCTTTGTCCATTTTAAGTTCGATCTTGTGGGCTCCCGGGCTGAGCAGCTCGCTTATATCAGGTAGCTTGATCTCGCCCTGACTGGTTGGGCTGAAAGCGACCCAGTCACCGACCGGTTGACCATCAACCATAATCCGAACTTTGCCGGGCGCCTTCGTGCGCGGCTTGTGATTGTCATGCTCGACAATGGCTCGAAGAGCCAGGACCGTAGCTTGCGTCGATCCATAGCGGCCTGATTTGCAGGAGTCAGCCAGGTACTGAATGCTTTTCTCAACCCTTCCGGAGTAGGCTGGATCATGCAACCAGGCTAGCGTGGCAAGCGATGTCCCTTCAACTTGCAGCGATTCGCCCTCGCTGCCCACAATTGAGGCGGTGATACCGTCCACGCTACCATCCTTTTTCTGCTTCTTGGCCAGTTTTTCCATCAACTGTCTAGCAGTCGGTTTTTCGCCTGCGGTATAAAGAGCATTAGCAGCTAATGCTAGAACGTATGAATTATCGCTCTTACTGGCGGAATTTTTGACCCAGGCTATCTCCTTCTCGAGTGTCGCGGGATCCTGTCCTGACTCGAGCAATGCCCAGAGAATGTAGGCGTTCGAGCAGTCTCGGTCCGTGATCCAGAGGTGTGCCCCAAGACGTTTGCGAGTGAAACCGCCCTGCCCGTCCTTTTGTCTCAGCAGCCAGGCACGTGTCGTTGCCACCATCGTCTGATCGACATGGCGCACCTTCGCCATATCATGGAAGTGCAAAAGACCGTATGCAGTTAGCGCTTCGTGGCCTGGATTTTGACCGAACCACTCGTATCCGCGATCGGGGCACCAGAAACTGACAAGTCTTCGATAGCCGGCATCCAGCTTTGTGCGCGACCTCTCAATCAGCTTTGGATTGACGCCGGAATGCGATTGAAAGTATTGCTGTGCCATGGTCAGTGGATAACTTGTCGATGAAGTCTGCTCAAAGCAGCCATTAGGATCTTGAATCATGGCCTCCAGCGCGCCGGTAAGATTGGCAAGCGGTGTAGGATAAACGGCGCTGCTTGATGTAACACTCTTGCGCACCACATCCTTTGGAATGATAACGTTGTGCACAATCGGTCTGTCTGGTGTCAACACACCGCCAAACTCGAGAGCTACAGGAAAGCCCTTCGGCTTGACCGAGAGCGTGCGCGTGAGGGAATCGGCGAAGTCTCCTGATTGAGCGGTGAGCGAAAACTTCTTGGTGCCGTTTTCATAGCCAACGTTGACAGGCTGGATCATGCGGACGCGCTGCCCGGCGGAGATTGGGCTATCGGCCGCCAAACCCCTCTGCAGCGGCGCCAATTTAAAATCACCCTTGAGATTGACCGTAATGCTCGGATCGAGAAGTTTCTCCTCGGTTGCATTGACCAGGCTGACCGGCACCAGTATGCGGTCTCCACCTGTCACTTCGAGCGGCAGTTTTGCCTCGGCGTAGAAAGGTTGCACGGATTTCACTCCCGTACTGCCTGCACCAAGGGCGCCACTACTTGCAAAACCATCTGCCAGGACGCGGAATGTCGTGACGCTGTCGTTCAGTCCAAAATCGACTGTAGCCTCTCCTTTTGCATTAGTTTTGACTCCGGCATTCCAGTAAAGTGTTTCTGTGAAATCAACACGATCGCCGGGTTTTCGCTCTTTGCGAACTTGATGCGCATATTCGCGAACCAATGCCCAGGCATAGCCGAAGTAGCCGTTAGCGACTGTTTTGTCGGCACCGCCAGGACGCCGTAAGGCCCGGTTGAGAAGCATTCCCTGGACGGGCATCGCCTTGGGCGCGCCAGATCCCCCTGCCTGCCTGTCTTGCGAAGCTGGCTTTCCTGCAACAACCCATTGCTTTTCAACGGCCACATCCTGCACCGCCGCCGGTGCCTTCTTCTCATCTGCATGTTCGGCATTGGCTTGCCGGAAGTCATTAACTATCGGTTCCTGCTCGAGGATTTGCAATTGCGCGCCGCCTGAGCGAGTCACCATTGCCAATCTACCCTGACGTTTAATGGCGAAGGCTCTGATGGCCTGCTCACCATTTCTTTGCACGAACTTAGATAGATCCATCAAAGCGAAACGCCGCCAACCTTGCGTTCCTAACAATAGGTCCGTGGCGCACGGCGCCTTTTCGTTCTTCGGATCAAGGTAAACATGTGCATCCGCGAGATCTTTGACCTCCGGCTCCAGTAGAGCCATCACCGGCAGTGCCGGAGCCTGCTCGCGTTTTTCCACCATCTCCAGCACGCTGTCATCAGTGACAGTCAGTCCAACCATCGCCGAGACGGGATTGCCATCGGCATCCGTTGTCTTAATCGTCAGTTTAGGATGATTGCCTGGAACATATGATTTCTTGTCTGCCTTGACACTGATGTGCAGTTGCCTGGCGGGCTCACGAAAAACCAGGCGCTCAGCCAGAGGAATACCATTTTCATCCCAGACAGTAACCGTCAAAACTCCATCTGCATTTGAGGGAACATCTAAGGAAACCGGCTGCAGCTCACTCTTGTTTGCGGTTTTATCCAGTTCGATCTTGGCCCTCGCCACCTCTACCTCGCGCTTCATGACGCTGATGCGGAAGCGCTTATCGCAACAACCGACATGCATCTCGATCGGTTGATCTTTCTTGAACACGTCTTTGTCAGCTCGCAACACGGCGCCTTGCGATTTCACCTCAGGCAAAGGGTAGATCGTCTTGATGCCTGCGGGGCGGACGATGGCCAGGTAGTATGACCGGTTGGCGCTGGGGATGAATTGAAACCGACCGCGCCCCTCGTGCTCGGTATGAAATTCAGTGATAACGCTGGCGCTGTCCTTAGCCATCAGTTTGGCGACCAGATCGGCCGGTTTGCCGTTTGGCTGCCTGGCTTGAATGTAGACACGGTTTGGAAAACCGGCAACCAGGTCGCCACCCTCAGGATATATCTGAAGATCTACGGTTTGCAAAATGATTGGTATCGTCTTTGAGGCAGTCTCGACCACGCCACCATCCTCGATGGCAAGGGCGAGGGTTCCTTCTCCCCGCGCGACATGCCTGGGCAGTTCGAATGTAACGGTGCTCAATCCACTGGCATCAACTCTTGTAGCACTTCCCTTTATCTCAACGCCGTCCACTACTGCGGTCGGAGTCACCTTCGCATCAACCGGCACACCGCCCTCGGCCCGCTTCACATCAAGCGTGGCGCTCACCTTCTCGCCAGGTCCATAGCCATCACGCAAAAATGTGATTTGCGACTTGAGCCTTGGTGCTCTGTAGGCGCGAACGTCGAAATTGCGCTCTGCTGAGGCAAAACCTTGCCAGGCATAGTTTACCTCCACTTTGTATTGACCACCGGCTTGGTCTTCGGGGACCAGCCAGGTAAAAGACCAAACGCTGTTTTGAACAGTGGAGGTTCCGCTCGCTATTACATCACCCTTAGGACCCTTGATTGAAACGGCAGGATAATCGTTAAAGCGTTCGGTTGCCGGCTTGTGGTCGGCGGCGTTCAAGACCACACCTCTGATATAAACCGTCTCGCCGGCCTTGTAAATCGGCTTGTCGGTGCTGATGGCGGTGAGGTATCTCTCCGGTCCGCCGAGCTCTTGAGTGGATGAAAGCTTCTTTTTTTGATTGTTAGACTTGAGAGCACCGGGGTCAGTTTTTGAATTGACGGTATTGCATGCCAGCATTGCACTAAAGCAAGCCACTGCCGCTGCCAGTGCGCGAGGTATCTGATGGCGTATCATATTTGTGCTCCTTGTTCTGCTGCACCAAGCCACCGCCAGCAGTGGCGCCGGTTTAGAGCGCCAGAGCGAAAG
>JAJPJO010000102.1 GCA_021324135.1 Pseudomonadota bacterium
AAGTCCACTCGACTAGTCGAGGCGTTTCCTGAGCAGCCATTCTTTCAAGGTGCGACCGAACTTCTCGTATTCATCAGGATGGTTGTAGAGAAACGCAGAAATCACCATAGCCGCATCCTGATCTTCGGCAAGCGCCTCGGAAACCGAAATTTCAGCATGCAACTCAATGGCAATTTGCCTCTGCATATTCAATGCATCCGCCTCATCCTCAATCACGCCTGGCGGCAGGGCAACAGGATGACGGGCGGCGAAGCGACCCTGAATCGGCTCGGTTCCGAGGCATTTGCGAATTGATTCGGCGCCCAGCCGGGCAAGCTCTCGGTTGTATCGCTGGATTCTCTCCGCTCCGCACTGCTCCAAGAAATCCAATGCAGAAGGAACGCACAAGACGGCAGTTAAATCGTCGGTACCAAGACGCCCGAAATTTTGCGGATAAGGCAACTTGTCTCTAAAGCTCACGCTCACTGGGCTCAAGCGCTCGTGCCAGCGCGGCGCTGCCCACAACCCGGCGGCAGCATGCGGCGCGCAAATCCATTTGTGAAAATTTCCCACCCAGAAGTCAGCGCCGAGCTCCTCGAGGTTCAAAGCATACATTCCTGGCGCGTGTGCACCGTCGATTACCAGAATGATATCGTTGCTTCTGCACAACAAGGCGATTTCGGGCATGGGGAAAAGACGCGCGCTTGGCGATGCAATTTCATCCACGACGAGAACGCGGGTACGCTCGGTAATCTTGCCGGCAATTGCCTTCAACAGAGCGGTATCATCGGCGGTGATGGGCAAAACTGCCTCTACAGGTTTGGCCGATGTTGCAGCACATCTTTTATCGATCGCCAGTTTGACCGCGCCATATATATGGTTGGTAGCCAGCACCTCATCACCTGGTTGCAGTGGAAGCGCGGACAAAATCGCAGTCATACCTTCGCTCGCGTTTCTGACCCAGGCGAAATTTTCCTGGTGGGAACCGCAGAATGCAGCCGCTCTCAATCTGGCTTCCTCCATGAGCGGCATCAGCTCGCGGCGAAAAAACCCGGTTGGATTGCCGTCGATTCTGCGGATCAGTTCGCGTTGCCGCTCCCGCACTTTTCGCGGGACGGCCCCGTATGCTCCATGATTGAAGTGATAAACGGAATAATCGAGATCCCACTCCCGGCGCAGCTCTAACCAATCATCGCCCCAGAGCGCGTTTGCCATCGTGACATCAGGACTATTCGAGGAACGGCTCATGCTTGCTTGGCTGATCCGAGCAGCCGTCTTGCAAGATGCGCCAGTATACGAAGATAGGCAAGCAGCATCAAGCCACCAAATGCAATACCATCCATATACCAGCGATTGCCGCGATAGTGTTTGTACCAGAACCGGTACATGCCGCGGTGCGACGAGAGAATCATGCGCACTTTCACTTGCTTGATTGATTGGCCGTGGTGATGCAGCACTCGCGCTTTGTCGGTAAACCAGATCTCGTAACCCGTCTGTTTGACGCGGTAGCACCAATCAACTTCCTCGAAAAGCATGAAGTATCCCTCATCAAGAAGACCGACTTTATCGAGGACCTGGCGTCGGGTCATCAAACAAGCGCCCATCGGTTGATCGACCTGACGCTCATCATCATGATTCCAATCGAGCATTTTGTAGGCGCGAAAACGGCTGCCCGCGTTGCTTCCGGCAAACAGCCGGCTGAGCCCGATCAGTTCATACAACATGCCTATGAATGTCGGGAAAGCTCTGCACGATCGCTGAATCGTGCCATCGCTATTGAGAAGCTGCGGCGCCACCACACCGCACTGCGGGTGGTTCCTGAGAAAAGCCATAAGATTTCCGATGGCATCCTTTTGCACTTCGGTGTCGGGGTTCAAGAGCAAAACGAAGTCACCGCCGACCTGGCGCAGGGCCTGATTATTGGCGCGAGCAAATCCGAGATTCTCTTGATTGCGGATTAATCGGACCCAGGCATGTTTGCTGGCCACCATATCGGCAGAGCCGTCTTGCGAGTTGTTGTCGATGACAAAAACTTCAAATGAAAGCCCTGCATCACGGGTGATGACACTGGTCGATCGCGCCGTTGCTCCGGCCGAGGCCAATGCGTTCAGCTCGAGATGCAGAGCGCTCAGACAACGATCGAGCAGCTCGCGCGTATTCCAGCTAACAATTATGATCGAAAGATCCATCGCCACATTGTAACCCTCAAGTCATCTTGCGGCTTTCTATGAAGGACTTTCTATAAATAAGTCCAATATTATCGAGGCGACCGGATTGAAGCTAATTTGCATCTGTACAATTTCTATTTCTATGTCTGGCAGGCGTGGCGAGTGTTTTTGCGGTCCTCATGTTCCTTAAGCGCTTAACCGATATTTTAGTGTCCTCCTTAGCCCTGCTCGGGCTGTCTCCGATCATGCTTGCGGCGATCGTAGCCATAATGTGGGACTCACCTGGACCGGCGATATTTCGCCAGAAACGCGTCGGTAAGCACGGCGAATTCTTTGAAATTTATAAATTCCGCACGATGCGCCAGGGCACTCCCAATCTGCCTACAGACCAGATGCAGAAATTGCCGAGCCCAATAACGCGCGTCGGCAAGTTCCTGCGCAAAACCAGTATTGATGAGCTTCCGCAGCTCATTAACGTTCTTAAAGGAGAGATGAGCCTCGTTGGTCCCAGACCAGCTCTGTATAATCAAACCGATCTGACTGCCAAACGCAAAGCCGCAGGAGTGCTCGCTTTCCCACCCGGCATCACGGGTTGGGCGCAGATAAACGGTCGTGATGAACTACCCGATGATATTAAAGTTACGCTTGATACCTGGTATTGCGACAATTGGAATTACTGGCTCGACTGGAAGATTATGTTTTCAACCGTGAGCACGGTCGTCAGCAAGCGCGGCGCCGTCTAGGATATGATGCCTCTGAGGCAAGGAGCAAAAAATGAAGGGACTGATCTTGAGCGGCGGAAAAGGCACGAGGATGCGGCCGATCACGCACACGGCGGCAAAGCAATTGCTGCCTGTGGCAAACAAGCCGATTCTCTTTTACGGCATTGAAGCGCTCATCGACGCCGGCATAAGAGAGATAGGCATCATCATCAGCCCCGAGACAGGCGAGGACGTAAAAGAATGCGTCGGGAACGGTGAGCGCTGGGGAATCAAGATTGAATATATTTTGCAAGATCAACCCGCCGGACTGGCACATGCGGTTAAAACAGGCCAGGCCTTCCTCGGCGATGATCCGTTCGTCATGTATCTGGGCGACAATTTGATTAAGGATGGCGTAGGTCCGCTTGTCGAGCGCTTCCAGAAAGGCAATGCCGATGCCTTTATCCTTCTTAAGGAAGTGGAGAATCCCAGCTCGTTCGGCGTGGCCGTGCTCAACGGCGATGGTCGCATCGTCAATCTGGAAGAGAAGCCGCCACAGCCCAAGTCGAACCTGGCTCTGGTCGGCGTTTACCTCTTCAACAAGGAAATCCATAAAGCGATTGGGCAAATCAAACCCAGCCGCAGAGGCGAGCTCGAGATCACCGATGCGATTCAAAAGCTGATCGATCTCGGCCATCGCGTAGACAGCCACATTCTGAGAAGCTGGTGGCTGGACACCGGAAAGAAAGACGACATGCTGGAAGCCAATCGTGTCGTTCTCGATGAGATGAACAACATGAACATCGAGGGCGTTATCGACGAAGGCTCTCGCGTCTCGGGGCGGGTGGCGATCGGCAAAGGCACGAAGCTGAAAAACTGCACGGTTCGGGGTCCGGCGGTCATCGGTGAAGACTGCCATCTGGAGAACAGCTATGTCGGTCCGTTCACATCGATAGGCGATCGCGCCAAAGTTTCATTTGCCGAGATCGAGCACTGCATCCTTCGTGAGGACTGCCAGATTCTTGACTTCCACGGCAGAATCGCCGACAGCCTGATTGGCGCCAATGTAGAGCTGACACGCGGAAACAATCGTCCGGTCGCCTTTAGATTGATGCTGGGCGACGACAGTAAAGTGGAAGTGGTTTAGTTCATAAAACAATATTCATTTTGAAGCCGCTCAAGATTATCAAGAGCGCGTTGATCTTCTTGAGGCTGTCCGTAGACAATCAGGCGGTCACCACATCTATTGATGGCTGGAACGTTTGGTTGAGCAAAACCTGGAGCTCTAAAAGGGCATCTCAGTACTAACAGAAACAAGGGGAAACGTATGCGACTTCTCTTAACAGGTGGGTTGGGCTTTATCGGCAGCAATCTGGTGCGACATTTGCTCAAGACTTATCCTGATTACGACATCATCAATCTCGATGCCCAGACCTATGCCGGGCATCCGGAGAACCTGGAGGATGTCGCCAATAATCCGCATTACAAGTTCGTCCGCGGGCGCATAGAAGACGCGCGCCTGGTCAACCACATCGTCTCGGGTGAGTTTGCCGGAAAAATCGACGGCATCATCAACCTTGCCGCCGAGAGCCATGTCGATCGGTCGATCGAGAACGCGCAAGTTTTCGTCAATTCAAATGTGCTGGGAACGCAGGTTTTGCTCGAGGCAGCCTTCCGTTACGGACTGAAGCCCGGCACCAAACTTGGTGTCAATCCGGAGTATACGATCCGTTATGTGCAAGTCTCTACCGACGAGGTTTATGGCTCGCTCGGCCCGACAGGCTTCTTCACTGAGGAAACGCCGCTGGCTCCCAACAGTCCATATTCAGCCAGCAAAGCAGCAGCAGACATGCTCTGCCGCGCCTACTTCCACACATTCGCCATGCCGGTAGTGATTACACGTTGCTCCAACAACTATGGACCCTATCAACATCCAGAAAAGCTAATCCCGTTGTTTATCAACAACTTGATGAATAACAAGCAAGTGCCCGTCTACGGCGACGGCAAGAACATCAGAGATTGGCTGCATGTCGAGGATCACTGCCGAGCCATCGATCTTGCCTTTCATAAGGGCGTCGCCGGCGAAGTTTACAATGTCGGCGGCAACAACGAGCGCACCAATATGCAAATTACGAAGCTGTTGTTAAGCGAACTCGGCAAAGGTGAAGAACTGATCAAGTACGTCGAAGACAGGCTCGGCCACGATCGCCGCTATGCCATCGACTCGAGCAAGATTCAAAATGAGCTTGGCTGGCAACCAAAACATACATTTGAAACGGGCATCCATGAGACAATCTACTGGTACAAAAACAACCAGGATTGGCTTCAGAAGGTCACCGGCAAACATGTCGATGTGCAGACCGAGACGACAAGAGCACAAGAAGCAGCTCGCCTGCAGCAAGAGCAATCAGCCGCTGCAGCGCAGGCAGCCGCTCAGGCTCATTCAGTCACAAGCCCCCCTGCAGTCATCTAAGGTTCTACTCAGGAGATTTGAATGACGGACAAACGCCTCCTCGTCACCGGAGCTGGTGGCATGTTGGGACAGGCTCTGACTGCCTGTCTGGAGTCTCGCGGGCATCAAGTTGTGGCCATGCCGCGCGAGAAACTCGACGTTACCAACTACGAGCAAGTGATCAACAAAGTCAACGAATTCACCCCGGATATGGTTCTGCATTGCGCCGCCTATACCAAGGTCGATCAAGCTGAATCGGAGCCGGACCTGGCCTTTTTCATCAACGGTTACGGCACAGAAAACCTGGCGGTGGCATGCAACCATCTCAATATTCCGTTGCTCTACATCAGCTCTGACTACGTTTTCGACGGCGAGCAGGATCGTCCCTACACCACCTGGGATGACACCAGACCGCTATCCATTTACGGAAAAACGAAACTTGCCGGAGAGAAGGCAGTAATCCGGCATCTGCGGCGCTTCTTCATCGTCCGCACCAGCTGGCTGTATGGTCCAAACGGCAAGAATTTCGTCGAGACTATCCTGCAGATTGCCGATGAAGGCAAGCCTTTGCGTGTCGTCTCCGATCAGATTGGCTCGCCAACCTGCACATTGAGCTTGTCGGAAACTATTGCCGACTTGATTGAAACGGAGCGCTGGGGCGTTTACCATGCATCAGATGACGGAATCACCAGCTGGTATGAATTTGCTAAGGAAATTCTTCTGGGAAGAGACGTGAGCGTCACTCCAATTCAGACCAAAGACATGCCAAGGCCGGCTACCCGTCCGAAATATTCCGTTATGGACAAAACCACTCTGATCAATACGATCGGTCGCGAGCTGCCACCCTGGCAGGAATCGCTTCACTCCTACTTGCAGCTGCGCAAGAGCAGAAGCCCGGCTTAACCAATCGCAAGCTGGCTGGCCGCTAACTCTCGGCAAAAATCTGTTATTCTATGCACTTGTTCAACTCCTCAGCGAGAGGGCATGAGTTGTGTCTCATCGAGGCGATCAAGCGGCGACTTCTATGACAACGACGTTGAAACCATTAACCAAAGACGCGATCGGTGGAGATTATGTGCATGATCTCTCGGTCCAGGATTATTCTAAGAAGTCGACGATTGAAGGCGTTCAGCTGATCAATTTGAATTTGTTTCTCGACGACGGCGGTTCGCTTGCTGAAATAGTCCGCTTTGACGACAACGGTAATCTCCAGATTCTGCCCGAGTTCAAGGTCAAGCAATCGACCTTCTCGCAAATGCTTCCGGGAACGATTAAAGCTTTTCACCTTCATTACAACCAGGAAGACGTCTGGTTTATCAACCCTTACGATCGGCTGCTGATCGGGCTTTTCGATGCCCGCAAGGAATCGCCGAGCTACAAGCGCAGCATGCGCTTCGTCATGGGCGGCGGACGAGCTCAAATTCTCTACATCCCGCGCGGCGTCGCTCATGGTCTGGCTAATATCTGGCAGGCGCCCGCCAACATGATCTATTTCGTCAATCAGTGCTTCGATGCCAACAATCCTGATGAGCATCGCTTGCCCTGGGACACGCTCGGCGAAGATTTCTGGCAGATTAAGAAAGGCTGAGTGCCGCCACAGAACGTTCCGAGCATAGATCGAGACCACCAAGAGTACTGCCTCGATTGTGAGCGCGAAATCGTCCACATCTGTGGCGGTTTAGCTATAATTAATATCAAGAGACTAAATGAAATAGCGGGCTGCCGTCAGGGCAGCACGGCAGATCGCTTCCGGGGAGACCAATCAAGCGCTGAAGCTTGACTCAAGCAATCCCAAGGGGGTGAAGCACATGAAAGAATTTGCAAGATACGATGTTTTCGACTACCTGGAGATGGAAGTCCGTTTGCTGACGCGAATGCTCGACCGGGTGATCGGTGATTACTTTCACCAGACAAACGACCAGCGCGGTGATCAGATCGCGTCCGTTTTCCAATCCGTCGAGCGGCATGTCAATCATCAGGACAAGATTATGAAAACAGTCGCTTTAGATAGCGGTCTTGAGCGCGTCTATTTAAAGTTCAAATTTTACCGGGACCAGATCAAAGATCTGATGAACGATATGGTTTTCGAGCACCTGGACGACGACTCATTCTACTCCGATCTGAAGCTGCTCAGGGCTCTGGTTGCCAAACTGGCTCGCCTGGAGCACATGCGACTGTTTGCCAGGCTGAGAGAGGGCATGTCCGATGAAGCCAGACTGGAAGCTGAAACACTTATGGGCGCCTTCTAGCGCATGAAAGTGCGAGCTAATTTGAATTGAATTGATGAACTAATGATTGGCTTGATGGCGTGAACGCCATCACTTTGACGCTACTGCCACGGCTCTTGCGACGTGGTCGTGTACGCTTCGATCGAGAATGCTGGGCACGAGATCGTCTAATCTCGTTTGACCGGCGATGGCATTAGCAGCAGCGATTTTCATCTCGTCGGTAAAGCGCTCCGCATCGGCCAGGAGGGCGCCTTTGAACAGCCCCGGGAAAGCCAGGGCGTTATTGATTGTGCGACCGTCGGCAGCGAAGCGCGCACCACTGGCGATGGCAAGCTCCGGATCAATTTCGGGATCGGGATTGGAAATCGCCAGGATGATCTGGTTCGGTTGCACCATATCCGGTTTTATCAAGTTAGGAACGCCTGTAGTGGCGATCACTATATTCGCTTCAGTCATCAAATTCTTGAGGCTTGTCGCGATTCCGCCTCTGGCGCTCAGGCGATCCATGGCATCCTGACGCAGATCCGTTCCAAAAATTTCCTTTACACCATAGGCTTGCAGCAACTCGGCAATACCACTGCCGGCGGCGCCCAATCCTATGATCCCGACATGGCTGTTCGCCAGAGACAATCCGCTCCGCTGACTGACGGTGATCAAAGCAGCAAGAACAACTGCCGCAGTGGCATGCTGGTCGTCGTGCAAGACCGGGATGTTCAGCTCCTTTGTCAGTCGTTCTTCGATTTCGAAACACTCAGGCGCGGCAATGTCTTCTAAATGTATGGCACCGAATGTGGGGGCAATACCTTTTATGGTAGAAACAATTTCATCGACGTCTCGCGAGTCGATCAAAATCGGAATGGCGCTGATGCCGACGAGCTGTTCGTAAAGTACGGCCTTGCCTTCCATAACCGGCATGCCCGCCACCGGCCCTATATTGCCCAGACCGAGAATGGCCGTTCCATTGGTGACGACGGCGACCGAATTGCCTATGCTTGTGAAGGCACGGCTCTGCGAAAGATCTTTGTGAATAATCTTGCAGATCTGAGCTACGCCGGGTGTATAAATCTTGCGCATCTCCGCGATTGAATCGAGCGGCACCAAACTTTTCATGCCAATCTTGCCGCCGCGATGTGCCTGCTCGACCGGGTCAATCACCATCTCGACCGTTACACCGTCGAGGGAGCAAAGTCCATCGAGGAGCTGCGACAGGTGCGCCTCATCATCTATCTGCAAGCTTATCTCGCGAATCAGGTAATCAGGTCCCTGCGAAACGATTGAGATTTCGCCAATGTTTCCATCGAGTTCGCCTATGCGAGTAGCGATCTTGCCGAGGTAACCGGGCTTGTCTAAAACGCGCAGCCGCAGAATACGCAAAAGTTTCTGCTCTCTTCTCACGGTCATCATCAAACACTGCCTCTTACTACTTCTTACTCTCGCGCCTGTGCGCTCGTGATGAGCAGCTCGGCGTTGATTTCGTTCCTGATCCCTATCAGTCGCGATAACCAAGTCTAACGCAGGACATCAGCTAGGCATCACTTGCAGCTTGCAATTGTCAAAAAACGTAGGATCATTTTTGTGGCGCGCCAGCTGAGCCTGCTCGAGTTGAGCCAAAACTCAAGGTGAACAAAGTATTAGCAATGGCATAGAGAAAACCGACAATCAACAAGGTGGCCGATATGCCTGTGATCTTTGTGAGAAAGATAAACGACATCGCGCCGATCGCATTGAAACCGGAATTAATGCCCCACATCCAGGCGACTGCGGTTGAATGCCTTTCCTTAACGACTGACATGGCGGTCGGAACTGGCATACCTATAACGACAGAGGCGGCAGTAGTGACAAAAAGTGCGATTAGAATTCGCGCTATATCCTGCATTGGCATACAGAAGTGAACAATTTTTGGCAGCACCAAATACAGTGCTATTAGCAGGCATGGAACCGCAAAAGCAAAGATCACGAAGGTTCTCCGACGCAAAGGAAAACGCTGGGCGATGAGACTGCCGATAGCATAACCGAGTAAAACTGCCACGAGAGTGATGGACAAAGTGTAAAGGGGTCCTCCCACGAATATAGTGAATAATTGCAAAACGCAAATTTCGAAAAGGAGAAAAGCAAAACCAGTGATCGCAAAAAATACGCAATAGTAGAAGAAAGCGGGTTCAAGCGAAAAGGATTTCGCTGGCAGCAAGGCATCGTTTGCTTGTTCGATCCTTTGGCGATCGATTCTTTGGGGAATTTTTTGGCGACGAGCAATCACTATAGGAGGCAATAACATCAGCGCACTCGCGGCAAAACAGGCCGCGCAAAAAAGCCAGAGCGGCGTGCTCGAACCATGAAGAAAGTAAAAGCTCGTACCCCCGCTCCATTTCTCGCCGCCGTAGAAGTACGGCTTATCATCGGTCACTGGCGTGATATCGAATTTATATGATTCGAGCAGTTTCCGCCTCTCAGACCGATCAGCGCGTGCCAGTCGGTCGAAGATTTCTTCACCCGGATTCAATTTAAATCCACCTGGCGCAAGCGGGTCAACCAGAATGGAGCGATCGTTCCTTTTGCACCAATCCCTGATCCGCATGACTTCTTGTTCTGAGTACGGTGCCTTTTTGAGCATGAGGTCGCACCACCAATCATCACCGGTTACAAGAATGCGCTCCCATGGTCTATCAATGTTTTCACTATCGAGGTAATCGAGGTAAGTGGCAAGCATTCTCAAAGAGGTGACAGGAGGGTCAGGTCTGTGCTGAGTTAGAGAGAGCACCCCGGATGGTGTCAGAAGTCGAATGTATTCGCGAACAGCTTCTTTTGTGTAGAGATGGTTTTCTACCAGCGACAGGGCACCACTAGTGATGGCAGTAAAAGTATCGACTCCGCTCGCTTGAATGAGGTCGTAGCGCCCTTCTGGTTGAGTCGTACAAAAATGCCTGCCTTCTTTGTTGAAGAGGTTTACCCTGCTTGAGGCATCCGACTGCAGATGACTCTGGTACAATGCACGCTCTTCAGGTGTGCCTCCGCTCAACAAATGTTTGGCTGTGGATGGGTTGAGTTCTACCAGGTCAATTTGAGGAGTACTGAAGTATTTGGCAATCAGTATGTCGACACCACCGCCGCCACCAATGATCAGTTCCCGATTTACCGTGGGAATGGCCGCATATGGACTGGCCCAGAAAGTGCGCTCAAGAAATGTTTCGTTTTTCAGCGATTGAGAAACGGCAAGCTGCCTCGTTGGAGCGCCGCTGTCGACCAGGACCAGGCGACCTTTCAGCTGTAATTTTTCTTTGGCTGGAGTCAGCCCATAGAGAAAGTACCTGTCATGCGATTGATTCGTTTTAGAAACGTCGATGCGCGCAATCGCATTCCAATATGTGCGCTCAATACCTTTGAAATTATCTTGCATGCACGCCCGTGCGCTGCTGTCCTTCGAGGAGCGAATGTCAAAACCGAACCTGTTCTGGGCCCAGCCAGGATAACTTATCGTGCCGATGACGACAAATAGAAAGAGACCGACTAATCCAAAAAGTTTCGTTTTGCTCAATTTTTCCGCCGTTTGCAGCAGAGCGCAGAATGCTCCTATACCGAGAACGGCCGCAAGGCAAATTGTCCCGTATCCACCCAGAGTTTCAAGCAGGATCGGACAGAGCGCCGCACCTACCGAAGCGGCGACAAGATCGCAGAAAAGTATGATGCGCACCGGAATTGGACTTGCCGAGAGAATATGGTTCATGGACAATCCGGCGAAAAAGAAAGGAATGGCGAAAATGACAAAGTACAGAGGCAGAGTTATACATTGCAGAAACGGGGTCAGATCTTTTTGATAAGGGTCGAGCGGCAACCAGGCAAATAGCACCACTGATAGTGGCAAAGTAATTGCATAAATGGCCGTCGCAATTGCGACGCGTCGCCAGCTGGCTGGATTGTCGTTTCCAAACAACGATGGCCATAAATAAACTACGGATCCGGCAAAACCGAGGCTGAGTATAACGGTGCTTATAATGCCGTAGACATAATGATGGTAAACCTTGGAGGCAACAAACTTGGTGAGGGCGATCTCAGTGATGATACCGCTGGATGCAATGAGGCACAACGCCAACATTGAATATGCCTGACGCTGATCGAGATGAAATTTGTGGGGTTTGTCACCAGATGCGACAGTAAGCTTGGTCATGCCTATTTTGCTTGTGCCTGCTTCTAATCCTTTGTGCAAGTTATCTCGTGGAAGTTATCTTGTGCAAGTTATCTCATTGACAACAGCCACACTTGATGCAATCGACAATCGGATATGCGCATTCATTCCGCTGCAACAGGAGATGCGCTGCATGATTTGCTCTTAATATAAAAGGTATAGAATTCCAAACCTTTCTACCTGATAATTATCGAATCGTGCGCCTGAATGCCAGCCGAACATCGGATGTTTGGCGCGTTCCTCTTAGGCTCAAAAACAAAGTCATCTGTATCAAAGAGAATAGCTAATGCAGACTGTTAAGAACGAGAAGCAGATATCGTTCAGGCATAAGGCGTTTGGATTGCCTCATGCTGCTGGGGTCTGTGTTTTTCTTTTGCTACTGGTATTTCTCACATACGGCAAGGCCCTTTTCGGCAACTTTCTCGCAGACGAGGCCTGGTATCTTCCTATCGTCACTCGAGGATATCATGGTGAGCCGGACTTGATATGGCGCCAATTTCTGGCACCGTACACTTATCACGAGAGCCTTTACGTGATGTATCGTCCGCTCGTTGTCTTTTCATACGTAGTCGACTACTTCTTCTGGATGGTTGACCCGTTCGGTTTTCACTTAACAAACCTCTTTCTTCATCTGGCTAATGCTTGTCTTGTTTTCTGGACTTGCCGTTTGGTGCTCCTCTATCTTCTGTTGAATGACGATAAAGAATCGCGTCTCGATCAAGGCATAAGTTGGAAGATACCGCTGATGGTATCGACAGCCTTTGCCGTTTATCCCGGACAAACAGAACCGGCCTGCTGGATCATGACGCGTATAGATACAATGGCATCTGCTTTCTACTTCGCGTCAATCGGCAGTACGCTTAAATACCTTCTCGTCCCGAGAAAGCTCTGGTTCCACATCTCTTGGATTTCGTTGCTGTTGGGACTCCTCACCAAGGAGATATGCATCACCGTTCCAGTCATTCTGGTCGCGATACAGCTCTTGAAGGAGAGCCGGGTCTTCAGCCTGGGCGAACTGGCGCTGGCTGCTACTGAGAATGCCGGGCGCCGAAACGCTCCAGAAAACAGCGAACTAGATGGTGAACCGTTCGCATCAGAAGAAGAGACAAATTCTGCTACCGTCGTCCCACACGCTCAGCGTGGCAGCCAAGCTCGGGCTCAGGTTCGCGCAGCTATCAGAAATATTTGGCCAATGTTCGTCCTACTGCCGATATATCTAGTGGTGCGCACTGCTGTTCTTCATGGATTTGGCGGCTACGTGGGCTCGCTGGGACTGTGGCTGGATAATTGTTATCCCGATCGCTTGTTGAACCTTAATTACTATTCGCTGCTAATTTATCCGGTCAATACATTGTTATTAGGAACCTCCAACCCTGCTGCTCACCTTTTGCGGATCCTTTATGTTGCGGTGGCTGTTCTTCTGTGGCTTAACTACAAGT
Source organism: Pseudomonadota bacterium (assembly GCA_021324135.1). Lineage (GTDB taxonomy): Bacteria > Cyanobacteriota > Vampirovibrionia > Obscuribacterales > Obscuribacteraceae > JAJPJO01. Next base: position 13,148 of record JAJPJO010000102.1, read on the forward strand.
TTGCGCCCTGCCTGCAGGTGCGATTGAGACTCGCGGGCTGGCTTTGCGCATTTGCGCTCGTATTGTTCCTCCCTTGCCTGCAGATCTGGTATGTTTCAGACGCTTTGATGGGTACCAGGTTGGTTTACTCCGCCTGCTTCCCAGCGTTTTTCGCTTTAGCCTTGTTGCTCCATCCTGTAGTTTCCGACAATTACATGTCGAGATCTGGCGTTCTCAGCCGCTCGAGTTGTACCGTCGCACAACTGAAGTTGGTATCGTATGTGGTGTTTAGTATTTTCGCCGCAATTTCCATCTACTTATCCAGCATCTATGCTGATGCGTGGTGCTCGTCAAGCAAAGTTGTCGCTTCTGTATGCAATGACATAAGGGAAGCTGTTTCCAGACTGCCTCATGGAAAGAAACTCGTAGTCTTCAATCTTCCCGAACATATGTCGAGCGGTGTCGTCTCGTTCTTCACCATTGACTTACTCCCGGATCTTCTGCGCTCCAAGCTGAGCGACAGCGATGTTTCTCGAGTGATATGTATTGATGGAGCACCAATCAATACTGACTTGATGAACTTTGCTCGCCTGAAGGAGCTGATCAAAAAGGGCGACGAGTATGAATTCATCTTTTGGCGATCGGAGCCCGCCCGTTTCAGCCGAATCACATTTCCGCGTGAAGACGAGATTCAGTCCAGGTTCGAACCTGTTCGGCAACCACGCTACCTTGGACGCTTCGCGCCGCCGAATGTATCTGCAAAAGACAACAGTCATTTTGTCTTCAGGAATGATGTACCGGGCAACAGTCTTGAAAGCTTTCTTCTTCCACTGTCAGAGCCAGTTAATCCGTTTGATGCCGAGGTGCTCGAGTTGAAGGTCTCGTGCCGTCGAGCGATCCCTCGTGCCTTTGCGGATCAGCTGCTAAAGCAGATGCCCTGGCTACAGGATAGAAGGCTGCTCATTCGAACTAAAAACGGCACTGAATTGACGTATCCAGATTTATTCGCGCTCGTGTCTTGGGATACTCACAAGGCAATGGGACCTGAAGAAGTACCGATTACAGTTCCGTTGTGTAACAGCGAGGAGCCACTCCTCTATCACATCAACCTGACGCAATACAAGCGCTGGCTGATTGCAGGCTCAGTGAGCGCGCTCCGGCTTGATTTCCCAATAACCAGTGATCATGTTATTAAACTCGAGTCGGCAGTGCTTAAAAGCAAGGCAGATGATTGCATACCAGCACTGACATTTAAGGGCGCCGGCATTATGAATACGTGTGGCTTGTATGAAACAGACGTTGCTAACCTGCGTTTCGCCTATGACGCCTCGAAGATTCCGAATGCCAAGCAGATTCTGGCGGAGATTTCCAGACCTTACTGCGAATTCAACTTCATGTCCAAAACCTTTAGAGACCAGCAAGCCAGCAAGTATGCTCTCTACTCAATGAAGCTCCAACCGCTATCCGGGGAATTTATCGTGCCACCAGAGGTGGTGAAAAAGCCGGCTTATTATCAGGTCCGAATCGTTGGGCTCGGTGCCGATGGTTATCCAGTGGGCTCCTTTTCCGACCCCGTACCAGTCGCGACTATAAAAGGCTTGCCTTGAGCTTTACTAGAGCGGACGAGATTCTTCTTGTTGTGACATCGAATGACTATCAATCGTCTGTCCGGCAAGAACCCGGCTTCGTTTCAGTGTGAGTAAGAATGCTATGGCATATGCAAGCATGGACAGACATAAAAACGACTTGAACCCCCAGAGAATACAAAAGTTCTCAGCAATCCCACCCAGAGCCAATCCGAACAAATTGAACGCCATCATAGCTTTTGGATTTTCACTTTGCCGCAAAAGTGTCGAAAAAATTAGACCAGCAAAGAATGTGGGCAAGCAGTAGATGGCAACGGTGAGTGTGGAGAAAAGCGCTTGCGGTAATTGAGAAGCCGCCGGCACCTCGAATGTGAATTGGAGAAGGAAGGCGCAAAACAAGCCGGCAAAACAGACCTGAATTGGAATGGAACGGCGTACAAGCACGATGCCATTGGCTAAGAATGCGAGCATTATGAGTGTAGCAATTACACTGGCGCTGACCACCCACGTCGAGCCGAAAACAAGCGAGAGGTGCGAGCACAATCGGGTCTCAAGCATCATGAAAGCAAGCCCAAGAAAAAACATCACCCACGATAAGGGCGCCTTGAGAAGCGCTTTCTCAGGGCGCACATCAGTGAATATCGGAAGGAGAATGCCAAACAATACGACAAGAGAGTAAACCAGCCATCCTCTTGGGTTCAGTTCGAGCCAGATGAATGGCCAATCATCGGTGCTGATCTGTGTCTTAGCGACATCGTTGCTTTGCCACTTCTTAAGGAATTTGCTGACTGCCTGATCTCCTCTTTGCCAATTAGGACTGCTCATATCTTTTCCAAATAGGAAAAAGGATAACTTTACCGTGACCTCACCGACGGTGACATTGTCGGGGCTGCTGTATGCCAGCGGGTGATGACCAATTGCTTTGCTGATCGTATTGAAGAGACGCTCGTGCGCCTGGCCGGCTGGTCCACTGGCAAATGAGATCGACACCACGCCCCCATCTTTCAAATGATCGAGAGCGGAGCGAAATGATTCCACCGTGTAGACAAAATTGTCTATTCTGAGGAAGGACGAAATATCAAAGACCCAACCCGGATCCAGAAATGCGAATACAATCAAATCGTACTTTTTATCGTGATGTCGCAAATAAGATCGCGCATCATCGACGTAAAGATGCACCCTGGGATTCGTGTAGGGGCGATTGGGATTGCGCGTGAAGCCAAGTGAGGCAATAGCAGGATCCATCTCAACTGCGTCTATCGACTCAGCACCTTCGGTAAGTGAATAAGCGACATCATTACCAGAACCGGGAGCGAGGATAAGCACATCATCTAAGCGGTCGGCAAACGCATAAGGAACGCTCAGGTGGTTCAGGTAACGTCTAATGCCGAATTCATCTTGCGATGCTGCAGGACGCTTAAGTAGCTCTTCGCGAATGGTCTTGTCGGGGAAATACATGCCCGTCTGGTAAAAGAAATTGTTGGCATAAAGAAGGTAGTTTTCGTTACCGAAGCGTGCATCCGTTATCTTCAGCGGTGCCAGATCCAATTTTCGATACGGCGTCCAAATGTCTCGTTGACTGACGAACAGGCTTACAGCACTTAATGAAAGCAGTAATACAAGAGATGGCAGTTTCCTTTTGAAAACAAAACAACTGGCGCTCGCTGCGACAGTCAACCACGCAGCCGGCGGCAAATAGAAAAACGAGACAAGATGAGCAGCGGCTACGCCAGCCAGACTGCCTGCCAGATTCCACGCATAAGCACGATTGGCAGGCATTGCCTCAAACTGCTGCCCGATGATCTTGCCGAGATTTGCACTAATAATGAAGGTAGAAAGAACGGCAACCACTAAAATCAAAGCGCTTAGAAAAAACGGCAACGGCGAGCTCAACATTTCGGCAAGCAGCAGATCGAAGTGCATTGCGGTAGCGAAACACAACATCAAAACGAGCACGAGAAGCGCACATGCGGCTAAGCGGTTTGAGGCACTAAATCCATGGGGACGTATCATGCCGGCGGCAGAGCCTGAGAGGCAGGCGATCAGAACCACGTTAGGAAACAACAAGACCATCGGGATCTCGATGCCAATCCATCGGATCAGCATAATCTCCGAAAAAAGCAGCAACATGCTGGCGACGAACAATTGTAAGATCACTGCAGATCGCTCCCAGCCAAATCAGCGTACTTCACTGTGTAAATTTGCGATCGTCGCGCACAGGTCATGAGGATCAGGCTGTTATTGTATCGCACGAATCGCCTATCAGACTGAATCTGTAATTCAAAGTGAACGAAACCTGTCAATAGACTTGAGACACTTTTTGATTTGAATTTAGTGTCGCGTAGATTTTCCGATGTGCGCCGGCGGACTCTTTGTTCACCAGATATGGTGCAGGCGCTAGCGATTAGTTATGGCTCCAGGCGGCAGTTTACGTCGAGGTAGGCAGACTCCGTCGCGCACTTCCTGCGTGCCGCAGACGAAATCTCCTTGCGGCAGCTTCCCTTCAAACTTCTGGCCAACGACGCGCTTAGGCAACAACTCTCGAACCGCCTTGTCAATCTCCCA
>JAJPJO010000103.1 GCA_021324135.1 Pseudomonadota bacterium
ACTTTTTGCGTTCTGGTCATGGATTCGCTCCCAAAGTTGTGGGGTCATCAAATTTTCTAGAAACCTCAAGCCCTTTCTGAGCCATTCGGGCGAAGGAACGCACTGAGAAGGCCTTACGATAGCAAAGGCACCTCCAGCTTGGCGGTTAGAATTCTTTTGAAACAGAGTGCGGCAAAATCTGCGTATTTGTCCGCACTATGGCTTTTGGCAAGTAGCGTTCTAGAAGGTTTGCTTTGAAAAAGCAGGAATGGCTGATTAACTCACCGATTCGAGCTTAAAACGAATATTCCAGTCAAGGCGTCTTAGTTCATCATGAGCATCCGGTCAATTGTATAGATTGATAAATTGATGCTTTAAACAGGGCATTGAACGGTGTGAGCGCTTCGATGCAATCAGTTTAGTTTTCCATGATGAATGGCGGTTGTGCTTCGAGAGTCTTCTGCTCAACAGCAGACTCGCGAACTTGCCCTTGTGGAAGAACTTGCGCCTGGGGAACCAGTTGAGCCTGTGGAGCCATTTGCGCTTGTGGGACAACCTGGGTGTTAATTGTGTTCGCCTCTCGGGCTGGATTCAGCTTCACTTCGTGCACATAAACTCGCGGATCCGGTCCGTCAGGTAAATCGCCGGCTAGCTTAGCATCCACTTCATTGGGCGGCGGCTCGTCCGAGAGCGGGAAGCCTATCCACTCCGCTGTATCCAGAAAGGCATTTTTGAGCTTCACACCGAAGGAATGTTTGTGTTTCGGTTCCGCTTCATCTTCATTTATGCCGGCCGCGCCGGAGAGACCTGATGCGGTCGGATGTTCGGTAGCGTATTCGGTGGCACTTCCCATGCCACCATGGGCGGCGCCAATGCCCGCTTCGCTGTTTTGCCGATCGCGATCGATTACTTCCTGCCAGTTTTTCATTCTGCGATACGACGGCAACTTGATTTCGCTGTCCGCCTTGCGGCTGGCTTCTTCCATGCGCGTGCCGTCGATTTGTGCGCCGGAGTTGAGAAATTGATAAACATCGGAGCCGTCGATAACGCCCGATGCCCCGGTATCCTGCCATTCAGGAGACCACGCGCCGGACTGGCGAGATCGCGCGTTGTATTGCTGGGCGCCATAACTTGGCTCTTGTGCGCTGCCGGTTCGCTGCTGAGTACCTGCGACAGACTGCTGCGTGCCCGCGACTGGCTGCTGGACGGAAACGGCATTAACAGGGTTCTCGGCCGCCTGTGCAAAAGAGACAGGCGCGCAAAACGATACAATTGGCGCTACGAAAAGTGCGCATGAGATTAAGGGTAGCTTAGATTTGTTCACGGCATGATCTCCTTGCGTAGCGCGAGTAGGGCACTGGCAAAAGGCATGGGCGGTGCTTACGAGCGATTACCGACACCAGGTTGCTGCCGCTACACGAGCGAAACAAGTTTTTATCACAAAGTCAGCTTGATTTCCTGAGTTTTTGTTACATCGATTTGCCGACCGCGGCGGAGGCAAAGGCTCCAGCCAGGGCACGTTTCCATCCTTCGTATTCGGCGCGCCGATTCTCTTGCGGCATGACTTTCAGGTCAGACTGCCAATTGCGCTCCAATTCAACCATGTCTTTTATGAGCCCGGCTTTCAAGCCGGCAAGGCAGGCGACGCCCCAGGCTGTGGACTCGACCTGCGAGGCGCGCATCACGGGTACATTCAGAATGTCAGCTTGAAACTGCAAGACGAAATTGTTGCGCGTCGCACCGCCGTCGACTCGCAGCTCCGAAATTCTCACGCCGTGCTCCGCCATATCTACAGCGACATCGCCGACTTGATACGCCATGGACTCGAGTGCCGCACGCACGAGGTGCTCACGTTTGCTTCCTCTTGTGAGACCGACGATGGTGCCTCGCACATCGGAGTTCCACCACGGAGAGCCAAGCCCCACGAGGGCGGGAACGAAATAAACGCCTTCGTTCGATTTGATTGACGTGGCGAGGCGCTCGCTTTGCTCACTGGACTCGATGATGCCTAGCCCATCTCGCAGCCACTGGACGGCGGCGCCCGCAACAAATATCGCTCCTTCAAAGGCATAAACGGGCTTTTCACCATCGAGCTGCCAGCCCACCGTTGTGAGCATTCCATCCATCAACTTCATTTCATTGCCGATGTTTGCAAGCAAGAAGCTGCCCGTTCCATAAGTGCATTTCGCCATGCCGCGCTCGAAACAGCATTGGCCGAAAAGCGCTGCTTGTTGATCGCCGAGATCGGCTAAAATAGGCGCTTCGAAACCGAGCAAATCTTTGTTCGTCAGTCCGAAGTTTGAATTGGAAGGCACCACATTCGGCATCATACTTCTGGGGATGCTCAATCTCTCCAGCAGCTCATCATCCCAGTTGCAATTCTTTATGTCGAATACCATAGTGCGGCTTGCATTGCTGGGTTCGGTGAGGTGATTGGCTTCTTTCGTCAGTTTGTAAATCAGCCATGAATCAATCGTGCCGAAGGAGAGCGCATCTCGTTCCGCTTTCGCTCTGGCACCTGGAACATGCTCGAGCAACCAGCTGATTTTCGGACCTGAAAAATAAGCGTCGGGTACCAGGCCCGTTTTTTCCCTGAAACGCGAATCCTTTTTAAGTGTCTCGGCAAATTCTTGCGTCCGCCTGCATTGCCAGACAATGGCGTTGTGAATGGGCTGCCCGCTCGCCTTGTCCCAAACCACGGTCGTCTCTCGTTGGTTCGTAATGCCGACGGCGGCGATGTCCGCTCCCTTAATACCGGCAGCCTTAACGGACTCCTTGATGCAATCCACCTGCGTCTGAAAAATTTCCTGCGCGTCATGCTCGACCCAGCCGGGCTTTGGATAATGCTGCGCGAACTCCTTTTGACCAACACCGATACTGCGACCGTTTAAATCGAAAACGATAGAACGGCAACTGGTCGTACCTTGATCGATGCTGAGGATGTATTTGGCCATGATCGCTTCTATTCCTGTTGAGCTACTTGTCTACATCGTGTGCTATACCTAGAGGTAAGATCATATCTGAGCATTGTCGTAGTTGTCTTAATTTTTCAGGCCGGTGAAATTATGTCGATCGTTGAAGACAAGCATCTCAAGGGAACTTGCGGCGTGTGCGGCAAGCCAATCGCATCCATCCTGACCGGTTTGCCGAAATTACCCGGTCTGGTGACGCAGGTGTGCTCAAAGTGTAACCAGGAAGTTTGCTCAGAGCACATCAAAGGAAACGTTTGCTTGAAATGCAGCGGCGGCAAAGATTGGTGTGGAACGGCACCGGGATTGCCGAAACTATAGACTCACCGGACTTAGTCCCTTTGTGATACCAAATGTGGTGAAGCTCGGCGACGCTTGCCTTGCATGATGGCGCGCCGCAAGCATTGAAGCGTGATCTTCTCAATTGCATCCGTCAACATATCGATCGCCATCTGCTTGTCGGCTCGAGCCTGCTTGCCTCCTGCTCCGGCTTGCTTGCGCTCCGATCGTCTGACGGCGGATTGCTTGACGGTCTTGCCGTTGCCATAACTCGGCTTGGCTGGCTTGTGCCGCCCGTTGAAGCCGTTGTCATGGCGCAGCGAATCCAGATAGGTTTCCGGCAGGGGAATATGGACGAACAGTACGGAGCGCACGTTCTTATGAGTCATTTGATAACGCAAAGCCTTGAAATAGGTTTCATTGCAGACAAAGGTGCCTGCGTGGTTCGAAACATCGCAGGGAACGCCCTGCCGGCGCAGCGCTTTGCGTATCTCGTCGACAGGAACATCCGTCAAAAGCGCATTATCAAGCCTGGGGTCGATTTTTTCAGCGACGCGCTTGTGACCGTGGTTGTCTCTGATCCTGTAATCGCGGAGATTGAGGGCGACTCGCTCGGGGGTGATTTTGGCGCGGAAATCGGCTAAGCCGGTCATTATCAGGACGATCCGCGATTGGGAGTGGCGTTTGAGCGATTGATTGAGCTGCCTCCAGGCTGCATTGCAGCAGGTCTCCAGCACAATGCCCTCGACAGGGACCTTGCCAAAGCCGCGCAGGTGAAGCTCATCGGCGAAGAGCCTGACAATGTCTTCGGTGAGGTTCGAGCTGCGCGCTCCGAAGGCATTGAAGCCTGTAACTATGACCTGCCAGTTCCCATGCGCTTTTCTGCCATGAGTTTTCCGCTTGTTGTTTCCGATGGCTCCAGTGCCCGTTCTACCGGCACTATTAACTCTTCTTGGCATACTTAAAATGAACGAAAAATGAATATCAATTGCTCAAAATCAACATTCAATAATGAGTATAGGCAATAACTTGCCAAGTTGGTGTAGAATGGATTTCACCTTGTTAAGCCGAAGTGGCGAAACTGGCAGACGCAGCTGACTCAAAATCAGCCGAGGCTTAACACCTCGTGTGGGTTCGATTCCCTCCTTCGGCAAGGTTTTATAGTCTAAAGAGTCGTTCTATCGCGTCTAAAAGAGGTCCTCCGGGAGTCTTTTAGAACAGGGCAAACGCTGCCTGCACGTCTCCTCATGATTGCCAGTGCCACGCCACTACATATGATGGCGATGCTACTTCAGGATTCGTATGTTCGTTTTCTTCTTGAAGCGATCGATGCACTCATCCATTTCCTTGTTGCAAACCACACGGAGCAAATTCAGATGAGGTATTCGCTGAAAGTAGGTCAGACTCCTGGGCGTAATGTCGAGACCTTTCAGATTCAACGTCGTCAGCTCCGGCATTGAAGTCAAAGCGAGGATTGCCTCATCAGTAAGACCACCCTGATATATCAGACCTAGTGCATGCAGCTGTTTCACTTTTGCGAGCTCTTTGATATCACCGTCGTTAAGCCGCGATTGGCTGGAACCCATGACTGACAAGTAGCGCAAAGAGGGAAGACCAGCCAGGGAAGCCAATCCTTTTCCACTAACAGGCGAGTCTGCAATGAAGATAAGCGAGATGTGGCTGTCAGTTCGTGCCAGACTGGCTAATCCCTTGTCGGAAATATTGCGGCATCCTTCCAATCTCAACCACTCGAGATTGGGATAG
>JAJPJO010000218.1 GCA_021324135.1 Pseudomonadota bacterium
CGATTGTCGGAGAAAGACATAAAGACCATCCTGGTGGTGGGCAATCACGATCAGATCCTGAGATCGACCCAAAGCCACGCGATGTCCGTCTTTCAAAGCCTCGAAGTACCCGGCGTCCTGACCATAGACAAGCCGACTTCCGTTCTTCTTGATACCAAAAATGGTGCACTCCAGCTTGTCGGATTGCCGCACGTCACCAAGCATAATTTAATGGCGATGGATAAGTACACGGGGTTCACAGCCAAGCAGATTGATGACGTTCTGATTCAACACGTGACCGACATACTTAAGGATTTCTATTCCGAACTCGATGCTGCGATACCATCTGTGGTGACGGCGCATATGAGCCTCGATCGTGCCCTGGCTGGTATCGAAGAGGAGCTTTTGATCGGCTACACGCTTACTTTCCCAAGCGATATTTTCATTAATGACAAGATTGATTATGTCGCCCTCGGCCACATCCACAAACATCAGGTCCTGCGCGAGAAGAACCCGATCATCACGTATGCAGGCAGCCTGGAGCGCGTGGACTTCGGAGAGGAGAAAGAGGATAAAGGTTTCATCCATGTAGAGCTGGAAAGAAACAATACCAGGTTCAAGTTCCATTCAATATCACCAAGGACTTTCGTAACTGTCGATACAGACGTTCGATCGGCTGATGATCCGACCGAAGCAATCGTTAAAAAAATTCAGGAAGAAAAGAAACCTGGATGCGTTTTGCGAGTTCGATACACCATCAATCAGGAGAACATGATGGATGTGCGTGAACATGAGCTTTTTGCTGCAGCGAAGGACTGCCTGTCGGTCCGGGTGCAACCGGATATAGTGCCAGAAAAAATGAGAGGGAGATTGCCCGAACTAACAGAAAGCAGCGTCACGTCCCCGACAAAAGCGTTAGAGATGTATCTTGATGAAGTTGCCCCCGAGCGCAAATCACGTTTAATGCAAAGAGCTCAAGACGTGATGAGCCAGGTGAGCGCCGAGCTTCACAAAGAATGAGAGGCAGGCAATACTAACGATTAATAAGCATAAATTCATAACATGTGCTTAAAAAGATTGTACAAGCTGAAGGTATCGGATAAACTTTCCCAGTCTTGTAGAGCAATTGAGTAAATCAAATTCTACTTTCAACCGGAGATACGCAATGTCATTGCAAAAAATCAATCGTCTCGCTGCCCCTGTTCTTACGCTTGCCGTCTGCGTTTCAGTCGGTCTCACTGCCTGCGGTGAAAGCAAATGGGGACAAAATGGTGCCCGAACTCCTCAAGGAACAATCAACCTCGACGGGCTTAAGGTGGGCGTTCCAGAAAACGTAATCAAAGAGGCCGTTCTAACATTTGTGCTGGACGACAAACCGGCCGCCAAAGCCGGCGGCAAAAGCCAGTACCTGAGCCGCTCAAAGGATAGCAATGGCGGACAGTATGTTGCTCAGTGCATTGGCGGCAGCTGCTACAGACTCGACGCTCTCTACGACAGCGCACCAATTCCCAAGGAGAAGGCGCTCGAGACAGTCAAGAATATGTTGCCGGCCGATGCGCCGCCACAATCGAAAGTTGACGATTCCGAACTGAGTAAAGCCGGTGCGCCACCGGTGGAATCAATCTATTACGGCACCGACTACTCGGTTTCGCTGACATTCACTGATAAGGATGGTCAAACCGTGAAAAGCGTTTCGGTTACGAGTATCCCGAAAATGAGCGCCTTCGGCAGCACGGATAAGAAAGCTTCTGAAGACGCCAAGCAAACAGCTAACTAGTTGTTTGTAGATAACATTCTAAAATGGCCGTCGCGCTCAAGCCGGCGGCCGTTTTACTTTATGCAAGACTACTTCTTAGTTTACTTGCAAGACTACTTTTTATCGAAAGCAAACGCGACTACACGCTTGGTTGTGGTCGTTGTTTTTGCTCTGCCGTCCGACTCGGACTTTTTGCCGTTGTTCTCCTCACCCGACGAAAAGCCGGTGCCCAAGCGCCTTGCCACCAGGTAGGTCGGACGCGCTCTCACTTCATGCAGAGTCTTGGATAGATAAACAGCTACCAGACCTACAGTTACAATCTGCAGACCGGTGAGTAATGCAACACAACCCAACAATTGCGCATTGCTTAATTCAAAGCCGCCCGTGAAGGCGAGAGCGGCGATAAACAAAAGCGACAGACCAATCAGGACAGCACCGGCGACCGGCAGACAAAGCAGCGGTACCGTGCTGAATGCCAGCAAGCCGTCCATTGCCAGGGAAAACAACTTCTTGATTGTGTAGGTGCTTTCGCCCAGCTCACGCGCGTCGCGATCGAGAGGAACACCGCATTGCTTGAAGCCGAGCCACGGAATCATGCCGCGCAAGAATCTCGTCTTCTCAGGCAAAGAAGCAAGCGCGTCCACGACCTTGCGATCCATCAACCTGAAGTCGCCCGTATCCCAGGGAATATCAATCGATGAGAGCGATCCCAAAATGCGATAGAAGAGGAAGGCAGTCATGCGCTTCATAAATCGATCGCGGCGTTTCGATCTTGTGGCATACACCACATCAAAACCTTCTTTCCACTTCTGGATCATCACCGGAATGAGCTCAGGCGGATCTTGCAGATCCGAATCCATGTTAACCACCATGCGACCGGCGGAATGATCCAGACCAGCGGTGATTGCCGCCTGCTGTCCGAAATTGCGCGACAATTCCACCAGTTTGATATTGGCGCACTCAGCGGCTATCTGGCGTAAGGCGGCCGTCGTAATTTCTCGGGAGCCGTCGTTGACGAAAACCACTTCATAGCTCATCTCGAGCGGTCGCACGTTGGCGTCCAGGCGTTCGAGAAGCCTGATAAGGTTTCTGGGGTCCTCGTTGTAAACGGCTACGATGACCGAAAGATCGACTTGCTTGCCGGCAGTTGGTTCCATATGTCTTCTGTTTTCAACAACTCACAGATTCTCCCGCACGTTAAACGGCAGGTCAACTTGGCAATTCCTAATGTGACCCTCGTTAGAATTTTTAAACGTCCTTTTGCCGCCCCCCTGCCCAATAAACGATCCGCATTAGCGGTCAATAAGAAATAAAGTTCTTCTTTCCTTCGGATGCGAACCTGTTTCTTATCGGCCGAGGACAAATTTTCCGGGCGGCGGTCCGGCTGGTGATACCATATCTAGTATCATCCGCGGCGCTAGCGGCATTTTGCAAACGCCAATTCGCCTCCCTCGACCGAGGGATGTTCCGATCCGTAATCTATGTTAACAAACTAAATAGGGCGGGACAGCTCACCTAAGCCAAGTTTTGAATCGCACTCGTAAGCGCTTCACTCCGATCTCGGTGGAGCGCTTACTCCGTTGTGCGGTGGAACCCTTAGTGTCTGCTGCAAAGCCCTTAGGTTGTGACATACATTTCTATGTCAAATTCTCATCTAGCGAAGCTGTGTCAGATTCTGTAAAGCCACTATTCATCAGTATCTTCAGGGTCGCATTTTTTGGTCGCTTTAAGATTTTACAAATAATGTATGTCAGACCCTAAGA
>JAJPJO010000293.1 GCA_021324135.1 Pseudomonadota bacterium
ACCCGGCAGGACAGTGATTATCGGGAAAAACAATTTGGGAAATGCGGCGATGATCGGCGTTCGTTGCGCGGAGCGCAAGTCCTGTGCAGCCAGAGCGCGCTGAATGACGAGAAAATCAGTGCACCAATAACCGAACGACAAAACAAAACCCAGTCCCAAAATAATCGCCTTCCAGTCTGCTCCCAGCGGGTTGTATGAGCTTCCCATGTCGCGCCAGAGGTGCGGAAAGCGCATGTCTGACAAGTTCGCGACCACGCCCTCATAGCCGCCCATGTGCATGAGACCGAGTATGGTAAGCGGAAGAAGTCCGAAGATGATCAGGAAAAATTGAATCACCTCGTTGTAGATCGAAGACGTCAAGCCGCCAAGAAATACGTAAACAAGCACAATTACGGCAGCCAGAAAGATCGAGGCGTTCACATCCCAATTCAAAAGAACTTGAAACACTTTAGCCATCGCATACAAACTGATTCCCGACATGAGGATGGTCATGACCGCAAATGACAGAGCATTGAATGCGCGCGTCGGCTCGTTGAAGCGCATTTTCAAATACTCCGGCACGCTGCGCACCTTCGAGCCGTAGTAAAACGGCATCATGAAAAGTGACAGGAATACCATCGCCGGCAGTGCCCCAATCCAATAGAAGTGGCATGTGGAAATCCCATACTGAGCCGCATTCCCAGCCATGCCCATCACTTCTATGGCCCCAAGGTTGGCCGATAAGAAGGCCAAACCAGTAACCCAGGTCGGGATTCGATGGCCCGCTAAAAAGAAATCCTCACTGGTCACCATCTGCTTCTTCAACCGGAAGCCAATGCCGATGACGAAGACGAAGTAGATAGCGATGATCAGATAGTCAATGAATTGCGGGCAGATTGCCGTAGAAGAATTCATCGAGTCACTCAGTTTCTATTTATTGGAAGTCTGCTGAAAAATCACCAGAGGCGTTGTCGCGTTTGCTGCCCAATAGCCGAATATTGTTGCCGCGAATGACAGGTTTCACTTGCTTGACGCCTTGATCGTCGGTCCACTTATTGAAATCGAGCCGACCCTCGACACCGACGAGGCTGCCCTTGCGCACGTACTCACCCGCGATCTCGGCCTGGCGGCCCCAGATTTCGATATCAAACCAATCCGTTTCTTTTTCTTTTGTGGGTCGATTGACGGCAACGCTGAAGGTCGTTTTCACGCGACCAGACTCGAAATAACGCATCTCCGGATCTCTGCCCGCCCGTCCCACGATGACCACTGAATTTACCATTCTCGCTCTCTGCTCCTGAATTTTATGAAAGTCGAACCAGCAAACGCCGTTTCCCTGATGTCCCTTACATTGATATCAAAGATTACCTGATTGGCGAGGACATTGATCATAGAGCGCATGTATTTCGCGTAAACATGTTGAGAATTTAGAGCCATTATGACGCGCTCCTGATATAGTCTTCAGCTATAGAAAATACTCATGACTACCCAACTAGACACAGCCGCGCCAGAAGACTCGCTCGCACCGCCAGCCGAGCCGGTGGCCGCATCTTCAACCGATCGAGCTCAGTCGAGACAGCAGCCCTTTTGGCACGTTATCGTGCTTGCTGTTTTCATTCCGCTCTCGCTGTACCTTCCATATTGGTACTACAAGACTGTGAAGACACTGCGAGGACACGCGATTCAATTGTCTGAGAAAAACGCAGCCATGCCCGCGACGCTGGCAGCCTACCAACGAACCAATCCGGCTGTGGCTCTCCTCCTGCTTCTGTCGCCGACAATCCTTGGGTTCGTCTTGTTCGTAGCGCTCGGACCGGCTCATTATTCCTGGCTCCGAATGATCGGTCCTGCAATTCCTGTCTTGACGCTTCTCTTTTTTGCGGCTCTGTTTCGTGACATCGTGCTGATCTCCTCGCCAGGGGTTGCTCAGCAGGAAGGCGAACATCGGAGCAAGAGCGTTGAGAGCCCAATTGCTGAGAGCACTGAGAGCCCGCGCGATCGCAGCCTTAGCAATCGAATTTTAGCCAAAGCATCGCACCACCCCAATCTTACTGCCGCCTCACTTTGCATTAGCATGGCGTCGTTCTGGATCTTGAGCAAGTGCGGCGGACCGTTCTTCCTCCTCTTCACACTTTCATGCTTGCCTCTGGCTGTGGCGCAACATTGGCTCAACAGCTACTGGCGACAGGTCGAGCCCAGCCAGACGCACATCAACTATGCCTTCAATCCAGTCGAGCTGATTTGCATCATCGCGGGCTCGCTTTATATGGCGTTGATCGTCATCAATTTTTCAATCAAACACTGAGGCCGGCAAGCGCCTCGCCAACGAAATCGCAATTCTAATTCATTTAAAGACTCGAAAAGCGGCTTCCTATAAGGAATCCGCATTTGCGAGATTGGCGGGAAAATGGAGTGTACCGAGAAGTTCATCTTCATCATGGCATCCAGAACGGCCGGCAACACCCCCCAGAAGGGTGAACTAACAGGGTGATTTTGAGGAACATCGGAGGATTGCCTGGACGCCGGAAAGTTAGAAACCGTGCTTCTTCGCCCACTTGATCAACTTCTCAATCGAGTCCAGCTCCAACTTAGCGGCGAGATGCTGCGCAGTAGCTTCAAGTTCCTTCTCGGGGATGCCGATCCGCTCAGCCGCTTTTGGCAACTTGCCGCGTTTTGTAAGGTGCCTGAGAATCAAGCGTTCATCAGCGGTCAGGCGCGTCAAGTGCCGGGGAAGGGAAGGCGAAATGATGCCGGTGGATCCGCGCGAGACCATCAAAATGGACATGCGAATCAAAGCCGATGGATCATCCTTTAGAACATATCCAGCAGCGCCGGCCTCCAGCAGGTCGAGCACGTCTGAAGCGGGAGCCTTGCTCGCGAAAATCACCACTTTCACATTCGGCAGGGCTTTGAACTTCCGCAGCAGGTCTTCTGTAGACATCAAACCCGGCAAATGTAAATCAAGAAGAACGATATCGGGAAGCAGTTGCTGAGCCACTCGCCAGGCTTCATCGCTGGTTCCCGCTTCACAGAGGATCTCGATCAAATCACCAGTGGTCAGCTCTTTTATGATCTGTTGTCGAGTTGGTATATGGTCATCAACAACCATCAATCTAATCACTGGCCTTCCTTCCCGAAAAAGCTCGATATAATGTCAATTGTCAACCTGATCATGACCATCGCTTCAATTGACCGGGCATGCCAAGCGTAGCCGCAGGATTAGTACACAACCCTCTAAGATCCACAAATGAGAAGTATAGCTAAATTACCGTTGATCTTACTCTTTGCAGTTTCAATCTCAGTAGTCTTTTGCGGCAGTGCATTCGCCGAAAAGAAGTTCATCATCAAAAAAACGGGCGAGACAAGCAAGTCGCCGCTAGGCGAAAACACGATCACAACACCCTCGGGCTTGATGTATAAAGACATCAAGGTGGGCACCGGCGCCTCTCCAAAGAAGAACGACGTGTTGTGGATACATTACGTCGGCTGGCTGCCTGATGGACGCAAATTCCGCAGCACACGCGATCTCGGAGTGCCCTTCAACTTCATCTACGGTTTCCGCCTGATGAATCCTATCGGTATCGAAGAGGGTCTTGCCAATATGAAAGTCGGTGGAAAAAGATTGCTGCTTCTTCCGCCGGCTTTGGCATACGGCTCTAAAGGGCAAGGCCCTGACATTCCGCCCGACACCACCTTGAAATACGAAGTCGAGCTGATCAGCATCGGACCCAAACGTCCCAAGTAAAGGCACTGCCCACGATACCACTCTCGAAAAAGCAGTCGCGAAGATTGCGGTTTTCAACCGGCTACAGCCATCATTCACCCAAAAAAATGCTATCTGCAGTTATAAGAAGTTGATCCGTCGGGCGTTCGGGCGCTTGATTCTTTGTTTTGGCAAGCCCGCCCGGAACATTAAACTCGGATAATAAAACCGTGAATATTTTGATATATCCCGCGGGCAGTATGTATGATAGATAGATTATTTCCAGCAAGGCGCCGACCAGACAATATTCGGCCCAATGGCCTTTCGGAACTCAGGGACTTTGTCGTACCTCGTCAATGTAGGAGAACAAAATGATCAAAGACATCGCAGAAATCGTAGCAAGCAAATGGGGCATCGCAGCGATTGTCCTTCTGGCTATGCCAGGCGGCAGAAAGCTGCTTCGCTCGGCTGCCAAAGAAGCCATCCGAGCCGGCATTACGATTTCCGAAGGCGTAAAGGATCTGGCAGCGGAAATCAAGGAAGAAGCCAGTGATGTCGTCGCTGAGGTCAAAGCCGAGCGCGCAGGCGACACGAAAGAGAAGCACAAACTCAAAGCCGAACATTAAGTCCGGCGGCACGCGAGCGGCCTTATCGAAGCATTGGTATGCTAATGCAGTATTACCAGGGCGAAAAGCGATAAGCTCGCTCGCGTATATCTTTTGATGGATCGCCTCGGGCCATGCGCCGGAGGCCTGGTTTTCTGGCAAACGATTCTCCGTGCCACTCGGGCTTCAAACTTTCGATCATTGGAGGAATACGTCAAACATGGCTAAAACGCTGCATGTCGGCTCGCAGGGCGTCAAGCATCACTTGCCCGACCGAACGCGTCTCAAGGTGAGCAAGAAGTTTCGCAGCGAGCGCAGGCTGAACGACATCAATAGAGCGCTGCGCAAAATCGACACCGTCAAGGAAGTAGACATCAACCACAAAACCGGCAGCATTCTGATCAAGCATGCTGAAGATTCGCGCATCCTGGGCAAGATCGAACAGGCGCTCAACGATGTCGCGGCTGAAGTTTTGGTCGAGTTGACGCGTGAGCCTGAGGGCGAAGACGTAAGCATATTAGCCGAGTTGATTGGCAACGCCCTCGGGCGAGCCAACTACGGTGTCTCGCGCTATACAGGAAACAACGTCGATCTGAGAATGCTCGTGCCCCTCGCCTTTCTTGGCCTCGGTATTGAAAAGGCAAGCCGCACTCCAGGTTGGTTCGATCACGCGCCGGCGTACATTTTCTTCTTCTGGGCTTACGACGCCTATATTCGTTTTCACTTGCATCGTTTTGAGGAGAGGCGTGAAAACGGTCATATCAGCATAAACTAAAACGCCGCCATTGAAGTCACAGAGCAAATGGAAACGGCGAGGCAACCCAAGGGACTCAGGTAAAGGAAGCGATCGAAAAGATGCGTAGTATCGATGACTCAAAGCGCAGCCGCAGCAAGGACACGGATAAGCCACTGTCAATAGTGGCTGATAGTACGGCTCGTCCAGGCGATCTGACGCAGGGCGAGCCAGTCCATATCGAACAGGCGCCGATCGATTCAACCCCGGACGAAACGGCAAAAAGTGCTCAATCACACGCCAAAGGGAAAAGCAGTCGATCAAGAGGCAACGATTCAACTAAAGATCGTGCCGGTGAAGGCGATACGACCGAGCATCAATCCGACCTCCAGGAGATCGAAGTAATTCACCGATTGCCGGGGCGCTTGAGATTGAAGATTTCGGCTCTGCGATTTCAGCCTTCACTGGCTAACCTGTTAATCCAGAAGCTTAGCGTTTTCGACGACACGACATTCATTAGAGCGAATTGTTGGTGCGCCAATCTGGTCATCGAGTACAAACCCGAGATCGATGAAGCTGTGCTCTTGAGCCGTTTAGCAAATCAATTGGCGCAGGCACGCCATGATGAAGAAAAGCGCCGGTACGATGAAGAGTATGAGCATAGCAAGTCAAACGGCAAATTCAATCGCCTCGACGAAAGCGATAAGAAGCAACTGCCATCGCTGACTTTCAAGAAGTCAAATTTGCTGCGACCGATAGGACTGGTATCACGGGTAATGGCGACTGGCTTGAAGTGGTTCAATCGAGCTCTCGCCCTTCTCAATCGAGCCATGCCGCCACTGATTCAATTAATCGTTGCCGGATCAGCTCTAGCTGCGTCTTCGCTGCAGATTCCAGCCGCCATCACTCGCGGTCTGGTAGCCCTGTCTATTGCACCGATCGCTTGCCGAGCTTTCGATACTTTGCTGGAAGAGAAAAAGGCCAGCGCCGATGCTTTGGATGGAACCGCCGCGGTGCTCATGCTCACCTACGGTCGTTATATTGAGACCAGCTTCATGACCACCCTTATAGCCCTGGGTGAATTCATCAGGGCACAAACTGCCAGAAAATGCGAGCGTATGGTTTCCGATTTGTTGGGTCTTGTTGGACAAACAGCCTGGCTCGTGCGCGGCAAGAAGCGGATTTGCATACCGGCTGAGAATGTTTCCGTCGGCGATACGGTCGTAGTTTATCCGGGCGAGGTTGTTCCCATCGATGGTATCGTGACTGGTGGCAATGCCGCCATCGACCAGTCGAAGTTGACCGGTGAATTCGCTCCCGTCGAAGTGACCGTCGGGCATGAAGTTTTGGCTTCGACGGTCAGCGTCGAGGGTAAGATATATGTCCGTTGCACCGCATCCGGTACCGCCACGAAAGCGGGGCAGGTAATTGAGGCAATCGACATGGCACCGATCGCCGAGACCCGCGCGCAAAACTACGCCTCCCGAGTCGCGGACAAGGCTATCGTCCCGATCTTTTTGAGTGCTGCGGCTTGCTTAGCTCTCACTCGCGATCTCGTCAGAACAATGTCGATGCTCATCTTCGACTTCACTACTGGTATCAGAATTTCGGCACCAACCTCGGTGCTGGCATCGATGCAACGTGCCGGGCGCCACGGCATTCTGATCAAGAGCGGCGCTGCCATCGAAAAACTGGCGTCTATGGATGCCGTTCTCTTCGATAAGACGGGAACGCTTACATCGGGCGAGCCGAAGATAACTCGCGTCGTCGTCTTCAATGGATATAAGGAAAGACGAGTGCTCGAATTAGCAGCTGCCGTAGAGCAACGTTTGCATCATCCTGCGTCACGCGCCATTGTCAAATATGCGCAAGCGCAGGGCATCACCATTCCCGAACGAGTCAGCTCGGACTTCGTGCGCGGCATGGGCATCAAAGCGAAAGTCGACGAATTGAACGTGGTCGTCGGCAGTCATCAACTCCTCAGCAGCGAAGGCATTTCCACCGAGCGCGCCATGGAAGTTGAGAAAGTCGCCCGTGAGAGCGGCGAATCCCTGGCTTTTATCGCCATCGATGGTCAGCTCGAAGCACTCATCGGTTACAGCGATCAGCTTCGACCAGAAGCGGTTGAAACGATCGCGGCATTGAAGAAATTGGGCGTGAAAAAGCTGATCATGGCCACCGGCGATCACGAAAGCGCCGCCGGTCGGGTGGCGCGTTCGGTTGGCATTGATGAAGTGCACTCCCGCATGTTCCCCGACCATAAGGCAGATCTGGTCAAAAAACTCAAGGATGAGGGATACACAGTCGGTGTCATCGGCGATGGCATCAACGACTCGCCCGCCCTCGCCCATGCCGATGTGGCCATCTCGCTCCACGGCGGTACCGAAGCGGCGCGGCATAGCGCTGATGTGATTCTTACCGATGACGACCTGCGACGATTACCCGAGGCGATCCGCATCGCCCGTGGTGCGCTGCACCTGATAGGGCAAAACATTACCCTCACCATCGTCCCGAATGCAGTAGGTCTGGGACTGGCTTCCGTCGGAATGATCGGACCGGCTGGCGCGACACTATTGAACAACGGCTCAGCTATTTGCTCAGCTTTCAATGCATTGCGACCGCTCTACTCATCAGCCTGGTCCAGAGCCGATAGCGACGAAGCCGCACAAACAGCGCTTATCGAAGCCAAAAAAGCGGAGCGTCCTCAATAGTTTGCTCCCGGTCTTAAAGTTCATGAGCCACCGGCTTTGATTACAGGCTGGAGTGCTTCCCATACTGTAATCGCACCAGGTCCTATGACAGGCGCTAAAAACGCCGGGAAGACAAAGAACACCAGGATAAAGAACCATTGCATCGTCGCGCGGAACTCAGAGCGCGGCTTGTGATACAGACGCCAATAGATACCCAACCCTTCCCAAATGATCAGCGCAAAAAATATGAGTAATGCGATGTGATTGTGCAGGAATGGATAGATGTATCCCGGCAGTCCAAGCCAGAGAAAAGCCAATGGCAAGATCTGGAAGAACAAAATCATAGCAGCGATGCGTTCCGATTCAATCTTCCTGACGAGCAACGCTTCCTTCTCATCTTTGGTGATGCATTTCTTTCTTCGTATTGGAGTTCCGTTTTGGATTGCCAGCAAGTCGCGCCACAACTCATCAGCTGTTTCATAACGATCGTCCGGACTCTTCTGCAAACAACGCATAACGATGTATTCGAGATCTTTGGGAACGCCATAGTTGTAGTGAAGCGCACTAATTGGAGTCGGCTCATCATTGATGTGCTTCAAGATCGTCTTTATCGGATTGGCGGCAGCAAAAGGTTTCTCCCCTGTCAGCACTTCATACATGACACATCCGAAGGAGTAAATATCGGAGCGGCTGTCTTGCACATTTCCCTGACACTGCTCAGGCGACATGTAGAGCGGACTCCCGAAGATGTCGCCTGTCTGCGTAAGATTGCTGGTCACCGTTTGGTGGCTGGGAACGACTTTAGCAATGCCGAAATCGACGAGCTTAACAAAGTCATTGCCCATATCGTCCTTTTCAACAACGATGTTGCTTGGCTTGACGTCGCGATGAATGATGCCTTTGCCGTGTGCATAGGCCATGGACTCTGCACACTGTACGAACAAGTGCAGCGCGCGAGAGAATGGCATAAAGCCTTCTTTCTCGACAATGTCTGCAAGGTTGGCGCCTTCAAGATAGTCCATAACTATGAACGGCCGACCATCGGTGCTCACCCCGAAATCATAAACAGTGACGAGATTGGGATGATTCAGAGAGCTTGCTGCTTTGGCTTCCAGTTCGAATCGTTTGAGCGAGCTTGCGTCTTCCACTAGAGACGCATTGAGAAGTTTGACGGCAAATTCTTTATTTAACGAATTGTCCCAAACCTTGAAGACGGTTGCCATGCCACCACTGCCGATGCAAGCACGAACACTGTATCGCTCTCCCAGCAGCGCCTCCTGGATGGCTTCACACGTTCCGTCTTTCTTGTCTTGCTCGACTTTCTTGTCTTGTTTGAGGTCCTCTGGAGCATGAGTGGAAACGCTTTGAGCTTCCCCACCTTCACTGCCAGGCTGCAAGTGAACTTCTTCCGCCGAGCAAACGTTTGCCTTCAGCTCGTCTGCCGCCTCTCCGCTGTTGCACACAAGCCTGGTTGCGGTCGCTTCTTTTTCATCGGGCTTCGGCATTGCACCGTTGTACTCTATTGAAGTGCGAACGCTATGTTCTTCTGAATTGTGCCCGATATTCGGCTCGATAACACGCTAGCCTTTGCGCTGCTGCTGGAAGACGCGAACAAAAGCAAGAAGCCGGAGTTGCTGGACGGCGAAGTACAGCACACCCGACATCTTGAGCCGTTTTTCCTGATGCTTAGATATTACACAAGCAACCTCAATTTG
>JAJPJO010000177.1 GCA_021324135.1 Pseudomonadota bacterium
AACCGAATCTCAAAAGGCTTATCAGCACTGGATTTCAGAGCGCATCTTTTCATCGTCAAGTCAAGAGATTTGATCTAATCGTCATAACGACATAAGGGCTTCTCAGGGGGTACTCGATCATTTGCAGCTCGATCATTTACAGGCTTAGCGAAGCTGATGTATGGATTCGGAGCTACTAATCAAAATAGTAGAGACGGGCCCTGCTGAAAGAGTAGAGGAGGGCAGGCTGAAAGAGTAGAGGCGCGCCGGGCTGAAATAGTAGGAGTGCCCGGCTGAGAGAGTGGGTTCTGGCGCATACAAGCCGCGAGACTCGATATGCGCCAGAACCGTACTCCAGAATCAAAACAACTGGGCTCAGTCCGCCTGAAGTATTTCAGCAAGCGTCGAGGGTGAGTCGGTCATGATGCCGTCAACACCCATGGCGATGAACTTGCGCATCTCATCCGGGTCATTGACGGTCCAGACGAAAATAGCCAGTCCATGCCTTTTGGCTTGGCGCACGAAAGCTGGCGTCACGACTTTGAAGCCGTACTTCCTTCTTCGAGGGACTTCGAAGGAAACCCCGCGCGCTTTGAAGAGCCGCCCGAGCCCTAGCCGGGAAAGTGCCATGAACAGGGCAATCTCCCTGGCCGTGTGCGAAACAATCATGCGATTGTCCAGACGGCGCAGCCATGGCGCGAAGCGTTGCTTCAGCGAGATTAGCTCAACGACGACGCGCCGGAAGGCATCGTGCCGTTGCAGAATCGCAACCAGCTCGCGGGCGGCGGCGAAGTCTGAGTCTTTCAGCTCGATGAGAAAGCGCTGCCTGGGGAACAACGTCAAGATCTCATCGAGAGTAGGGATGCGGATGCCTTTCCCTCGGTACGGATAAGTGACACCGTCGGTGGTGAAGTGATAGCCGGCATCGAGGTTTCGGAGCTGTTCCAGAGTTAAATCCGCAACCGCTCCCTTACCGTTGGTGGTGCGTTCCACAAGGCGATCGTGAATCACCACCATGTGATGATCGGCACTCAGCCGAACATCCAGCTCGATAATCTCTGCTCCGTCCTCGACCGCCAACTCACATGCAAGTGCAGTGTTTTCAGGCGCCCGAGCCGATGAGCCGCGATGAGCGATTTTGTAGGGTCGCGCTCCCGGCTTGATAGGCTCAAACCAGGAAGGCAAAATCCTTTGCGTTTGACGAGGCATTTGAACCTCCCTGGTTTGAGCTTGGTTGAAGAACGATTAGTTGCGGCCGCGCCCTTCAGAATCGCAAGGCGGGCAGTCGGAGGGGATGTAGCAAACATCCGAATCCGGCTTGAACAGCCGAACGATACCGGAGACGATGACACCGCAGACGAAACCACCGATGTGCGCCCAGTAGGCAACCCCGCCCGAGCCGGCCGTTGTGATGGCGCCGAGCGTCGCCCAGTTCGAGAGATGGCCGGTAGCGGCTTGACCACCGCTGAGGAGCGGCAGCCACTGCATCGCAAACCAGGCAACCAGGAACCAGTACGCCCGGATGCGGAAGGGGAAGATCTGGAACAACACGGTAATTTCGGCTTTGGGCCAGAAGATCAGGTAGGCGCCCAACACGCCGGCAATCGCACCCGATGCGCCAAGCATCGGCACGAGGCTGGCGGGGTTGCTTCCAATCTGCGCCGCAGCGGCAGCCAGTCCAGCCAGCAAGTAGAAGCCGAGGAACCAAGCCTTTCCGAGCCGGTTCTCAACCGCCTTGCCGAAAACGAAGAGGAAGAGCATGTTGCCCAAAAGGTGCATCAGGCTGCCATGCATGAACATGGCGCCGAAGATGGACACGAGCGCTTCCTTGATCAGGATGGGATCGCCACTGTGGAAGGCGTTGATAATGAACGCTGGAATCATCAAGAACTGCATGACGTTGATCTGATTGCCGTTTGCCTGCTGGACGACTTCCCAGAGGTAAGCGCAGCTATTCAGAACGATCAACGAGAGCGTAATCCAGGGGAAACTCTGGCAACGCAGATTGTCTTTCAGGGGAAACATAGTTACTCCGGCCGACCCATTAGTGGAAATCGGCAAACTTTTTTGCAGCAGCAAAGACCGCAGTCGGAGCGAAAGGATTGGTGGCTAGAACTTTTGGGTGAAAGAAACTGAAGTGAACGAAAGACAACAAGATGCATCACAAAATAAATATTCTGAGCTGTTCAATACAACCTGGCTGGTGGACAAGCTCCTGAGATTTTTATTTACTCTGGCCATGCTGAGTTAGCTTGAATGCGACCAAATTGAGGCGCGAGCCTGGCCGGTCCGAAACTGAGTGACGATATGGAACCGATTTCGAGGCATCATTGAGATATTGCATAGCTGGCTCATGTTGGCAACTATCAAACCTCTTGAAGCTGGCCCAATCATGGCGATGGGACTTTCCCCATTGCCGGTAGTCAAGATCTCTCGATATTATGTGGCAATGCACCCAGCCGAATAAGCCTCGTCTCGAACTGAAATTCGGGATTTTGCTTCTGGCGTTTGGCACCGACGCTCAAACACACTCGCACCAATGGCATCCGATTCCCCCGCACCAGCTCAGCCTGAGAACCACAAGCCGAAACCACATGGAGTCCACTTCGACTTTCCTGTGGAGGAAAACGTCTGGAGCAAGATTTCCAGAGAGGTGAACGTTTTCGGCGGTGGATTGTTGGATGGTGCGGCTGAGAAGGTCAACAGCAGGAATTTGCTTGCCTCATCACCGGAGATTGCCGAATCAGCCGGAATCGGTCTGTTGCTGGCGGCTGCGCAAAGTCGAGCGGGCTGGTTGCGTCTGGGCGCGGAAGTGGTTTCTCTTGCCTTTACCGCCAGTTTTGCAAAGGACTTGAGTGACAAGGACCGGCTGGCTGCGTTGCATGACACTTTTGTCGATACGTGGAAATCGCCTCAGAATGCTGATCGCGGCCGCGAGCAAGTAAAAAAATATGCCGGAGATTTTGCCTTTGATTCGGCTTTGATGATGATGAGCGGCGGTCTGGGCGCCTCTTATGGCAAGATTCACACGAGCCGGGCTAATCTATTGCTCGAAACGCGAGAAAAGGCGGGCATCAGTGAAGAGCCTTCTCGGGCAGGCGGAAACGATGAGCATGCGATCAAGGTAAGAAGCGGATCGGAGATGCCTGCGATGCGTTCGGCGGGTGCCTATGGAGCGAGTTTCCAGACCCACCCAGTCAGTGAGTTTCTGCCACCACTGACGGTGTTCCCCGATGAGCCCATGCCAACATCGTCCAGAGCAGCCCGTTTGCTCGAAGACGCCGATAAACTGCCCTTGAAGGATATTCAAAAACAGGAGAAGCTGACCTGGAGACTGGCAAACGGAAAGACGATCGAGTGGGAACCCTCCAAAGAGAGCGTTGAGGTGCGGCTTCAGGCTCAAAAATTTGTCGATAATTTTATGGCTGGTCGCTACATGGATGCACTGTCGGCCGCAGTCGATACCCCGGTTATGGAGCAGGCTGAGCTCAATCCGAAGCGTCGAATGCATGAGGTGAAAATGACGCCCGAGGAGTTGAAGAAGCCCGAGATTCTCGCCTTCAAGCTCGATGATCTGTCGAGCCGCGCTAAATTCAGGTGGCAAAAAACCGTTAGGGGCGACGAAGTGATTGCCAGTGATAACGATGTTGTGGTGCCGGTTCCCGTCATCGAGCTGAGGGGTGGACAAACAGAAGTTGCCCTGGTTGATTTTAGAAGGTTGGATAACGGCAGGTATCAAGCCGTTTTTCCCGAGCAGACACGCCAGGGCCGGGCACTCACTCCTGAGGAGTCGAAAGAGATGAGCGCTTTGCGCAGCAGCCCCGAGGGGCAGCGCCTCTTAGCCGAGACAGCTTTGTTCGGCTTCGAGGAAGCAATCGTTCACGCCAACCAACATTTGAACATGTCCGGCCATATAGCCTCTCCCAGCTTTGCTGAATTCGCTCGAAACTTCGGTCGCGAACATGGGACGCGTGGGCATTATCTCGCATTTCTCGGATTCCTCGATTCGCTAAGTCCTCATCGCGATGTTTTGTTTGAGCAAGAAGTGCCGGCGCTGGCTTACGATGCCGGGATGCCCTTGCCGTTGGTCAATCACCACTTCTTCTTCGGCGCTCGTCATGTTGATGTTCGCAAGCCGGTGATGACGTTCCTGCAGGCGAAAGAGGCTGGACTGGTGCATTAACTCGTGCTGAGTCATGTTCACACCGGTGTTTAGGAATCAATGGTTGAGGGTTCCTAATGATTGATGGCGCTCTTTAGAGTGGGCTGTGATTAGCGGATGTGTGCATGCCGGAGATTGAGCCAATCGACAGGGGTAGAGACGAGCGCATGAGCAGCGCGCTGCAATCGGCAATCGATGCCGAACGCCGCAGCAAGCCCATGCTTCTTCGCTATCGCATCACGTGGGGCAGCAGCTTTCGAAGGCGGCTGGGCAAGCTGCGATACATGCTTGCCATTCCGGCTCTGGTCGCGTTCGTCATCTTATTTGGCGGTCTTAGTGACAGACTGGCTCCCCACGACACTATGCTTCTGGCGGGATACTTCGTGTTCGGATCGCTCGCTACTTTGCTTGCGGCGCTTGCAATTCCAAAAGATGAGCTTTATATGGATCGTCTTGCCATAATCGTGCCTGAGCGGAATCTTTTGTCCGTGCCGCTCAAGTTGCTATGGTCGCGGGTGGATGAAGTGCAGATCGTCGACCTTAGCAAAAACGAGAGAGCGAGCCGTTTTGCATTGCGCTTGATCGAGCCCGACGGTGCCTGGAGAGATATTCGCCTTGAATCGCTTGACAGAGACAGCCTGCCCTCGCTGGTTTCTTACATAAAAACATATGCGCCGCACGCGCGCGGTCTTGCTCAACTGCAGGAATTGGAGCGCTTCTTCGATTACCAGAACAAGCATCTTGAGGGCGTCTCCTACACACAACTCTGGGAAAGCGGGACGACAGCGCAGTTTGGTCTGACATCCTTTACGCCCCTCCTGCCCGGTGCCGAATTGCAAGAGCGATTTCGAGTCGTGCGACAAATTGCCGCCGGGGGCTTCTCGGCTGTTTACCTTATAGCTGATGAAGAAGAGAAGCTTTATGTTTTGAAAGAGTCGGTTGTTCCCGGCAATCTCGATGAGGATCTGCGGAAAAAGGCCGCCGAGCAATTCGAGCGTGAAGCCAGGTTGCTGGCTCGTGTCCAGCATGAGCAAATTGCCACTGTGTACGATCACTTTGTCGAGAACAACCGCAATTATCTGCAAATGGAGTATATCGAAGGCGAGAATATGCGCAAGCACATAGCCGGGAATAAAGCACCTCTGGAAGGAACGGTGCAGATGTGGATAGAGCAACTCGCCGGCATCCTGGCTTATCTGCACGGGCTGGCACCACCAGTGGTGCATCGTGACTTGACACCGGATAATGTCGTAGTCAGACCTGATGGACGGCTGGTTCTTATCGACTTTGGCGCTGCAAACGAATTTGTCGGTCAGGCTACAGGAACGCTCGTCGGCAAGCACGCCTACATGGCGCCCGAGCAAATTCGGGGCAACGCCGAGCCGCGCAGCGACATTTACTCGCTTGGCTGTTGTGCCTACTATTGCCTGACCGGACGTGATCCCGAGCCAATCCGCAGCTCATCGCCCAAAACTGTATCGGCAAACGTCTCTGATTGGTTCGACCGCTTCGTCGTTCGTGCCACCGCCCTTGATGCAGATGAGCGTTTTCAATCAGCCCTCGAGTGTCTGGAATATTTGCGAAAACCTGATGTAGCTCCGGCGTCCGCTTCTCAAGGGAGGGCTTGAAAGTGGAGCGCCTTCCTCTAGTCGAGCGGGAGATTTTGATACGCTATGGGCAATTGGCACCTCATGCCCGCGATCGCGTGCTCGACCAATTCTATCTGCTCGTGCCGGGATGCGCCTCGCTGCAAGCCTACTTGCTTGCCCAATCCTTGACCTTCGTGGCTGTGGTTGCATCGCTCCTCTTCGCATTGGTATCGATAGAAGCCCTCTGCCGGGCGTTTTTCAATTGGAACGGACCCGGTTTGCTGCATAACATCAGCGGACTGACGATAATCTATATGCTCGAGGCAGCCGCGATAATATACATAGGACGTCGCCGATGGCGGTATCAAAAGCGATATCAGGAGAAACTGTTTCAAACCACCGAGATCGGGCTGTCAGCGGAGCGAATCAGCCTCCATTCCCGAATCATTCATGGCGGCTCGATAACCAAATCCATGAATTGGTGCGATGTCGCCTCTGTGCAGTTAGTCGACGGCTACAAGCAGAACAAAGGAGAGACGCTCGTTTTACATGACACTACAGGTGGTGTGCTGGCGCTGCATCTCGACTTTATACAGACGATTGAAGAGCGGCAAATACTGCGGGATTTCCTCAAGGATTGCCTCGGTCATATAGACGTGCGCCCTGTGCTGACGAGTCTGTTGCGCGTGGGCAAACCCGACGATATACCGTTTACGAAGTTGTGGTGCCAGGCTCTGCAAGATGCTCGGCCGCGGCGGAATAGCGCGCCTCTGCGTCAGGGAGCCGTTTTGCAGAACGAGCGCTTCATGGTCGTCGACTGCATCGGAGGCGGAGGTCAGGGCACCGTTTACGAAGCGGAGATGCGCGATCTCGATGGCACGGCAAAGGTGGTCTTGAAGGAGTATGTCTTGCCCGACGCCGAGCATATTGCCGAGCACAAGGCGGCCTGTGAGCAGTTCGAGAGGGAGATTCGAATCCTTGGTAAGGTTCGCCATGCCGGTGTGATCAAGTTGATCGATGCATTTGTCGAGGATCATCGAGCCTATCTCGTTCTCGAACATGTCGATGGTGTCTCCCTGAAAGACTACGTGCATAAGCATGGACCTCTCGATGAAGAGAAGGTTGTCGAGCTTGGAATTCAAGCCTGCGAGATCCTGGAATATTTGCACGGAATGAGGCCCAGTCTCATGCACCTCGACTTCTCTCCGGAAAACCTGCTCTTCGATGGCAGAGGGCGGATGGTTCTCATCGATTTCAATATATCGGCGGAGGAAAATTCGATTCGAACCCGCACCGTCATGGGCAAGCAACGATACATGGCGCCGGAACAGTATCGTGGACAACCGCAGCCTGTCAGCGATTTGTATTCTCTGGGTGCTACACTCTCGTTTCTCTTAACTGGTGTCGAGCCTGAGCCAATCTCGGTCGCCAAGCCGGCGAAGCATCGGCCGGAGCTCAGTGCCGGACTGGCTTCCGTCATCGCGCAGGCAACCGCGCTTGATGAAAGAGAGAGGATCGGCTCGGCTGCGAAGTTCAAACAGGCTCTGCAGTCGCTCGAGGAAAACGGCGATGCTGCAGTGATTGAGCTGAAGAAACGCCAGGCGCCATTGGAGGTCGAAAGCCACCATGGATAGTATCGAGCGAAAGAACGCTTCCGACCAGGGCAAGATTGACATAGTGAGCGTTTACGAGCGCTATCGCTGCCCGGCGGAGATTGTCGTTCCCTACCGTATTCCTGAAGAGGAATTATCAGCCTGGAAGGCAAGCACGAAGACTCGCTACATGGGCAACTTGTGGAACATGGATCTGCCATGGTTGATCACGATGGGGGTCACCATCGTAGCGGTAATAATGGCTGCCCTCGTTCAAATGCTGCTGATACATGCAGCAGCAACGTCTGCAGCACTGAAAACCGCGCTCATAACCCTGGGCTTTTTTCCGGTAGTCTTTGTCTTTTTGCTGCCCGTGGTCTATCCTGCTTTGGTTTTGAGCAACCTCTACCTTGGCTACAGAAAAGACTGGCCGCGCAGGCTGCTCGGTCCAAGTCACATCGGGATCACGGATTCTGGCTTCAAGCTTCATGTCCGCGGCGCGATGTTCTACAACTATCCCAATCTGGCGATTTGGCCCGAGATCTTTGAATGTGATTTTGTTCTCGATCGAAAGTATGAAACTGTTTCGCTTCGTTTCGTTTATCAATCCGGGTTTGGAAGAATAGCGATAATGCTGCCTCTGACTGGATTCGCCGAAGGGGGCGACCTGAGAATGGTGCTCGAGCATTTCGCTAAACATGTGCCTCTCGAGCACCAGAAAGATGTCTTTCGCAAGCTGTCCGAGGATAACTTCGCCGCTTTGATTGCGGCATTCGAGGCCGGCAAGCTGTCCGGCATCAGAGAAGGAGATGAGATGCTCGCACTGCCGGTGGTGCCTACGCCCTGGACTCCAGAGGCTGTTTCAACGGCGGTCGAGGCGCTCGAGCAACTCTTCGATAAACGGTCCTGAAGCCCTCTTCAGCGGCATAGCCGAGCACTTTTTCGATGTCTTGCTCGATAACCGCTCCCGCCTTTTGCGTGACTTCATCTTCCCAGGGAATATCGAAATCATCGGCGCCCCAGCTCAGCGCCTTCACACCATTGGCATTCTGGGTCAAGACCGATGCGCGTATGTGCTTGATGTTGTCGAGATAAATGCGCGACAGGGCGATATGGCGCAGATACTCCTCTTTCGGAATCTCGCTCCCGCCAAGTTCATTGTTGTAAGGCTTGTACGTCCAGCAGAGGAAACTAAACAAGCCGCCATTGGTTTCGTCCTGAAAATCGCGGACGACATCGAGGTGGTCGAGCCGCTCATCAAGCGATTCATCGAAACCAATCACCATTGTTGCGGTGGTATTCAAACCCTGCTTGACGATTTCGCGCTGAGTATCGATGTACTCTTTGACGGTATATTTCAGCGGACTGTGCCGTTTTCGGAATGGATCGGAGAGAATCTCGGCACCGCCGCCTGTGATCCATCGCACCCCGGCGTTTTTCAAAGCCGAAACAGCCTCCGCGACCGAAACCTTGCACAGTCGAGCGACATAAAGCAATTCGACGATTGTCATCGCGTAGAACTCGATCGAATCGCCGTATTTTTCGCGTATCGAACTGAAGAGATCGACATAGTAGTCCAGCTTTAGCTGCGGATTGAAGCCGCCGTTAAAACCGAAGAGATCGCCACCCTCGGCGATCAGTTCGTCAATTTTTTGGAACATGTATTCTTTCGAACGGACGTATCCGTCTTTTGCGTTTGGCAATCGGTAGAATGAGCAGTAGTCACATTTGGCCACGCATATGTTCGTGTAATTGATGATTCTCATCAGCAAGTAGGTGGCCACATCGCTTTCGTGATAACGTTTGCGAACCGTGCCGGCCAGCCGCTGGAGATCCTCATCGGCTGCGTTGTTCCAAAGCCACGCCGCGTCCTCTCGCGTAATTCTCTGGGCAGAATTTACCTTCAGGCTAATGGAATTGATTGTGATTGACATGGAGGCAGCCCTGTGGCGGGAATTTTTCAGGGAAGTTATTATAGCGTCAACTGCTACCTGCATTCGCAGGCAGACTGTTACTTTTGATGAAGGAGCTCTGTAACTCGATATGACACCTGAGCAAGAGCCGGACGAAAAGCCTGCGCCGCCAAACGGAGATGAGGGCACCGATGTGAGCTCTGAGGGAGCAGTCGAAGGCGGTCCCGATAATGCTGTGGCGGGCTCTTCCGGGCCGGTCGAAGGTGCTTCCGGCATGGCAACGCTGAGTGACGTGGATGATTCAAGCCCTGAATCACGCCGCGCCCTGGCGCCGGGAGCCTTGCTCACGACATTGTCTCTGCTCATGTTCGTGGGGGGAGCGCTCGTGACACTAATGATGGTGGCGCGGTCCTTTCAATTGCATGGCACGGCGCTGATTATATACGTCGTTCTTGCTTGTGCTCTGGTGCTCGGACTGGCGGGCAGTTTGATGCTGCGAACATTAGGCGACAAGTGGTGGATTGGGGCAGTCATGGGAGGCTGCTTCGGTGCTTTTTCGGCGCTGCTTATTTATATTCAAACCAGGCACTACGACTGGTGGCGTTAGAGGGCTTCGCCGGCAAGTGATTTTCGAGCTTTTCCCATGCGCTGCCTGGTTCAATCACAGATAAAGAGCTCAGGCTTCGCGCTTCAGATCTTTTATTTCGAGATTCTCCGGGTCGCCTTTGTAAATGCAGAAGGATGTGAAACCCTGGTCGAGCAGCTGGTCCAACTGCTTCTTCAAATCTTTCTTGCGCGGTGTAAGTGAAACCACACTGTATTGATTGGAAGTTATTTCATCAGTCGATGCCGGGTGCAACTTCTGGCAGGCCGAGACGACATCCTTCATCTGATCGCGCCCCGGATCGTAGATGAAAGCTAATCGCCGCCCTGTTTGCCCGGGTTGAAAACCGCGCTCCTGCAATATGTTTATGATGCGCTCGAAGCCAATCGAGAAGCCGCAGGCAGGCACTTCACGACCGACAAATTTTTCGATCATCTTGTCGTAGCGTCCACCGCCGGCAACCGACGATGAATAGCCGGGGACGGACACCTCGAAGATCGGTCCGGTGTAGTAGCCCATTCCCCGGACCAGAGTGGGGTCGAATACGATACCATATTTGCCCCTACTGGCAATGCTGATTGACTCGATAAGCTGCTCCAGGTCGGACAAAACCTCACTGGCGGGCGGCTGAGATGGCTCGCCTGCTTGCGATTGAAGGTCCGGTAAGCGAGTCAGGATCGAGCGAAAATGTTCGACGCCACCATCGGCGGTGTGGCCGACGAGCGCTTCCAGCGGTTGGAACAGATCGATAAGGCGGCGCACAGCCGGCTCCGGATGCCCATCTTTGAGCAGTTCTGCTTCTACGCCGTCGAAGCCAATCTTGTCGAGCTTGTCGATTGCTATAAAAACGCTGTCGAATCTGCTCCTGTCGAAATCACAGTATTGAGCAATCGCCGAGAGCAGCCTGCGATCGTTTATGCGAACGCGAAAGTTCTTAAAGTCCAGCGCTAGCAGTGCCTGGGCCGTTGCTTGCAATAA
>JAJPJO010000110.1 GCA_021324135.1 Pseudomonadota bacterium
ATTGCGCTCGCCGTTGCCGTGCATAGCATTTTGTGTCGCTGCCAGAGTCCTATCGTTGAGGCAATGGCAAGCAGCAAAAGCATCCCCAGGTAGAGCGCCAAAACCACCAAGAGATTTGGCAAAATGCGCCGCATGGTGTAATACAGTTTCTGAGCGCGCCGGCGCGCTGACCGAACTGGAGAGTGAAACACCGGCGCTAATACTGCATAGCCCATAGCTTTTCTCCTGCCGACGAAAAGGGCTGACCCTTGCCGTAAGCCGGACGCCTCGGTGAGGGCGCTCACCATCCACAGCGATTCAATGTCAGCCCATTCAGTTCTCTATTTTCATCAGTAGCAAATATTTCAACCGGATTCATCTTCTCAATATTTCCTTTAGCATTTGAGTCCGGCCTGCCACCTCGTTCTGTTACTTATTCGCCTCCTTATGTTGGCTGTTCTTTGTCATCGACTCCATGTATGTCTTGATCTGATCGAAGAATCCAACGCCAGATTTGCCATTAGACGTCTTCTGGCGGATCTCCGCTATTTGTTTGTGGAATGAATCAAAATCTGCCTGCTTGCCGTAACCCAGAGCCTCGGCGAACTTGATGTCTTCATCGGCGCCATTTAGCAACTCAGTCAGCTGCTTATTCTGGTCCTCTGTCCGCTTCGCATTTTTGGCAAGCTCATCGGCCTTTTCCAGAGCTATCTGCGCGTGTACAACCGGAAGTGGTATCACAACGTCTGTAACCACCATCGTATTAAGAGCAGTCTGCAAAACTTCCTTGGCTTCGCTAACTTTGTTCTCGTCAATCAGCTTGGCCGCATTCTTCAACGCTGCCGGGTAGCTTGCCACTGGCAGATTGGTCGTACTGATGATCATTTCGCTTCCCAGATTTGCCAGAATCCGTCTGGCTTGCTGCACTTGTCCGTCAACCAGAAGTTTTTGCGCTTCTTGTCGCGCCTTTTTGATTGCATCAAGCGAGCCATATACATCGCTTGTCACCACGCGGACATCAATTGGTATCAAGGCAACTTTTGGATCGCGGGCAAGAAGGATATCCAGCTTTCCGGTCGCTCTTTCTAGGCAGGCGAGCGCTTCTTTGTTCTTTCCTTCATCCAAGTCTTTGAGAGCATCCTGCGTTTCGCGGAAGGTGGATACTGCCTCTTCCACTATCTCTTTGCGCTTGTCGGCCGTCTTCTTAACAGTCTTTTGGGTTGTCTCGGTTTTGCTTGCTTTAAGATCGAACTTCTTGCCAGCGGGGGGTTGCACATCTGGATGCGCAGCCACCATCGGACCAATTAAGAGCGGAACCGACAATGAAATTGCAAGACCAACGACTAAGCTTTTGCTAAGCGGAATGCGATTCTTTCTTTCAATCATTTCTTGGTACTCCTTTCAAATGTCCACTCAATGTATGGACGAGCCCAAGCAAACTGGTTTGAACGAAATAACAGTCTGGTGACTTCGTCCACCCGTATCTAACTGAATTAAGGTGCAGCCGCGCATACACAGGACTGAAATTTATGAACAGTTAAGGGTTTCCGTGTCCGTCCGATAAACAAGCCATCGATCCTCGTTGTCCAGATCTTCGCAAACAACGCGACGAGAGCCAGCTCATTGCCTCTATAAGAGGAGTTTTTGTTCACCTGGGTATGATTCCCCTTCTTGCTGCGAAATCGACGTAACCAAGTCGATTGCCTTCAAATGCGCGATTTCAATCTGGCATCATTGTGGTATCAAACTGAACTCAGGATGATATCATTCATCTTGCCGCACGTGCGGCAAGGGAGGATATCCAATGGCGATATATGTGAGCGGTGGCATCAAAGGCGGTGTGGGCAAGACCACGCTGGCGACCAACCTGGCAATATTGTTAACAGCTAAAGGGCGCGACGTTCTTCTGGTCGATGCTGACGACCAGGAGACAGCCAGCGATTTCACCATGGTGCGCAATGAGACAATGTCCGACCTGGGTGGCGCTGGTTACACGGCAGTCAAGTTACATGGCGCTGCTATTAGAAATGACACATTACGCCTGGCAACTAAATACGACGATGTGGTAATCGATGTAGGCGGGCGTGACAGCGCGGGGCAGCGTGCCGCCCTCTCCATCGCCGATATCTACGCGATTCCGTTCTTACCAGCCAGTTTTGATGTCTGGACGCTTGAGAAGGTCAGCCAGCTCATTCAAGAAGCACGTCCTTTCAATAGCAAGCTGGTAACAGTTTGCTTTCTCAATCGAGCCGATGCCCGTGGTCAGGACAATGAAGAAGCAGTTGCTATTGCCAGAGACATCGACGGGCTGACTTACATTGATGCTCCCCTGGGCAACAGAAAAGCATTCCGGGCGGCAGCCTCTCAGGGCTTGTCCGTGACCGAATTGAAGCCGGCTGATCCTAAAGCAACAGCTGAAATAAACGCTCTGGTCCAGCGACTGATTGAAGCTTGTGCGATATCAAGTCGAAGTCAATCCGATGCCAGTATGGCATCAGTATGAGGTCATAACGATGTCAGTGCGAAAAAGGCCCGCAGCGCCAGCAAACGTACATGAGTTCATTCATTCAGCCGCAGCCGATAGCGCACAAAGCAACGGCGACGCGGTTGTGCCGGTAAAACTGAGAGTGCCTGCGCAACTCTTGTCTCAGGTAGATTCTATTGTTGCTAAGCGGCGACCTGCCCCAAGCCGCCATCAATGGCTCTTGGAAGCTATCTATGAGAAGATCGAGCGGGAATCTGCGTCCCTTTAAGATCAACAGGGGCTCTCAGGTGAGAGCCCCTGTTCTAATCGTCCAATCTTGCCTTCAATAGTCCATATCCGCGCCGGCCGGAATAGGTGGCGACTTCTTCTTTTCAGGCAGCTCAGCTACGAGCGCTTCTGTGGTGAGGAACATGCTGGCAATGGACGCCGCGTTTTGCAGCGCGCAACGCTCAACTTTTGCTGGATCAATTATGCCGGCTGCGGTCAAATCAACGTATTCAAAAGTTTGAGCATTAAAGCCAAAACCGTCTTTCTGCTCTTTTACCTTTTCAACTACGACCTCGCCAGACAATCCGGCATTATCAGCAATCTGCCGCACCGGCGCCTCAAAGGCTTTGAGCACAATCTCAAATCCGGTCCGTTCGTCGCCGTGCAAGCTATCCTTGCGGGACTCAAGTCTCTTCGACAGATTAAGGAGTGTCGTGCCACCGCCAGGTACGTATCCTTCCTCAACCGCCGCTCGCGTGGCGTTAAGAGCATCTTCAAAGCGGTACTTGCGATCCTTGAGCTCCGTTTCCGTAGCTGCGCCAACTTTAATCACCGCTACGCCACCGGATAACTTCGCCAGCCGTTCTTGCAGCTTCTCTGTGTCGTATTGCGAGTCCGAAATTGTGATCTGGCTTTTGATAAGCGCTATGCGCTTTTCGACTTCCGCTTTCGTTTCTTTACCAGCCACGATTGTTGTCTTGTCTTTGTCGATTCGCGCTCGGCGTGCTTTGCCCAGCATGTTGATATCGACGTTCTCCAGCTTCGTGCCGGTCTCGTCGGTGATCACCTCGCCGCCTGTGAGGATGGCGATATCTTTGAGCATCTCCTTTCTGCGATCGCCAAAGCCGGGTGATTTAACCGCGCAGCAGGCAAGCACCTTGCGCAGATTGTTCACAACAAGTGTTGCCAACGCTTCTCCTTCAACGTCTTCGGCGATGACCAAAAGAGGCTTGCCTGCCCGAGCTACCTTCTCCAGGACCGGCACAAGATCAGAAAGGATGTTTACTTTCTTATCGACACACAGGACAAACGGTTCGTCCAAAACGCATTCCATCTTCTCAGCGTCGGTGACGAAGTAAGCTGAGACATAGCCTTTGTCAAACTGCATGCCTTCGACTACTTCCAGCTCCGTCGTTAAAGATTTCGATTCCTCAACAGTTATTACGCCGTCCTTGCCGACCTTCTCCATAGCATCCGCAATAATCGCGCCGATTTCTTGATCGTTGCCGGCGGAGATGGTGGCAACTTGAGTAATTGATGTTTTGCTTTCAACCGGCCTGGCAATCTTTTTTATCTCTTCGACTGCCATGTCCACAGCCTTTTGAATGCCGCGCCGCAATATCATCGGGTTCGCACCGGCGGCAACGTTCTTCAGACCCTCCTTCACCATTGCTTGCGCGAGCACCGCTGCTGTTGTAGTTCCGTCACCTGCATTGTCGTTGGTTTTCGTGCAGACTTCTTTGATCAATTGCGCACCGGCATTCTCCAAATGATCTTCAAGCTCGATCTCTTTAGCAATCGTCACACCGTCATTGATGATTTGTGGAGCGCCGAACTTTTTCTCCAGCACGACATTGCGTCCGGCAGGACCGAGCGTGATCTTCACAGTGTTAGCTACATGATCAACACCACGCTCCAGCGAACGCCGCGCTGTTTCGTTGTAAATAAGCTGCTTTGCCATGAAAACTATCCCCTCCTTACCAATTCACTGACGCTCCTAACCAATAATCGCCAGGACATCGCGCTCCGACATCAACACATAGTCGATGCCATTTAGTTTCACTTCGGTGCCGGAATACTTAGCAAAAAGGACCTTGTCCCCTGCCTTAAGCTCCATTGGAAGACGCTTGCCCTGCTCGTCCAATTTGCCTGGTCCGACAGCGAGAACTTCTCCTTGCTGCGGCTTTTCTTTCGCCGTATCTGGAATGACGATGCCGCCGGCCGTTTTTTCTTCAGCATCAAGCTTCTTGATGACGACTCGATCTGCAAGTGGCGTCAGTTTGCGTTCAGTACTAGTTGCAGTAGCCACAATAAACCTCCTTCTCGACTCACTAAAAAACGCGGTCTGTCCCAAGAAAAAGTCTATTCATGACCGCAGTCACGCAAAAAATTTTTCGACGTTTTTTAAAGTTCTCGAATAGGCAACCTGCACAAATAGCAGCTTTCGCCCTGTTGTCATGGAAAGCAGGACGATTCATAGTTCATTGGTCTGAGCAACTTCGTGCGCTCTCGGCTCTCGGCATCAAGACCGATTGCACAAAGACTGGCCGACAGTAGCGTCAGCCAGTCCTTGCAGATCGGTCCCTATTTTCATTTGTCGTTGTTTTTCTGGCCTGACAAGCAAGTCTTTCGGAGTGTCAAAGTCTCCAATCGTTGTTGCAGGTTTCACCCCAGGTTGAAATAGCTTCTCCACCTTCACTTGTCTGGTCGTGGCGCCGTCAGCTGCCGCGCCCGGGCAGGGGACCGCAAAAGCGAAACAGAGGCAAATCATAAGGCCAGTGAACCAGGTCATTTCGAGCACCCCCTTTGATCAGGCGTATCGCAGCTCTGGCTCATCCAGACCCTTCTTGACCCAGTGCAGAAGCTTGTGGCCGAAGCTTCTGACTTTGCCTTGCGACAGAACAATGTCTCTGGTCTGAGCTGCCCGGTGGCTGACATACGGATTACTGTCTTCCATCAGTTTTTCTAATAGCTCAATTGGAGTGTTCACATCATCAGCCAAGCCCAGCCTCACGTCTGGATCCTCATCGAACGCAAGCCTGTAGCTGACATAGGCGGGCGTTGACGGATTCGTGCCTGCGGCTATACGAACGTCAACGTTCTTGTCGGATGCCAGCAGTTCTAAAATGTCCTTGGGAGTTCTGGGATTTTCAGCTACCCGCAACCGAATTCGATCGATTTCGCTGTGGGCCAACACCTCCAGTATCTCTGGAGGGCAGCTCTGGCTGCCAGCTTTAATGTAGTTATTCAGTGCATCTCCATATTGTTTCGCTCCCAACATAACCAAAACCTCCGTCTGTCTATTTAACTAGAGCCGGCTTTCTAAGCCGATTGAAGAAAAATAGCCATCGAGAGATACGGTCAAAGAACCGAGAATCTCCTCTAGGGCTGTTTACTACTCAGCTCGGCAGCCTCAGTCGTCTGAGGCCGCCTTTTTGGCTTGTCGCCGGCCTGGCGGGCCGGAAATTTAGAGTTTAGGACTATTCAAATTCTACAATCGTCAATCGGCGCAAATCCTCCCTACGAGCAGAATTTGGGCTAATCACAACGAAGGTAAATTGAACCTTCTAATAGATTTTTATAGCAAAAAATTCTGCCAAGTGTTCGGCGTTAATGTTTCCTTAATTATTCTCGTATTGCTAACAGGGGTTGCCGTCTTACGCCTTTGTACTCTTGAAGATTGCACCAAACGAGCCTCCCTCTACGATGATAAAGCGCTAGATGAAGGTCTCGGGCGTCCGCTTATTGTTTAGATGCTGACGGACACGGTTGTCGTATTTGCTCAACCATTTTGATGCTTCCAGGGACAAGTGGGCGCTTTGTCGAACCAGCGGTTGATTTCATTCACTATTCTGAGGAGCTTGAAACCATTTCTTCCACCAGGGTTTGCGCAGTTGCTGTAATTCCTCAGTGACTGCTGCGAGCTGTTTCTGGATGGCCGTCTCGTGAGCTTCCTTTTCCGCCTTGAGATGCTCTAGCTTTTCTGCTTCGTCTGCTCGGAGCCGCTCCATCTGCCTCTCTAGTTCTTCAACTTTTTGCTGAGCGTTCAGCGCTTCTTGCTTCTCGGCTTGCATTGCCTCTATTTGTTTCTGCAATGCCGCGGCTTCGAGTGCGCGCAATTCTGCCGCTTTTCGCTCCTCTTCGGCCTTCTTTTCCAAGTCAGGCAGCAGTTTCAGTTGCCGGTCTTTGTCGGCCAATTCGGTGCGCATCACGCCAATGAGTTGATCTTTTTCTTCCAACTTTTCCAGAAACCGGCTTATCAGATTGCTCCAAAGCTCCTCAGCGACCCCACCGGCAGCTGCACGTGCCGGATCGGTCCAGTCGCCCGGCTTGCCTTGTATTGCGTCCTCGTCCGTCTCAGGGTCAACCGACATGTCTTGGATATCGTCGCCAGGGGTGAAGACGCTTTGGGCGTCGACAATATCAGCCTCTTGAATTGCTTCGTTAGCAATCAACGGCGAACCGATCCGTTTCAACCCCTCGATGATTTCTTTGTTCGGGTAAATTCGATACTCAGGTACACCATGATCGTTCTTGATCAACTGTCCTTTGAGTTGACCCTTTTCGCGCCTATAAAGCACCGCTCGATTTGTGATGCCCAGGGCCATCGCAGCATCCCTTACGGATATAGTTTTCAATACTACCGCTCCATATCTAGTGGCGCTACTTTCTATATGCGCACATCCTGAACATCAGTATTATAGAGCTTCTTGACCAATTCACAAGCATCAGAAAAAGCACAATTTGCATGAGAGCTACAGCACGTGCAGATTCGGAAATGACACGAAGCAGATGCCGCAATCATCCCGAAACGTCTCATAACTCAGAAGCCAAAATACTCTACTCATTTCGGCCTGCCTGAAATTTTTGCCTGTTCTAGGCCATGACATTTCGGACCACTTCCGAATAAGCCCGAAGTGACCAGAAACGCCAGAGCCCCTATTGGTAGATTGTATTGGCGTCCTCTTCTGGCACCCCGCAAGGGTCCCGAAGTTCGCCGGTTTCCGTTTCGCGACTCGTCGTGAAGCGCTTCCGAATAGCCAGAAGTTTTTCGTGACCGCTTCGCGCTGACTGCGAAATGTTGAACGAGATCCACGAAAATGATTTTTCTGTGTTGCTGTAAATGCAGGCTGGATTGGATGAATCGGCGTTTCGGGCTGCTTCGTGATCGCGCTTTGCGTTTCGCGCTTCCTGTTTCGAGGGTGCTTCGTGTCATTTCGTATCCGCTGATAACACTTCGTGCGGGCTTCGCATGCGTTTCCGAATACCTCGGAGTGCCATGGCAAGCATGGCTCTACAGGCTGCTTGTTTGTCCCGAAATGAACTTCGCGATAATTTCGTGGGTGGGGCAGCCTAGATCAGATCGGGCTTCCGAGATCCAAAGTATTGATCGATCTAACGGCACCTTATATAGTGGCTGGTGGCACTTGGCAGGGTGGCCTGGTGCATATCTGATCGATATCTCGGAGCTTTGCTCCCTAGAAAGGTTGTAACAAGCGAAAGGCTCATAAACAAAGACATCGCCCCAAAGCGATGTCTTTGTAAGACCCTTGCGGACCTCGTTATTCAGTTGTCGTCGCGTTTTTTGTCGTTTCGCGATGTGACTTCAGGATAGACGAATGGTCCGGATAGGTCAACACGTCCCAGATTAAGAAAGGGAGACCATCATTACCGGACGCGTTCAAGCGCGCTCAGGCACAGCCAGTGCGCCTGCTAGATTTGCTCGACTAGATTACTTCCCGAAAGGGTGGGAGACCTGTGTCGCGCAATTTCTTGAACTGTTCCACCGCTACGGCTACATCTACAAACCGCTGTCTGGCGGCTCCTGGTACTCGGCCAACGACAATTGGAAGCTGCCTGATTCCGAGATTCTAAAGGCAATCGCCTGTGCCCATCTTAAGTTCTACATCGGCTGCCGCGCCGGGAAATCGACCAGGTTTGCAGTCTTAGATATCGACCAGAAGAGTCGATACCACAACAAGCAGTCGCTTGAGAAGTTGCTACAGTGCCTGTCTCAAGCCGGTCTTTCTCGATCTTCACTTTATCGCTCAAGTTATAGTGGCGGCTGGCATTTATACATATTCCTCGACGAGCCCGTTAATAGTGCCGATCTCAGAGCGCAGTTATTCAAACTTCTTACATTGAATGACTTCCAGATCGGCAAAGGACAGCTCGAGATTTTCCCTCATCCGGGCGGCGACGGCTCGCTCGGACTGGGACTGAGACTGCCCATGCAGCCCGGCTTCGCCTGGCTCGACAAGAAAACCCTCGATATAGATTACGAACGCCATGAGCTAGAGCC
>JAJPJO010000528.1 GCA_021324135.1 Pseudomonadota bacterium
GGGGAGGCTATGTAAAAGCGATAACCAGTGGTGGCTCCTATGGTGGCATCCGCGAGCGGTGCAACAAGGTGCTTTAGAAAATCATCTCGAGCGATGACATCGGAATCGACGAAAACGAGTACGCCTGAATCGTTCCTCACCTGCTCCAGCGCATGTAATTGATTGTTTAGCTTCTGGCTGCGTTTATCATTGATCCCGGCAACCACAAGTTTTGCTTTGCCACCAGATTCAGCGACAAATTTTCTCAACGGCTCATGCGCCGGATCAGAATCTTTTGCTACTGAAAAGATCACTTCGAAATCGGGATAGTCTTGATGCAAAAGTTTGCGCACGTTGTCCGCGAAGCCGGCATCAAGTCCTTTGCACGGCAAGATTACTGAAGCTTTTGGAAGCGACCCTGGCTGAGACCTTTGTAATTCTTTCTCGACATACAGGTACAAGCGCCTGAACGAGGCACTCTGCACTGCTACCACAATTGAGGTAATGCAAATTAAGAGGACGGCTACAAAGAGCATGATCTACCTGTTCTCTGCGAATTACAAAGTATAATGCAAAGCGTTCTGAATGGCTTGAGCCGGTGCAAATGAGAAGAGTTCTCTACAAAGTCTTCAGTGGTCTGGGCGAAAGTAAGGTTCGTCAAATTCAGGCGGACAGCCATCAGCCGCGTCAGGCTCAACTGGCAAAGCTCTTTCAAATCCTCAGACAGAATAGCACGAGCCGCTTTGGCTGCGAGCACAAGTTCGAAGCCATCAGTAATTGGAACGAATTTGACGCTCGCGTGCCTGTTCGAGACTATGAGGGTTTTCGACCTTACATCGACAGGCTGGCTCAGGGCGAGAAAAAGGTTCTCACGGGCGAAGAACCGAGAATGTTTGCCACGACCAGCGGCACAACAGATAAACCAAAATTTATTCCAATTACTCCTACCTATATAAAAGAGTTCAGAAACGCCTCAGTCGTTTCCGGCTACTACTTGCTGAAGAACTTTCCGGGAATCGCCGAAGGTGTAGTGCTTTCGATGACTTCTCCGGCTGAGGATGGGCGAACGGCAAGCGGCATTCCTTACGGCTCCATTTCCGGACTTCTCTTCAAGAACGAACCATGGCTGATCAAAAAGTTCATATCACCAGTACCTTACGATGCTTACTTGATAGACGATTACGAATCGAAGTACTACGCGATTCTAAGAGCCGCACTGCAACTGCCTGTGGCTCTCTTTTATACTTTGAACCCCAGCACTATTCAATTGCTGTGCCGCAGGTTGCGTACTCATGCGCAGACTCTAATCAAGGATGTCCACGACGGCACGATCAGCACGCCTGCACCCCTGGGAAAAACCGCCCTGGATCGCTTCAGACCGATTACGCGTGCTGACCCAGCCAGAGCGCGATACCTCGAGGGCTTGCTGCAGCGCGAGCAGTTCGTTCCTCATCAGATCTGGCCGACACTAAGCGTGGTGTCATGCTGGACCAAAGCGGCCGCTTCATTTTATTTGCCTGACTTGCACGGCTACTTTGGAGATGTTCCCATTTGCGATATTACATATGGTGCGAGCGAGGGCAGAGGAACCGTTTTTCTCTCTCCGGATAAGCAAATGCTGGCGTTGCACTCCCACTTCTTCGAATTCATCCCCGAGGAGGAGATCAATCAGGAGAAGCCGCCTGTTTTGCTCGCGGATCAACTGGAGCAAGGCAAGAATTACTTTATCCTTTTCACCACATCCGGTGGCTTGTACAGGTACAACATAAATGATGTCGTCAAGGTAATGGGCTTCCATAATTCCACCCCGCTCATCGAATTTCAGTACAAAGGTGGAAGTGTATTCTCGTTCACCGGCGAGAAGATTACCGAGCTGCAAGTAGTCGAAGCGATGAAGCGTGTGGTTGCAGAAAATCGGCTAAAGCTGCGCTTCTTCACTCTCGTGCCGGTGTATCCGACGAATGAAGCAAGCGCATCTTCAGATCCGTTTTATGAGCTCTGGCTGGAATGCGATGGATCCTCGATTCACGGAAAGTCTGACGTGCCTCGGATGGAAGGCTCAGTGCATGAGCTTTGCCGCGCCTTTGATGATCAGCTGCGCTCAGGTAATTCCGAGTACGAGCTGAAGAGAAAATCGCTTCGCTTGCAACCTGTCAGGGGTAGGCTCTTGAATGCGGGCGCATATGAACGCATAAGAAGAAGCCTGATTGAGCAAGGCATTCCTGATGCACAAATCAAGATTAGCCATCTCAATCCAAAGCAAGAAGTACGTGTGTTGCTGGCTGATGAGCTTATGAGCTGCTCAGCGGAGTTGATGACCTGATTGCAGATACCGATGCCTCCGCTCCCGCCTCAAGACATTTACTGACTATCTCGGAGTGGTAGTAATCAATCATCTCTTTAGGGCGGCCGTCATTGACAATACTTCCACGATGCATGACCAGGACGCGATCGCACAAATTCTCTACTTGATCGACATCGTGAGAGACAAAAATGACGATGTGCGAGTGATCGAAGAGATTGTGCATTCTCTTCACCGCTTTGCCTACGAACGAGGCATCTCCGCTGGCAAATATCTCGTCAACCAATAGAATCTCCGGATCGATCATCGTGCCGATTGAAAAGGCTAACCTGCCGACCATGCCGCTGGAATAGTATTTGATGGGCATGTCGATAAATTCATGAAGACCCGAGAATTCGATAATCTTGCTTTCAAGCAGCCGCATCTCATCCTGCGAACGAGCCAGCAAAGCCCCATTAAGGTGAATATTTGCCCGGCCGGTCATTTCCAGATCGAATCC
The DNA here is from genome assembly GCA_021324135.1 of Pseudomonadota bacterium. Classification (GTDB taxonomy): domain Bacteria; phylum Cyanobacteriota; class Vampirovibrionia; order Obscuribacterales; family Obscuribacteraceae; genus JAJPJO01. Next base: position 2,781 of record JAJPJO010000528.1, read on the forward strand.
GGTTCCAACCTCAATGAGCGGAACCACTTTTCCTCGAATGCGAATGCTGCCCAGCGTTGGAGGATAGATACCGACGATGGTTTTCAACAATGTCGATTTGCCCGCGCCGTTCAGCCCGATTATGCCTACCCGCTCGCCTTGCGATATTCGTAAGTTGATGTTTTTCAAAGCGAAGAATTCGAGGTAGTCCTCTTCTCCCCGCCTCAAGACCATGTCCAGGACCCGTTCTTTCAACGCCGGCGAAGGGTTCCTGTATATGCGGAACTTGAGGGAAACATTACATAGCTCGATACTTGCTTTCAATTGACTATAGCCTGTAAATGAGAATGCGATTATTCCTGGACAAGACAAACAATCCACAAGACAACGTGAATAAGGCGATGGCCATCGGTATGCACCACTCCAGGGCATTGGGGAGAGTGCCATCATGAATGATGTGCCGGAAAAGGTTTATGAACCAAAACAGCGGATTACAATAAAAAATCCAATGATACTGCGATGGAACAGAGCTCATCGGATAGAAAACAGGGAGAGCATAAAACAAGGCTGGATACGTGACCGACAGAATATGCGGCAGATCGCGAAAATGTACCGTGCCGACACTATAGATCAACGCGATGCCGAGATTATAGATGGCAGTGATCGATATCACTACAGGTAATACCAGTATCGAATGCTTGAACTCAATGCCTAAAATGGCTGCCAGGGCGATTAGGCTCATCATGTTCAGGAGGCAGTTGACCGTGTCCGTTCCAACAGAAACGAGCGGGAAAAACAATTTTGGTATGGCTAATTTTTTCAAAAAAGACTCGGCGCTGATGAGACATCCTGCTCCCTGCAGCGCCGATTCTGAAATAAAGGACCAGGCGATCAGTCCGCTAAAAATGTATTTAACCGATCTTTCCGGATTCATATGAAAAATCAGAGAAAACATCGTCGACATAATTGCCAGAGTCATAAGCGGCGCCAGGAAACCCCAGAGAAAACCAAGCACGGACCGGCGATACTTGCGGCTCAGATTATTGGCAATAAAGCTGCGAATTGCCCAGTGATAGTTTGAGCATTCCTGCCAATTTCTGGTCAGGAATTGCCAAAAGCCCTCGCGGCGTTCGCCTTCGATTACATAATCATATCGCTGGCTCTCCTCAGACAGACCGCAGCCGGCATTGGTCTGTGCGACATTCAACAGGCACGCATGCCTGTCATCGTCAATGTCCTTTTGATGCGAAGGCGCCGTCGCGCTTTCAACTTTCATGGTAAATCTCTAAGACAGATGCCGAGTTGATTATGATGTACCTTGGCAATTGGGCTATTATGGCGAGTTAAGGTTCGAGACTGCAAAGCGGTATGAAAGCTGCGTCATGCATGGCTTGGACAAGCTTGCTATATTCGAGCCCGTGACACTTATGAACGTTTACCACAGCGGCGAGAGCTCGGCAACTCCACGCTCAGGCTGGACATAGCACAAAAAATCCGAACATGAACAGCGCTGAAGGGAAGAAACTGATCGATATGACCTCGGCGATTCAAGAAAAGGCGGTCCTGTCGGACGCCAACGTTGTGGTAATTGGCGGAACCGGTTCGCTTGGACAACAGCTAGTGCGGCGCATTTTGGCTGGCGAAGTCGGCACGCCTCGTAAGCTAACGGTTTTATCGCGCGATGAAGCAAAACAATACCAAATGCGGATCGATTTCGATCGTCTGGTTGCGGCTACGCATGAGGTGTTCTATAAGGATTATTCTTCGGTTCTGCACTTTTGGGTTGGAGACGTTCGTGACTTCTCTTCAGTTCTTGCAGTGCTCAAGGATGCTGACTATGTATTCTGCACAGCCGCACTCAAACAAGTGCCGACCTGTGAATACTTTCCATACCAAGCCGTTTTAACAAACATTGTCGGTGCGGAAAACATCGTGCGCGCCATTCGTGAAAACGGTTTGCCCGTAAAACAAGTTGTGGGCATTTCCACTGATAAAGCCTGCAAGCCCGTCAACGTCATGGGAATGACTAAAGCGCTTCAGGAGCGCTTGTTCGTCAGAGCAAACCTCGATTGCCCGCAGACCCGTTTCAACTGCGTGCGTTATGGCAATGTTCTCGCCTCGCGGGGCTCCGTCTTGCCGCTCTTCCTTGATCAGGTGGCAAGAGGCGGGCCGGTGACTGTTACCACTGAGACCATGACGCGCTTCTTCCTCAGTCTCGATCGGGCAGTCGATACTATCTTCGCGGCTTTGCAAGGCGCCCAGCGCGGCGAGATCTATGTGCCCATCATTCCGGCGGCTCGCATCATAGATGTTGCCGAAGTGCTCGTAGGTGATCGGGACATCGAAATTCAGACAATCGGAATACGTCCTGGTGAAAAAGAGCACGAGGTAATGATTTCCGAAGAGGAATCCCATCGTACCGAGCACCGCGGGCGATACTATGTTATTCTGCCGATGCTTCCGGAGCTTCAGCCAAAGATGATCAAGCCCGCCTTCCCGGAAGGAGGGGAGTACAGCTCAAGCGCGGTTACCATGACTCAGCGTGATATTTTTCGCATGCTCGAGGAAAACAATTTGATCGTTCCAAGCCTGTCTGGCGAACGAATATAGACCCGATGGTGAGCAATCAATTGCTGCTTGTCCGTTCTCTCGCAATTCCCTTGATTAACGATTTGCAGCCGCTCTTGGCGAGCTTATAATTGTCCTTCACGAAGTTATTACTGGTCGCCAATAATCTGCCGGTCGTCTCGGCGATCTTCGTACTGTTGTCTGCCAATGCGGGTGTAGACAGAAATATAGCTATGCACATCAGCAGAACCGCCGAATTGATCTTCAGCGGGATGCTTTGGAGGGGATTTGAAAATTGATGAGGTGAGCCAACAACTAATCTTCTCATGGGTGTTTCAAATAGCCTGAATGCCAGGTACGCGGTGGTGAATATGGTTATCAACGGCACCAAATATAAGATCGGATACGCGAGCAGGTACTTATAGAAATGGAAGCCGACCCACAAGATAATTACATCGTGCAACATAAACATCGCGAAGCTCATCTCGCCCAGGAGCACGAGCGCAGGACGCGACAGAAGACCGGAAAGCATTCCTCGCTCATGCGAACAAGTGTAAATCAGCATCGCTGCCGCCAGTCCATCTCCAAAAAGAACCTCAAGAAACGCGAGTGCCTGTGTCAAACCGGTTTGCTTCTGCAGCACATACCAACAGGTGGGCGTTAAAACAAAAATCACTGCTGTTAGGAAGACGAGCGAGGTTACTTCCATAAAAGTCCATTTGTGGGAAGCAATCTTGCTCTCCCCATTTCGAAATGAAGGAAGCCCAGCCAACGACATGCCTAACACGAAGAGGAAAAGATTGGGCAGAGGAGAGTTCGCAACCAGGGTTCCAGGAGTGATCCAGGAGAGGAAGCTCGGGGTATGATGCCAGGCCAGAGAATAATATAGATAAGCAATCGCCATCGTCAGTAGCGCCGAAAGACTTAAGGTCAACCAAGCCTTCTTTTGGGTTGGCAAAAGCATGAGTGGAAAGAGCAAATAGAAGAAACACTCGGCTGAAAGACTCCAGGTTGGGCCATTGAAGCAGAGAGCCCAGCTTGAAATAGGCACCCAATCGTGTATGAGGAAGATGTTCGCTGCCAACATCAATGCAAAGTCTGTTTTCGGAAACATCTCCGGAACCAGCAAGAGGAAGGCTGCTAGTGCTAAGAGATGCATGGGATAAAGACGAGCGAGTCTCGCCTTCCAGAACCGCAGTGTCCCTTCAAGCCCGGAGCAATCTCGGTGCATGTAGGTAAGTACATAGCCGGATAGTACAAAAAAGAAATGTACCGCTGCAACAGACGTGTAGGTGATGTCTAGACCGAGCTGAGAACATAGACAGCCTTGAAAGTGCTCCCATACTACCAACAGAGCGGCAAAGAATCGCAAAGAGGTTAATGGACGAATATGAGGGCGGGTAGACTGCACCACAGGTGGTGCCTTAGTAAGAGTTATCGTCACAGGCACCTGCCGAGGAGGAGTTCGAGGTCATAAGAGTCGCGAATGGCTGCTCCTCTCTTGGTGGAGGCAGCGCAGCATAGCGCAATACAGTTAATGAAACAAGTGGATCATTGTCACCTTCGCGCGAGCCGGAGCAATTGGAACACTCTCATGTTAGTGTACTTGCAGAGGCGGACAGCAATTGCCCGAACTTAGCCTTGGCGTGCTCGCGCGAAAAATCGACTGCCACCACGCGAGCGTTTTGCACTATCGAGTCACGTGCTCTTTCATCCGACAAATAGGCAAGCGCCTTCAGGAGAGGCTCTGCGGACGGCTCTGTAACCGCCACACCGCAATTGTTTCGTATAAAGAACTGTGAAACAAAAGAGTTGGCTGGTGCATGGACAAGAATGGGCGTGCCGCTGGCCACATATTCGCCGAGCTTCTGAGGTGAAGCTGTCTCGATTACAGATCGCATAGACTGAGAGAATGTCAGAGGTAGGAAAAGAACGTCTGCCTGCTGCTGTACTTTGTAAATGTCCTCACCGATGATGAATCCGTGGTGAAAGAGATGAGGCGACTTCAATCCAAGAGATTCTAAAACTGCTTCGTTCTGAGCGCTGTAAATATGGAGCTCATACTTTCCAGGTTCCAGTTCAATGGCGCGCAAAAGGTTAGCGATTGCATCGGCTTGAGCCCAATAAACGGAGCCTGTGTAGACGATCCTGATCGCTCGACCTTCCCGATTCCACTGGTGCTCTTCCTTGCCGAAAGCATTTGGATCCACGGCATTGCGAATGACCACCGGGCTTCGTCCTTGTCGCTGCAGTATCTTGTCTGCAAGGTATTCATTGGGGGCGATTGTGCCCGCCACGAGTTTAGACCACACTCGCTCAAAAACCATCGCGAACTTCCGCAATCGGCCCGGGCTCCATTGCATGACGGGATCGTCGAACATATAGACAAAAAACGGCAGCCTGAGGCGTGCAGCCGCATAGGCGGTTGCGGGAATATCAACAACACTTCCCGTGCAAGCCACCATTAGATCTGGCTTGAATTCTCGGGCCGCGCTGATGATGATGTCGGCACGCTCTTTGATGGCCTTGAGCAAGTGCCCTGTCTGTTTGAATCTGTTATGCAATCCGGGCTCGACAGTAATGACGCTGGCGGGCGGTCGATTAATGATTTTATAACTGGCTCTTTCCAGCTTTCCTTCCCTGGGGCCGCCCCAGTCGTCTGTTATGAACAAACAATTCTCCGGCGAGGCTTCAAAAAAGAGATTACCGAGCACAGCGGCTTGACCCGTGATAGCCGGAGGTACGGAACAGGACACAACGATTGTTCTGAGCCCGCAACTGCGATTCATTAAAACTCCTGTTCAGTTTGTATCATCCAAACTCCTTTGAAAGATTGAATCAGATGAGAGCTGCATTACAGTTAGCTATTTTTTAATCGTGGTCTGAAATCTAAAGCGGCGCCTGTCTTGGACAGTTATCTCCGCAATTGAATGTTTCTAAATGAGCATAGCTAATCAAATTTAGTGCCTGACTTTATTAAGATCCACTCTTGTGGCAACATTATGGGAACCGACAGCATTGGCTCTTGCAAAGAAAGTTTTGGTAACCGGAGCCGATGGATTCATCGGATCTCATCTTGCTGAATTATTGGTTCGCGAGGGCTATTCGGTTCGCGCATTCGTTTGCTACAACTCCTCGAGCACCCTGGGGAGCCTTGATAATTGCGATGATGACATCAGGCGCTCCATAGAGATTTGCACTGGAGACATTCGCGATGTGCAGAGCGTGCGCGCCGCCATGACTGGCTGTGAAATCGTTTTCCATCTTGCTGCCTTGATCGGCATACCCTACTCCTACCAGGTACCCGAATCGTATGTTGATACCAATCTTGGTGGCACTTTGAATGTGTTGCAAGCGGCTCGAGACCTGGGCATAGAGCGCTTGGTCCAGGCCTCCACCTGTGACGTATACGGCTCTGCCCGTTTCATGCCGATGACGGAGGAGCATCCTTTGCAGGCAAAATCGCCATACGCTGCGACAAAAATCGCCGCCGACAGTCTTGCCATATCCTTCTATCATTCTTTTGCGGTTCCTGTAGTCGTTGCCAGACCTTTTAACACCTATGGACCCCGTCAATCCCCTCGTGCCGTCATTCCTGCTATCATCTGTCAAATTGCTGCCGGGCAAAACATCCTCCGCCTTGGAGCATTGCATCCGACAAGGGATTTTAGTTTCGTGCAAGACATCGTTAGAGGCTTTGCCTGCGCTGCCAGATCCAACGAAGCAATCGGTCAGGTAATAAACCTGGGCAGCAACTTCGAAGTCTCCATCGGGGATACGGTCAAGCTGATCGCTGCTGTCATGAACGCTGAGGTCACTATAGAAGAAGATGCCACTCGCATGCGTCCTCAAACGAGCGAAGTTGAGCGCCTCAGGGCGGACATCACCAAGGCCGAAAAGCTCCTGGCTTGGCGTCCGGAATTTTCCGGACTGGCAGGCTTTAGAAGAGGGCTGAGGTTGACGGCCGAATGGTACACGAGAGTGAGCAAAGGTCGCGAGGAAGCGGTACTCTATCATGTTTAGAACAATTTGAAGAGGTGCGCAATTGAAGGTAGTCTCCATATTCGGCACCCGTCCGGAAATGATCAAACTTTGGTCAACATTGAACAAGCTCGATGAGCTCAACTTCGACCATATAATGGTTCACACGGGACAAAATTTCACGCCCGAGCTGAAAGATTTTTTTCTGCATGACCTCAAGCTGCGAAAACCGGACTTTGAGCTCTCGATTGACACATCCAGCTACGCGAGAGAAGTTTCTGATGTCATAACAAAAACAGACGAGCTGTTTGAAAAGATCCGTCCAGATGCACTGGTGATACTCGGCGATACCTACAGCGGCTTGTCGATCATGCCCGCCACCAATCGCGGTATCAAGTCATTTCATATGGAAGCTGGACTGCGCGCCTGGGACGCCCGTATGCCAGAGCAGCGCAATCGCATTTTAATCGATCATATGTCCAGCATTCTTCTTCCGTTCAATCAGTATCATCGGGAAAATTTGTTGAGAGAGAATATTCATCCTTCGAGGATATTCGTCACCGGCAATCCGACCTTTGAAGTCATGCGGGCGTTCAAGGACGAGATTCAATCTTCCGATGTTCTTGAGCGTCTAGGACTGGAGCCGAAATCGTATATTCTAGTGACGGCACACAGAAGTGAAAACGTTGATGAGCCTCGCTATCTCAACGCCATAATCGAGGCGCTCGGTGAAATTTATCGGCGCATCAAGCGCGAAGTGATCTATCCCATGCATCCACGCACGAGAAGCAAGATGGGCTCAATCCCTGTCCCTAAAGGGGTTCGCATACTGAACCCTTTTGGATTCTATGACTTCAATAAGCTGTACGCCAATGCCCATTGCATGCTGTCAGATTCTGGAACGGCACCAGAAGAAGCCTATTTTTATAAAGTTCCTTGCGTCAACCTCAGATTGACGACCGAGCGACCCGAGACTGTGGAGGGCGGCGCTGGTATAATCGCGGGGCTAGACAAGGACAATATAGTCGAATCAGTCATAACTGCAACTTCAATGTCGTGGGGCGGCTGTTACGATTTGGCGGAAAATTCCTCGCCCTCAGCGGTAGTAATCAATTGCTTACGCAGCCAGATTCAGAACTTTCATCAGTTTCCCGTACCGGAGACGAACGTCCTCGTTGGTGCGCTTCCCCCGAGACAAGCCTGATCATTTTGGTCTAGGAGACACGAATTGTGTTAAAGATACTCGTGCTTGGTGCTTCCGGATTACTTGGTCACAAGCTGATGCAGATCTTGTCAGAAGACTTTGATACCGTAGGCACAATTCGAGCCCGCGAAGAAAGACTGGAGACGCTGATTCCTGCGTCGCGCTTGATCCAGGGCGTATCGGCAGAGGATTTCGCCGGTGTCAGAAAAGCGATTGAGACACAGCGACCAGATGTAGTGATCAATTCGATTGGGATAATCAAGCAGCTCCCAGAGGCTTCGGATCCAATAAAATCCATTGAAGTGAATGCGCTTTTTCCCCACCGTGTAGCTGCCTTATGCAAGCAAATGAGGGCAAGATTTTTGCAGATAAGCACCGATTGTGTCTTCTCCGGAGGAAAGGGTGACTACACTGAGGATGATCCGGCCGACTGCCGCGATCTGTACGGCTTGAGCAAGCTAATGGGCGAGGTAGATACCGAGAGTTCCCTGACGATCCGAACATCAATTATCGGGCAGCATATTTTAGATGGGCCGTCTCTTATCCAATGGTTCTTGAGACAGGATGGAGCCGTTCCTGGCTTTACAAAAGCAATGTTCTCTGGTTTGCCGACTGTCTATTTATGCCGGACGCTTAAAAGTCTGATCTCTAATCATCCTGATCTTTGCGGGATCCTGCATGTATCTGCCGATCCAATCAGCAAATTTGATTTGTTGAGTCTGGTCAAAGAAGCGTATTCGCTTAGCGTGGAGATTGTTCCTGACGATAGTGTTGCCTGCGACCGATCGCTTAATTCAAAACGCTTCCGGCAAGCTACCGGAATTGTGTTCCCCGGCTGGCCGGAGATGATTGAGCAGATGTTTCTTGATGGAAAAACTTACAGCGAGTTACAGCAGCGATATCTGATCGCACATTGAAAGTTTAGGAAAAATCCCTCTTGCGTATTGTCCTTTTGTCATCATCGTTTCCACTGGCTGCCGGCGAAGAGCCGAGATTTCCAGCTACCTGGGAATTGGCAAAGTCGCTTGTGGCGGACGGGCATGAAATACTGGTCTTGACCTTGACGGAGGATTCGCCTCTTGAAATTACCGATACTACAGTTGGTGGCATTCGCGTGCTGGCTAAACGATGGGACGCGAGCCGATCGCACAGCATATTTCATCGAATCGATGAGATACCAACCTTCGCCTGGCAATTGAGCAGAGCATACGACATCTATTCAACGTTTCGCACCGCTGTGCAACAGTTCAATCCCGATATCATTGAATCTCAGGAGTTCAATGGGTTGGCTTTCTTCTTTGCAGCAGAGGCCAGCTATCCGCTTGTGGTTCGCTGTTATGGTCCTTTGTCGCTCCTCATTCGTACTCGAGCTATAGGAAGATATGCCGCGACCGATATCGAGCTTGTCGAAGCGATGGAGTCTTCCACGATGGCGGCTGCGCATGGACTGATTGCCATATGTGATGATCTCGCGGAAAAGCTGTCCACAACAACAGATATAGCGAAAGATCGCTTCACGATCATTAGGGCACCATTGGCGGTGCCGGCACCGGTGGAGAAGGCGGGTAATTATGGCGAGGGACCACGCATTCTCTTCTGGGGACGTGTGGATCATTTAAAAGGCGTGGATATTCTGGTTGATTCGATACCGAGCATTGCCGACAAGTTTTCGGGGGTTCGGCTTGTGATTGGTGGCGAGCAAATCACTCCAGCCGGTGCGTGCGAACCTTATGCAGA
>JAJPJO010000104.1 GCA_021324135.1 Pseudomonadota bacterium
CTGTTGGCAGCGATAAAAGCCGCCCGATCTCCGCCCTGCAGGCTGGAAGGATCTTGCGGGTTGACCAGATCGGGTCTTGAGTTCGCCAACTCCATAGCCTGGCGCCCGGTCATCACCCCGCTCTGATTGTTCGAGGCGACGGCGCTGTCCGCTACAGTAGATGTATAGTTATTTCCGTGTGTATCACGGTGATCTTGAACATCCCTGTATAAACTTTCAGTGGCCTTCTTAGAAGCCTGATCGACATGATCGTTAGGACGAGTCCGCTCGGTTGGTCGACTCGGCTCCTGGATTTGAGTGGTAGTTTGTTCGGCAGTTGTCATATTAGTAACGCGCCCACAGCAGCTAAAGCGTTACTAATATAAAAACGAAGCGTGGCTATTTCGTACCTTTCCGTACCCCAAAAATCGTTTAATCTTTCCGGCCCTCAGAGGCGATTAATTGGAGCGCAGAAGTGTGTTCGCCTGGCAACCGGCTATCAATATCAAAAGTTTCGGAGCCAAATCGATTTCTATGCGACGTTTCGATCCGATTCCATTCTCGAGTAGATGTCGGCAAGCTTCGGATAGAGACTGGCGGTGTCAGCTATGCCGCTGTGTATCTGGGCAATGATCCGCGCTTCCTCGGCTTGCAGCCTTGAGAGATCAGCCTGGGCTGTTCGTCGAGTTTGATCCTTTGTCGGATCATCTTCAGTGTCGGCGTCAGCCTTCTTAGTTTCCTTAGGCTTTTTCTGCTTATCGTCTTGGTCTTCTTTTTTGTGCTGCTCTTCGATCTCTTTGGCTTTGCGAGTCTGCTCATCCTGCTCGACCGTACTGCGCTGAATCGTGCCGCCGCGGCGATCGTCGACAGCCGGATGCGAATCGTGCCACTCGTGGTACGGATGCGGAGCCACGCCATCAGGCGATCTTTGCAGTTGCGGTCCGGAGCGCGTGCGATCGATGGACATATCGGTCGCCCGGGTCAGGTTGGCGATGTTGACGCTGCCGTTGGCATTGACGACGTTTTGATCCCAGATCTTGTCGCTCTTCTCGCCCCAGCTGTTTCGTCCAATAAAGCTGCCTTGCGTGCTGCCGTCTCTTGATCGGGCAGTCGGATCGAAGACCATGCCGATGGCATGACCGGCATGCGGACCGGCGCTGCCGGCATCGGCTCGACCGTTTTGATCGACGACCGTGCGATCGTTTCCGGCCACTCCGAAGATAACGTACTGGGATTGGCCGGTGCTCATGCCTCGTTGTCTGACGCCATCCATCACGCCCTGCAGCTGCGACGGATCGTTCTTGTCTACGACATTAAGGTTGCGGCTGTTGCGGCCGTTCTGCCAGGTCTTATCGGCAACGACAGTGACTCTATCGGCGATACCAAATTCTTTTGACTTGGCGGCGTCGGCGACGTCGGCCATGGTCATGTTTGGAGAATGGATCGGCTTACCGTTTGCATCACGTACAGCCGAACCGTCGCGATAGGTCAAGCGCTCTCCGGTGTCGTTTGGTCCTGTAGGATCGCCGACCGAGTAGATCATGCCGCGTGCCTGGTTATACTGTTTGGCCATGGCAATTTGATCGAGCTCGGAGTGGAGGTTGGTCTCGCCGCTCCTGTTATCGAGGAGATTGCCGCCGCGATTCAATCTGGCAATGGCATCGCTCATGTCGATGCGCTGTTCCTGACCGGTTGATGACTGATCGGCCGGAATGACCCAGGCGCCGTTATGAATGATGTTTGCCGTTCGTGCTGCCGCCACATCCGGTGCCACTGTGTATGTAGCATTGCCGATTTCAGTGACGTTGCAACGATTGCTGTTGCCCTGGTCTGCTTTACCTTGAGCCAGGTTTTCCATCATTGATGTTGCCAGCTCTTGCCGTCTGCCGTCGCTGACTCCACCCGCGTTGTTGTGATCTTCCAACAACTGTTGCGTGCTGTTGATGACGCTCGCTTTCTGAGCGTCGCTTACATCCTGGCGGCCGAGGAACTGATTGAACTGTTTGGCGAAGTTGTCTTTAGCGGCTTGACTGGTGAAGTGATCACCAGCTTGCCACTGGCCATCAGCGCCTCTCTTGATCCATCCGGCTTGCTCCATGCGCTGAAGAGCTTCAGCCGATGTCCTCGGTGCATCACCTGAAGTTGCAGATCGATCGGAAGCTTCAACTGGTTGGCTGCCTGCATCGCGTCCGACTTGAACGGTTTGATCGTTACGGCGCCTGACACCACCAGCGGAGGCAACATCCATGCTGGTCTCCAGCGCTCCATCTTGTCCTCTGGCAGCAGTCTGCACCACGCGTGTATCAGTGCGGGCCTGCTGAGTAGGATCGGTCGTGTATAAGTCTGATTCTGATGAGGCAAGCTGCGAACGTCCGACAGTTTGAACCGTACCATCAGTTCGATGCGGATTGGTTACCGGCTCTTCGCCATCTTCAGTGCGACCATCGCCGCCTTTGGCAGCGGTAATTGTCTCTCCTTCGCCCTGAGTGACCTGACGTTTTTCTGTTTTGGCCGCGAGCTTGGTCTGATCGCTCTTCGGGTCCTCGCCTCCCCGCAGATCATCCGGGTTTTGACCGGGCTGCAATCGTCCGCCGTCAAAGGCGGCAACACCAGTCGGTGTGCTGCAATCAATTTTACTCGGGTCAAGGAGCTGTCCGGTGTTCTTGTCGAACTTGAGACTGTCCAGGTTTACCTGGCCGTTTCCTTTATCTCTGAGATCTTGAAGAATCTTCTGTTCGTTGCCGTCAAGCAAACCGGCATCGGCGAGCGCCTGGGGATTGTCTCGATTGGCAGCGATAAAGGCTGCCCTGTCCGTACCCTTGAGCTGCGATGGATCGCCTGGATTGGCAGGATTGGCTGTAGAAGCTTGTTCGATGGCCTGCTGGCCGGTCAAGACTCCGTTCTGATTGTTGGATGCTACACAGGCATCTGACCTGGCAGCAGTTGAATTTGCGCCGGTACGCAGATCTTTTTCAACTTCGGCATAGCCCTTTTCAGAAGCACCTTTCACTTCTGTCTTATGTTGATCGACCTTGCCGACGTGATTGTCGGCTCCGGCATTTTTCTGTTGTGTTTCAGGACGCGCAGCGCCCGTATCCGTTGTGGTGACCATTACTTTCCGAGCGAGAGAAACCGCGAGAGGTTGTGGCTTTTGTGTACCTTACCCTACCCCAAAATTGAGTGGCCGAACGGTGGCAAGGCATGTGATACCGCTCTAATATAAGGAAATCAGGCTCCCTTGGCAACTACCTTTTATTAAACGCAGCGCCCGGGAAAGATTAATTTTGATATTTTGGGAAACGAACCCGCCATCGCGTTTCCAGCGCTGAGTCCAGGAAATCAATCACCGGTATAGATATAGATCCACCTTATCTCATTCGCTCTATATAGGATCTTATGCAACCAGCCGAACAACATGGAATGCAACGAATCTGCCTTTGCGCTGGGCTTGCCGTTCTTGGCGTGTCATTGATCGCCGTCAGTTTTTATGTCGGTCGCGAAACCAGCGAGATACTGATCGGCGATGTAACCCAGATAATAATGATTGTCTCGGGTTCCGCCTGCATAGTTCTTTCTGTAATCGTCTACTTTGTCAAAAGCTCGTACGACCCATAGTTATTTACTCAGTCGATGGTTATACCTGCGGCTTCTCGGAGCTGTTCATTTTGTCGCATTCCTTTCATTCTCCGTCCAGATATTGATGCTGAACGGCAAGCACGGCATCCTGCCATGCGCTGATTTGATGCAACGGGTCCGCACCGTATATGGTGAGGAAGGCTTTTTCTATTTACCATCGCTCTTCTGGTTCAACTCAAGCGACCCCTTTCTCCTCGGCGTCTGCATTGCCGGAACGATCATCTCTTTGTTCGTCTTAGCAGGTATTCTCACCGGGCCGAGCCTGATCGTCCTGACCATTCTCTGGCTGTCCCTGGTAAACGGTTGCGGTGAATTCACCGGCTTTCAATCAGACGGACTGCTCGTCGAGGCATCAGTCCTCTCCCTCTTTCTCGTGCCCTGGTGCCTGATCGAACCACCGCTCTCCTGCATGGTGAGAGGCACCGGCGCTCAGCAAAAGGAGCCGTCCGGCTTATCGATCTTCTTGATCCGTTTTTTACTCTTCAGGCTCATGTTTGCCGCCGGTGTTGTGAAAATAATCAGCGGCGATCCGACGTGGCAGGACCTGACGGCACTGAGCTATCACCAGTAGACGCAACCGATTCCATCACCTCTGGCATGGTTTGTGCATCATCTTCCCATGCCGTTTCACAAGCTGTCCGTGGCGGCGACTTTTGTCATCGAGTTGCTCTTACCACCAATGTATTTTTTGGCTGGCTCCGCTCCCCTCAGGAAACTTCGCTTACTGGCTGCCTCTGGAACAATGCTTTTGCACCTCATGATCTCATTGACGGGCAACTACACGTTCTTGAATTTTCTAACGATTGTTCTTTGTATCCCTCTTCTTGATGATCAATGCATCGAGGCGCTCAATCCGTTTCGCTCCAGATTCAAACTGAAGGAGATCGTCTTCAATCCTCAGAGATTGCATTCTGCCGATCAGCAGAGCGATGATTCAAGGAGCGAGACTGCTCCTCAGGAAGTGGCTGCCGGAGCTGGTCGCGGTCCGGCTATACCCGGCTCACGATTGATTCTGATTCCCGTTCAAATTGCCATGTTTGGGCTGGCATTCACGCAATTCATCAGCGGCCTGGGGGGCAGCGTGCCGGTCCTCTCATTACTGCCGCTTGAGTATCTGGCGCCGTTCCGCCTGTTCAACAGCTACGGCATGTTTGCGGTTATGACCACAACCCGCCCGGAGATTGTTTATGAAGGCAGCCTGGACGGCAAAGAATGGCGTCCCTATGAATTCAAGTACAAAGTAGGCGATTTGAACAAAGCACCGCCGGTAGTGGCGCCTCATATGCCCAGATTGGATTGGAGGCTGTGGTTCGCAGCCATGGTGCCGGCGCATGAAAATCCTTATGTATACGCGATCGCCCGCTTGCTTCTCAAGGGAGAGCCGCTCATGCTCACGGCCTTCAAAAGCGACCCCTTCCATGGCGGCAAGCCTCGCTATATTCGAGCCTGGGTCTATGACTATCATTTCAGTGATTGGAACGAGCTCTTCTCAAAGGGACAGTGGTGGCGTCGCGACAACAAGCGCCTCTTTATTCCACCTCTAAAGTTGAGTCCTGAGGGTGATCTCATACCGGCTGCCGCCGAGCAGCTTCCCTCTGATCAAGCTCAGGAACGTCAATGAGCAAAGTGCTAGAATCCTTCGCTTCCAGCGACCACTAGTCACTTATATCGAGGATTTCTTATGAAAGCAATGATGCGAACAGCACTCAGTCTCGCTGCCTGTCTCATGGTGGCAGGTTCCATTGCCGGCGCGCCCGCGCGCTCCGCCACCCATGAGCCTATCCCGGAGAAGCCACCTGTGGGCAAGCCGGCGCCTGATTTCAAGCTCACCGACTGGAAAGGGAAGGAGGTCAGTCTCAGCCAATTCCGCAAGAAAATTGTCGTCCTGGAATGGTTTTCCGATGAGTGCCCGTTTGTAAAGAAGCACTACAACTCAGGCAACATGCAGAGCTTGCAAAAGGAAGCGGCAACAAAGGGTGTAGTCTGGCTGACCATCTGCTCATCGGCCCAGGGTAAACCTGGTTTTCACACCGGTGAAGGTCAACAGCAGGTGATGAGAAATTGGAACGCCTCTCCCAGCGATTTTCTCATCGACGCTGAAGGCAAGGTGGGGCGCATGTATGGTTCGAAAAACACGCCGACGATGTACGTGATTGGCAAAGATGGAGTTTTGATCTACGAAGGCGCGATCGACGACACTCCGGATGCCGATCCCGGCAGCGTCAAAACAGCCAAGAACTATGTGCGCGCAGCAATCCTCGAGGCTCTTTCCAACAAAGCCGTGACGACGAGCGTCACTAAAGCCTATGGCTGACACGTTCAGTACGGCGGGTAGGTTGCCCGACAACTTCGCAAATTTAGTCCTGCGGTGCTAGTATAGCTGGTGTTGGCAGTAATGCTTTACGCTGGCGTCAGCATTGTTTTGTTATAAATAGACCCGGGAGCTGGTTGCAATCATGTCCGCCGTCGATCCCAATATGACGATGCAGCAACTGCTCACTCTTCTGGCTGATAATCTTCACAAGCGCATCGAGCTGAGCGCGGAGGATAAGCAGGTTGCCATCGGGTTGTTGAAGAAACGGGCGGAAGAAGAGCTTGATTATGGCGAGGAAGTAGTACATGACTCGGTCCGTTTGATAAAAAGAGTGACCGGGGCAGTGGGAGTGTATTTCAACTCGTGAGACCCTCCTTAACAGCGAGTCAATAAGGAGTGATGATGGCGAGCGAAGGGGATGCTGCCGCTAAGCAGAAACCGGACACAACCGACCTGGCGATCATGCGCACGGTTCTGGCGATGGATCGCACGCTCCTCGCCTGGCTTCGCACTGGTCTGACGCTCATCGGCTTCGGTTTTACGCTTGCCAAGTTCGTCCACGAGCTGATTCTCAAAGGAGTTCTGCACGGCGTGCAAATCTATCCGCGGCAGTTTGGCTTTGCCCTGATGATTTTGGGAACAGCCGCCCTTCTTGGCGGTGCCCTCGAGTATGTGCAGGGCAGAAAACGGCTTGGCACCACCAGTGGTGTGTGGCCGTTCTCCCTTCTGTTGACCCTGGCTCTCTCTGCAATGGCCAGCGGACTTATAGTTTACTTGATGCTTGAGATGTAGAAACTGACTCAGGGTGCCGAGGCACGCTGCGGCTGCAACTCATTTTTCAGCTCCTGGAGAACCTCCTCCAGAACCGCTTTCATTTCGCCGGCCGATTGAAAGCGATCGTTGGGATCCTTCTTCAAGCACTCGAGCACCACGAGCTTCAGTGTTTCACTCAGACCGGCTCTCACCTCGAAATCATCAGGTTGATTCTTGACGTGAGCCATCACTGTCGACATAGTGCCCAGGCGGCTGAAAGGTGGTCTGCCGTTGAGAGCTTCATAAAGGCAGCAGCCGAGCTGATAAATATCGGATGCCGGCGTCGGTTTCTTTCCAGCGCTGAACTCCGGACAAAGCGCATTGGGATTGCCATAGACATCCGAGCGGGTGCCTTTCATCTGAGACTCATCCCAATCAAGGGCGCGAAAAATCCGCTCGGCAGCGCCGAAGTCAACGAGCACACCCGAGTATTGATCGTTATTCTGGATAATGAAGATATTCGACGGCGTAATGTTTGTGTGCATAAAGCCGCTGCCATGAGCATACTCAAGGCCTTTGAGCAAATCGACGAATACCTTTACGGCGGTCAGGGCATCTATTCTGCCGCGCTTCACGAGTTCTTCAGCGAGTGAATGTCCGGACAAGTATTGTGTCACCACATATGGTGTGTTGTTGGCCGTCAACCCGGCCGCATACGTTCGCGCGATGTTGGGGTGCTCCAGAAGCATAGCCTGGGCACCCAGATTGAGATAACGCTGGGACGTTTGCTCGTCTTCGCATAGATCGGGGCGCAAAAATTTGGCCGTTTTTGGACCGCCTGTCTCGAGATCGTAGGTGCAGTAAACTCGGGCTAATCGCCCTTTGCCTACAAAGGACTTGAGCTGATAGCGCCCCTCAAGTATGGGACCATCTATCTCGGCATCGATGCATCTTTCGATCGGTCCGCCATCCTCCGGACAGGTCGGCAGCATCGTCCCGCTAAAATGCCGGTGGCAGCGGAGGCAATGAGAGGTGGCGAAAAAACGGCTGCGCATGAGCCAGGATTCCAGCTCATCCTGGTCGTATTCCCAATTCAGAGTTACCAGCATATTGCAATCTTTCAAGCAAACCGCCATCTCCGCGGGGTACGTCTTGGCGCATGCTGGACAGAGCTTGTTGAACTTGGGGCAAATGTCATCCGCGTACATTTGTTGTCTCAAATGTTTGACTGGCTATACTCGAAGCGCTGGAACCGGATCTCGGCACTTTGTTCCCTGGCATAAGCACTGATATTGTTCCCTAGCCGGGGTTGGTCTAATCCAGCTCCGGTCATGCAGCTCATTCTTCGGCGGCTCGGAATAGTTGACTCGTCCGGCTGCCTTGCAGGGGTTGGCTCTGCTTGCGATACTACAGGCGGTGCAAAAGTTTTAGATTAACCGCCCTGAGTCGTTTGAGTAATGATACCGCCTGCGGTGACGAGAACGATGCCCAGCAATCGCACACGGTTGAATCGTTCTTTCAAAATCCATAAAGCCAGAAGATACATAATCATGGGATAGCAGCCGGTGATCACGATTACATATGATGCAGTAGCCATAGACATGGCGAATAGATAGCAAAAACCACCGAACTTGAGACAAAGAGCGGATGCGCCGATGGGAAGCAAGGGCAATTGCCCTTTAGCGAACGAGGCTCGGTATTTGAGAAAGGCAAAAATAAGCAGGGCGATTGAGGCGCTGCTTTCGATCAGGCAATGCGCTAGAAAACAGGGTGTCGGACCAGCCAGAGTCACCGCCTTTTTATCAAATACCCCCCAGATACCCCAGAGCAGCGTGGCTGCAATCACGAGCAAGAGCAGCCTGGGATTTTTCCAGGGGCGGTCGCCGTGCTGGTTGTTGGAGAATCCGATGGCAGCGACGCCGAGCGCCACCAGAACACTGCCGGCCAGCCGCACAGGAACGATTGGCTCGGCAAGAACAAGAAATGAAAGGAACTGCAAAACAATCGGATAGCTGGCTGTCGCACCCAGAACATAGCTCGCCTCACCCATTGCCATAGCTTGCAAGTAGCAGAGCGTAGCGATGCCGTATGAAAAAAAACCGAGAGTCACCCAGAAGAAGATCTCGGGGGTCGGATGCCAGCCGGCACCACTGCTTTGCAAGAATATGAATGTGATCAAGGCGGCCGGCATGGCGCAGGCCGCCAGGCATGCAGCTACTACGAACGCCGGAGCCTTGGCGAGCGCCAGCTTATCGAATATGCCCCATGCTCCCCAGCAGATCAGGCAGGCGAGAATACTTAAGTTGAGCGCGAAATTGGCTTGCATGACCGAATTGATAAAACCAATCCATTGTGGCAGAGATTATCAGCGCAATGATGGAGGCTTAATACTTTCAAAGCTCATCTGCTGTAACTTACTTTGATTCGCATCACTTCATGTCGAGCCGAGCTTATCGAAGAGTTGCTGCAATGAATAACAAAATCGTTTTACTGGCAAAAAAAGCATACGAGTTGTTAGCTAAAGGGGGCGACCTCTTCTCGAATGTCTTGCTGCTTATCTTCCGGCTCAACTGGGGATTGCAGTTCTTTCATAACGGCATAGGAAAGCTGAGCAACCATAAGGATATAGTCGACTTCTTTACCGAGCTCGGCATTCCATTACCTGATTTGAACGCCTGGATGGTCGGTGGAACTGAGCTGGTCGGCGGGGCTCTCCTGGTCCTCGGATTGGCATCAAGGCCGATCGCGCTTGCGCTCGTAGTTATGATGACTGTTGCCTATGCCAGCGTAAAAGATGACCGCAATACGTTTTTGAACATCTTTAGCCCAGGCGGTTTCTGGGACTTCTTTGAAAAACAGACCGATTTTCTCCAGGCTGATCCGTTCTTCTTTCTCCTGACCGCGCTGATCGTCTTCGCTTTCGGACCGGGAAAAATTTCAATCGACTACTTGCTTGGCCGTTATGTTTTTAACAAGGGAAAAACGCCAGAGTAAGCAGGGTCCGGCAAAATCACGACTTTGTCAGCTTAACGTGACCGACTACGTATTTCCCCCACTGACAGTTTAGATATTGACAGGCAGAATATATTCAACTAGATGCTGCCCGCTCAAGATTATGTTGTCTCTGCCGAAGACAAAATACCCGGCAGGTCGGCTGTCTTGGCGGCAAATCGCCGGAGTTATTTTATGGGTACAGCCAGCGGCTCACAAGACTCTCAACCTTACCATCTCGATCCGACTCGCAACAAAGTTGAATCGGTAATCAATCATTTCAACAAGGGTGAATCGCAGGATGCCGTTCGCGAGCTCAAGGCGCTCGAGCAGATGGACAATCACGGCACAGGACCGGTTTGGCAAAGACACATCGCCTTGATAAATGCCGGTGTGGATCTGAGCAAACTGGGCATGGCCGATGCCGATCAAATACTGGGCGTAGACGGCGACGGCAGTTTGATCACCGCCGACAAGAAGCTGATGAGAGAACAGTTTCGCTCGCCGGACTCGCTGGCAATCAAGCACCAGAACATGATAATGCCGATGTTCCCGGCAATCGAGGGAGCGATGCCGCCGGCCGATCCATTGCTCGATCAGATGATCAATACGCGTTTGTATAAAGAACGCCTGGCCAAATCAAATGAGATGCTGAGCAATTCTGAGCCGCAGGACAAGAGCGCCGAGCAGGTGAAGTCGATCATTCAGGACTTCAACAGCGGCAATCTGGTGAAAGGAGCAGAAGCACTGAAAAGGTTGCAATCTGAAGATGGTAAAGTCGAGCCCGAGCTATGGACTCGGCACATTGCCGCCATCAATGCCAACATCGATTTGAAGAAGATGGGCATGAATGGCGCTTCGCAAATTCTCAGCGTCGACGAGCGGGGCAGATTGATTACAGCCAATGCTGATTTGAGCAAAGAACAAGTGCGCTCGACTGACGCGCCTGGCAAAGTTTTGGAAGAACGCGATCTGAAGACTTCATCCTTTTACGGACTTCCATTCACCCACAAGGGTGACGCCACCCTATATTCTCAGGCCACTGAAGTGCAATCATTATTGCAGGAAGCGGATGAGGCTCACAAGCCGCTTACGCCTGGCGATCATCGTCTGAGCTTCACCACCAGCAGTGGCGAGCAAAGAGAATTCGATGTCCACGTGCCGCCGGGATATGACCCATCAAAACCGATGCCGGCTTTCTATGTCTTACACAATGCTCTGATGGGCGGAGATGTTGCCCACGGTGAAATGGAGCACGAGACTCAGATAAATGAGAAGGCGGACAAGCAGGGATTCGTAGTCGTCTATCCAATCGCCGAGACCCACGAGAATGATGCAAACACAATCTTGGGCTCGAAGTTTCAATACCACTCCTGGAACTCACGAGGAGCGGGCATGAATGTCACTTATGGAAATTATGATGATGTGGACTACATAAAAGAAGCTTCCAATCTGGTCGACAGTAAATTGAACATCGATAAATCAGCCCGCTACCTGCTTGGATTTTCAGAGGGCGGTGAATTCGCTCCCCATGTAGCGGCCGGCATGCCGGGCTACTGGGCCGGCGTGGGAGTATGGCACCCGACGCGTCTGGGAACCGAAAGAGCACCCGATGGCGATGCCCTGGTCTATGCGCAGATCACCAGTGAGAAGGACGGCATGCTGCCCAGATACGGCGGCACCACCGACATGCTCGATGGTTTGATTGCCGGGTTGTATCCTCGCCTGGCGGCATCGGAGCCCACACGGGCTTTTGATCGCATGGCTCAGTCGCAAGGCGCCGGCGGAACGCCGCAAGTCGACAGAAGCAGACCGGATCGTGTGGTGACTACATTCACGCCCGAGCAGACCAGAACCGGACGGCCTGTCATTGATGTCGACATGCTCGATGGCGAGCATGCTGTCGATGGTGATATCCCGGGCAATACAATCGATCACATAATCCGCTACTTCACCGGCAGAAAACTGACCAACTTCGATTCGACTCAGTACCTGATCGACACAATGCTCAAATACAGAAAGGAAAGCTGAAAGAATCAGGAGATCTCTTTGGGACGGACGATCCACTTCAACTCGCCCGCACCGTATTTGATGCCTTTCCAATTTTCTATGTCGAGAACTATATTAGCAAGTGCCGCTGTTGGAAAGTGTTCGTGACAGCCGGTCAGTTCGGTGAGAAGATCTTCCAGACCCGGATTGTGACCGATCATCAGAATGCTCTCGGCAGTGGCTTCCTGGCTCTTCAGTATGTTCAGCAATTTGCTGGTGCTCGCTTCATAGATGCCCTTATCAAAAGTGACGTCGAGGTCGAGTTTGGCCGAATCGAGAACAAGCTTGGCAGTTTGCTTTGTGCGCTTTGAGGGAGAACAAAGAATGAGATCGGGTTTGAGCTGGCGCTCCTTCATCAGCTTGCCGATGATTGGCGCTGCCTTCTTGCCCCGGTTATTCAATGGTCGATCGAAATCGGAGAGGGCTGGCTCGTCCCAGCTCGATTTTGCGTGGCGCAAGAGGATGAGGTTTTTCATTGTTTCATTAACTTCGCAAAGGCAGGGGGAAGTACCACTTCGAGTAAGCAATCGCTCATCATTGATATAATTGTCCCACCTGAAAACGGGTGGGCGTTCATTAAATTTAGCCATCCGGCTTGAAGACAGCGCGGCAAGAAAGATCTATGGAAACCGACAACGTTATTAAGATTCCTGACCATAAGGGTGAGCCGGTCGCCGAAATCTTGCTTCCCGACGGCTGGGCGCGAGGTACGAAACCGCCGCGGCCGGGTTACCTGTTCGTCTCGAAGTTTCTGATATCCGACAGGGATAAGCGCATCGGCATCACATTGCGCGAGCCGGCCAAGAAGACGTACCACTTCATGGAGCCTCAGCAGAACCTGTTCTTGCAACTTCTTCGTCGTCCGGCACATGAGCTCAGCGAGACTGAGGTGATGAACATTCATTTGCTGCTCGAGCAAGTAGCCTGGCCGGCCAAGTTCAAACGCGACTGGGCAAAGACGGTTCTGTTCGCGCCCCGAAATGTCCTCATGATTCAGGGCGTCTGGGTGATGGAGAGAATCAAATCTCGCGGTCTCATTATCGACACGACATTTGATATGGGCAACTTCGTTCAAGAGATCTGGTTCGTAGCGCCTGCAGAAATATTCGATTTGTATTCTGCCGAGGCAGATCGAATCTTCAACTCCTTCCGGTGGACCAACGCCACCGACGACCTGTATGCATATCCAAGACCCCGCTCTGATTCAATAGATTCAGTTTGACTCTTTTGCCAGTTCGGATTAGTCTTTGAGACTTCCAATCCATTGCTCCGCAGGAGGTCATTATGCTACGCAAAAAATTGACGGAAGTGGCCGTCGATTCATTCACCGATTATTTGAAAGAACGGCTCGAGCATTTGAAGCAACTCGATCTCGACCATGACGGAGTCAAGGACGTCGATCAGATTATCGCCATTTTGCATAAATGTGGTGTGGCCCTCAAGGATTGCCTGGATACCACGGACTTCTCGAAGATCGGCAATGGACTCGAGCAAATCATGAATGGAGCTAATCTTGTCAAAGATTCTATTGATGGTGAAAAGGTTCAGGCGGTGGGCGTAGAGCTGAAGGCGGGACTCTCTAAGTTGTCTGAGCTGGCTCAACTGGGCATCACCGAAATGAAGCATCAGAAAGGACAGTCGCGGTAGATTCGCGATTCTTGCTTGGCTGTATTTCCGGGCTGTCGGACGATGGACAGGCATGGGCCGGCACGGAACAGGCGTTTCCAGAACGCTTGCATAGCGATTTGACAAATTCTCATATTTTGATATTCTTCTAATTAGATGGCTATCTAATTAGAAGTCCATCTAATTAAGTCTAAGCCCGATGAGTAAGCTCATCGTTGCTTTGCGCCCAAGCTGAGCTGAGGAGCTGTTTATGGCCAGTCTGGAATTCTCCAAAATCGTCTCTTTCTTCAAGGCTCTATCGGATGAGAGTCGCCTGAAGATTGTCGGCATTCTGGCCGACAGCGAACGCAGCGTCGAAGAGCTGGCTGAATTGTTGGGCTTGAAGGCGCCGACAGTCTCGCATCACCTATCCATATTGAAGGATACAGGTCTTGTGACCATGCGCACTAAAGGGACGAGCCACCTGTATCAACTGGACATGAAAGAGCTGCGTCTTCTTGCTAAGCGCGCCTTAGCGGTTGACACCATGGTCGACATAAGCGATCGGGTCACAGAAGATGCCTGGGAACGAAAAGTGCTCAACGACTTCCTCGATGGAAAACGGCTCAAGGAGATTCCGGCTAGCCGGAAGAAACGTTCGGTCATTCTCCGCTGGCTTGTAGACCGGTTTGAATTTGACAAACGTTATTTCGAAAAGGAAGTGAATAAGATCATCGCCGAGCATCATCCGGATTTCGCTACGCTGCGCCGCGAACTGATCGGCGCCGGACTGTTGCAACGCGAGATGGGCATTTATTGGCGCGTATAAAAAGGCAATCGGATTGAGGCGAGGCTGTCAGCTAATTGCGAAGCTCAGTTTGCTCTCTTCGCCTCGTCTTATCTTTTCAGCATGCTCATCGATATTGATCATCGAAATGAGCGATGTCCCCTCTTCTATATTTCCAAGCACCCGCTGCTCCACCTGCTGGAGCCGTTCTGCTGCGTCGATCAAGGCGTCGAGATCTTGCTCGGCGATGGCGATCAAACCATCGTCATCACCAAATATGATATCGCCCGGTTTGATCTCTATCCCGCCACATATAATAGGAATTTGCTTTGCGCCGGGCTGTCGGCAATATCCTGCCATGGGCGTAATACTCCGCGCGTAGACTGGAAAGGACATTGCCCTGACTCCCTGCACGTCCCGGCAGGCGCCGTCAACTACAATTCCGCCCAGCCCCTTGCGCTTGCACTCGGCGCTGAACAACTCCCCCAGGAGAGCTCGATCCCCGCCCTGTCCGTCGATCACCAGGACATCGCCCGCCTCAGATTCGGCCAGACTTTCAATGATGCTCAAGAAATCGTTCTTGCAGCTCACCGTTCGAGCTTTGCCGAACAACTTCAGTCCATCCTTTATAGGACGAAGAGCAGGAGAGAAAACTCGCAATTCCTTATTTATGTCGCACAGGGAAGGTGTGTCCAGTGTTGCTAACCGTTCATAAGCATTGGAGGTCATAGTTCCTGTTTCCTCTTCTAAGTGAGACATCCCCTCTCTCCCGTCAGACAAGCGTTTCGCCTACCTGAAATAGGTCAAGGGGGTTTGTCCGGAGGTCCATACTTTAACGGGCATAATAGCTTCGGGGACGGCAAAAAAAATTTAAGGTTGAAATTTT
This sequence comes from Pseudomonadota bacterium, assembly GCA_021324135.1. Lineage (GTDB taxonomy): Bacteria > Cyanobacteriota > Vampirovibrionia > Obscuribacterales > Obscuribacteraceae > JAJPJO01. Next base: position 15,001 of record JAJPJO010000104.1, read on the forward strand.
GAACTCTGGCAAAAGTTTTGTCGTCTTTACAAGTGCATGGCTAAAAGGTGCAAAAGAATGCAAACTACCTCTCCGACTTTTTTCAGAAGAACGATTCGTCTGGCTGCCATTCTGCCTCTTATCACATCTTTAGTAACGCCGGTAGGGGCCAAGGAGTCGGATAGCGCCTTCAGCGCTGCCGTGAGGCAAACGGCGTCGGACACAAGAGCGCAGAAGGTGCGGGCAACCAGAAGACCAGCCGGCGCTCAAAGTAAGAATGCCACTACCAATCCCGCTACTCCTGTCGTGCAGGAGGATGACAAAATCAGGCATCTTCTCAATCGCATCACATTTGGTGCCACGGCCGAGGACATCGCCCGCGTCAAAAAAATAGGCATCGACCGCTACATTGATGAACAGCTAAACCCGCAAAGCATCCCCGAGTCCGAGGCGGTCGTTGCGCTGGTAAGCAACTCGCCGGCTCTATTGCAAAGCCCGGCTCAACTCTTTTTGAACTATGGCCGCCCGGTGCTGGTGGCTTTAGCCAAGGCAGGCAAAATCGGTCCTAACGCCGTTAATAATCAACTCAATCAGGTGTCAGACCGGTCGGCAACCAGTGGCAATGATGAGCCCATGCGCCAACAGCCGAACCGCGCCAACGACCAGGGCGACATGGATGCAAACAAAATGGAGATGCAGGAGTCCAGAGGGAATAGCCAGCCTCAGAAGAATTTTGCCGACAATGAAAAGAAGAATAAAGAGATCAATCAATTGATTGGCGCAGGATACAAGCAGCTTTACACTCAGGTGGCTGAGGCCAGAATAAAGCGCGCCGTCTACAGTCCTCGCCAACTAGAGGAAGTAATGACGGACTTCTGGTACAACCACTTCAATATATCGATTGATAAAGGTCTCGATCACATCTGGGTCGGCTCATTTGAAGAGCAGGCTATCAGACCTTACGCCCTGGGCAATTTTCGCGACATCCTTGGGGCTACGGCACATCATGCAGCAATGATGTTCTATCTGGACAATAACCAGAACTCCAAACCAAGAGATCCGCAATTGGCCGCAGGAAAAAAACCGGGACGATTCTCCGGATTGAATGAGAACTACGCAAGAGAACTCATGGAGCTGCATACCCTGGGCGTGGATGGCGGCTATACTCAAAAGGACGTAACCGAGCTGGCCCGGGTTCTTACCGGACACGGCATCATCAATCAGCAGAGCGTCAAGCGCTTTCCCGATCAAATGGATGATCCGTTCGGCTACTGGTTCGACAAAAATCGACATGACTTTACTGACAAAACAGTCTTAGGTCACGTGATCAAGGGACGAGGAGCGGACGAGGTAGAAGAGGCTCTCGATCTTCTGGCCAAACATCCATCCACGGCTCATCACATCAGCTATCAGCTGGCGCAATACTTCGTCGCCGATGAGCCGCCTAGCAGCCTTGTCGACAAGATGGCCAACACATTCACCCGCACCGATGGTGATATCAAAGAAGTTTTGAAGACAATGTTCAAAAGCAATGAGTTTTGGGACCCGAAATATTACAACGCCAAGTTCAAGAGCCCTTACCGATATCTCGTGTCGAGCTTACGAGCCACGGACGCATCGGTTCAAAACACACAACCATTGCTCGGTTTCTTGAATCTTCAAGGCATGCCGCTCTACAGATGCCTGACGCCCGACGGTTACAAGAATACGCAAAGCGCCTGGCTCAACTCATCGACGTTGCTTCAGCGCGTCAATTTTGCCACCGCCCTCGCCTCAGGAAGATACCCGGGCGCCAAAATATCCGATGTCCCTCCGGAAGAACTGATGGGAGTAATCGGAATCAAGTCAGGGAGCAGCACGGCAGAAGCCGTGGATTCAGCTCCTAATCAATTGAAATTGTCTTTATTAATCGGCTCACCCGAGTTCATGAGGTATTAGTTAGATGAATCGACGCGATTTTTTGAAAGCTGGAATGTGCCTGTCCATGTCGCTTCTCGGCGCGGAGTTGCCGGCATTTGCATATGGCGGCGGCTCGAAGGCGATGGAAGGCAAAAAATTTGTAGTGGTTTTTCTTCGCGGTGCCGTTGATGGACTGAACGTCATTGCTCCTTTTGGAGACAACCGCTACTATCAAGCACGCCCGACCATAGCCATTCCAGCACCCGGACAGACTGATGGGCTGCTCAATCTGGATGGCTATTTCGGTATGCACCCGGTTCTGGAGCCGCTCATGCCTTACTGGCAAAACAAAACGCTTGCCTTCGTCCATGCAAGCGGCTCGCCCGATCCAACCCGGTCACACTTCGATGCGCAAGATTACATGGAATCCGGCCGACCCGGAGTTAAGCTGGTAAATTCAGGCTGGTTGAACAGAGTGCTCAGCGACTTGCCGGATACTCACTCGCCATTGCGTGCCATCAACGTTGGTGCCACACTGCCGCGCATCCTGCAAGGTCCGCAGAATGTGGCAAATTACGAACCCAACACGGCCGGCAGAAAAACGCCGATCGATCAACCGGTTGTAGCCGCTTCCTTTACGAAGATGTATGGCGGTGCCGATCAGTCGCTTTCCAAAGCGTTTGAGGAAGGCTTGCAAGCTAATCAAATGATCAACGAGAAGGTCTCTAAAGAAATGACCGAGGCTAACAAAGGCGCGCCCCAGGCGAGGCAGTTCAAGAAGTTCGGAGAACAGCTCGGTAAGCTGTTTGCCGATGATCCGGCTGTTCAGGTCGCCTTCGTCGCCCTCGGTGGTTTTGACACGCACGTCAACCAGGGTGCCGGCAAAGGTCAACTCGCTAATCAACTGACCGTGCTGGGCCGCGGTCTTGCCGACCTGGCCGGCGCCCTCGGCGATGACTACAAAAATACTGTAATCGTGGTCATGTCTGAGTTTGGACGAACGGTCAAGGAAAACGGAAATGGTGGCACCGATCACGGACATGGCAATGTCATGTGGGTCATGGGTGGCCAAGTGAACGGCGGTAAAGTCTATGGACAAATGCCTGAGCTAAATGAGGAGCGACTATTCGAACGTCGCGATCTGCCAGTCAATACTGACTTCCGCTCGGTCATTTCAATGATTGCTCAAAACCATCTCCATTTTTCAAAATCACAATTGAAGGACTTGTTTCCCGACTTCAGCGGCATTGACAGCACCGTGAGCGGCCTGCTCGGTTAGCGAACTTACGAACAGAAGGCATAATGAGGGCAATCGCTTAGCTTGTTGCCCTCATTTTTTTGTCGGCGCCTTGCCGCTGTTTTTATGCTTTGCGCTTCGGATAAAATACGATTCTCATCTTTGATTATGGAGGCTCCAATGCGATCCGTTTTTTGCTCGCCTACAAGGTATGTACAAGGCAGAGACGCGACAAACAATCTCGGCGATGAAATACATTTTTTGGGTCTGGGCAAGCGCGTTTGCATCATCCATTCCAAATCGGCAATGAGACTTCTCGACGACACATGGCGAGCTTCAATGAAGAATGCCAAAATTTCATTCATTCTCTGCCGATTTCAAGGTGAATGCACGCGCGATGAAATCGCCAGAATCAAGGCCGTGGTAGAGGATCACAAATCAGAGGTCATCGTAGGCTCAGGCGGCGGCAAAGTTCTCGACACGGCACGCGCCGTGGCTAGCGAAATGAACTTGCCGGTCGTCAACTGTCCGACAGTCGCCTCCAGTGACGCCCCATGCAGCGCTCTTTCTGTCGTATACACACCCGAGGGTGAGTTCGAATCATACATTTTCTACAAGAAAAATCCGGATCTGGTCCTGGTTGACACGAGCGTGATCGCAAAGGCACCGGTTCGCCTCCTGGTTGCCGGCATGGGAGATGCCCTGGCGACCGCATTTGAAGCCCGAACCGTTGTGCGCGCCGGCAAGAAAAATCAAGTCGGAGGTGCCACCACCATTAGTGCCGCTGCCCTGGCCGAACTCTGCTTTCAGACTCTCATAGCAGACAGCGCAGAAGCGATACAAGCCGTCAAAAAGAAAGCCGTAACCCCGGCTCTCGAGCGCATAGTTGAAGCAAACACCCTGCTGTCCGGACTGGGTTTTGAATCAGGAGGACTAGCGGTAGCGCATTCGGTGCATAACGGACTGACCAGACTGCCTGAGACGCATAACTTTTATCACGGCGAGAAAGTCGCCTTTGGACTGCTTGTACAGCTCGTCCTGGAAGGTCAGGGATTGGAGCTGATCAGCCAGATTGTCGAGTACTGCAGTGACGTGGGTCTGCCGATCACACTGGGGGATCTCGGCATCAGAAATCCTGACCTCGACAATATCAAGAAAGTGGCCGAGCGCACTGTCGCCCCTGGTGAAACGGCACACAATGAGCCTTTTGAAGTGACTGCGAATATGGTTGCCGATGCAATAATGACCGCGGACGAAATCGGCAAGAGCTGGAAAGTTCAACTTGAGGAAGCGAAAGTTTGAGTCAGGTACGGAGAACGCTCGATGTTAACTCGCTGTCCAAATCCGACCTGCTTGCTGGAGTTTGAGATTCCACAAGTTTCGCCCTTGAGCGCGCCGATAGACAAGCGCGGTCATTATTCAGGAAGCTGCCCTCAATGCGGACAGGTCGCGGCATTCCGTTCGGCAGAGGCAGAAGCGGTAATCGAGCGCGAGTTTGAAAAGCGCAAAGCACGCGGAGCATTGCAAGGCGGCCCTGACCTGTCGCCCGATCGGATTTCACCATATTCGGTACTGGTTGAGGATGTGCGCAGCTTATGGAATGTCGGATCAATCTTCAGGACATCTGACGGTGCAGGATTCAAGCGCATCTTTCTTTGCGGAATTACAGGCGCACCGCCACGCCGGGAGATTGAAAAGGTGAGCCTTGGAGCTGAAGAAAATGTCTGGTGGCAATATCACGTGAACCCTCTGGTGCCGATGCTCGCTCTCAGGCAAGAGGGAACACAACTTGTCGGTCTGGAGAAAACCGATAATAGCATCGCCCTATCCGACGCGATAGCAGATTCTCGAATCGAGCCGCCGATGTGCCTGATCGTAGGCAATGAAGTGAGCGGCTTATCTCCACAAGTCATATCGCATTGCGACTTGATCTGCCACCTGCCCATGCGCGGCTTGAAAGAATCGCTGAACGTGGCAGTCGCTTATGGTATCGCTGCCTATATGATTACCGGGTCGAATACCAGGAAGTGATTTCCCGGAGCCAACCGATCAGCGATCGTGTTCACTCAAGAGATTCCAAAACATCAAAAGGCGAGATCGTGAAAGAATGCGGCGCCGATAATCGCGGTGGCGATCGTAGCCGCCATTACTGCATAGACTGTCGTCAAAAGAGCATCCACGTTTGAAGGTTTTATTCTCCATCTCAGGTAGTGAAGAACGGCATGGGCACTCACTCCCATCAAGGCCACGAAGTAGCAGAAGATATTACTCAAGCCGAGGTCCTTGTAGGCAAACCAGAGTGCCAGCCCGCCAATGAAGAGAACGTTTCCGAAACTGGATATTGCCGCACTGACTCTCTCATCGATCACGTCTCGCCAGGATCGGTTTGAAGCTTCGACATAATAAACGTTCATCACCAGAACGACGGCATTGAAAATACAAAGCATGCCAAATAAGGCAGCTGTTCGCTGACTATCGTCACTCAAGTTGGGAAGGTAAGCCAACGCCGCAATCACCATGATGCCCAGGCAAATCAGAACCAGCGCTCTCAGCCTTACTGAGGGACCCGGAGCATCTTTCGGTTCGTTGTAATCGTCGTGTTTGTTTTCGCTCATCGTGGACACCGGCTCTCCAGTCCTTATTCCCATCTGCTACCTTATTAACGCAAACACATGATATCGACCGTCCAAAGCCTCACGCCCATTGTATAATTTCGGCTGATTGTCCGATGAGGCATTAAGGGCCGGATGCTGCGCTCCACGAGTAAAACGATTCTCCAACTGAGTGTTTTGATCTGCTGTCTGCTCTCCTGCCAGACAGCACACGCTGAAGGTTTTCCCGGCATCGGTGATCGCGGGCAATACGCCGAAGCGCTCCCTCACTACAATTTAGGCAATCGTTATTTGTCTAAGGAATGGTATGAGAAAGCTGTCGAGAAATACAATGACGCGATCGCCATTTATCCATTCGACGCAGACGTTTACACCAATCTGGCCATCGCTTTGAGAAAACTCGGCAGGACAGCCGAAGCAGAAGGCGCTTGCCGGAAAGCGCTCGAGCTCAAACCGGATGATTGGATGGCCTGGAGTAATCTGGCTAATCTGCTGATGATTCAAGATCGTTATCCGGAAGCGTACCACTATTTCAAAGGAGCCCTGAAGTGTAATTTGCCGAGCGAGGAGCGCGCCGCAATTCAAAGCAACATTGAAGGAATGACCAAAATAATGAAGGCAAAGGGTTTGGCCCTGGATGGCAGCAGCCTCTCACCAGATGCGATACCAGTTGATTCACCCGGCACGTCACATTCAAAAAAGCATAAAGCGATGCACTCTGTATCCAGCAGCGCCTCTCATCAGAAGGTAGCATCGAAGACCTTCACGACACACGCTAAGGAACAAGCTGTGTCACCGAAAGCCGGCACCGCATCCGGTGATGTCGATATGCATGCCTACAGTCAATGGCTCGGCTCGCCCTAACTGAAGAGAGATATTCTCTCAAGTGCTCAAAGAAGAGCGGAAAGCTTCGTGCAACTTAGTGACTAAAGGACCCGGACGTCCTTCGCCGATCCTTTTGTCGTTTACTCTTACGATGGAAATCAATTCCTCAGGCGTTCCCGCCAGGAATAATTCATTCAGCTCGTAGATTTCGCCTTCAGTGATTTTAGTCTCCTCTAAAGGAATTGAGATTGCTTTTGCTAGCTCAAGAACCTGTCTTTTGGTAATGCCGGGCAAGACTTTTGATGAAGATGGCGCCACCAGGAGTTTGCCATTCCTGATGCCAAACATTGAAGTGTGGCTGCCCTCCGTCATGTAACCATCAGCATCAATGAAAATCACTTCCATTGCGCCTTGCTGGCGGGCGAATTGAGCGGCCATACAATTAGCGGCCAGGCTTGTTGCCTTTATGTCATTACGAGCCCAGCGAATGTCTCGATGCGTGACTGCAGATGCGCCGGCGGCACGCACGGAGGCATATGGATCGTCAAAAGGCTGGGCATAGATCAGCACATTTGGAGAGTACGACTCAGGATAATGATGTGTGCGTGCGGCTTCCCCTCGGGTGATTTGTAAATACAGAAGAGCCTCACTCAGACCACTTCTTTCAACCGTCTCATGCAAGCGCTGATCAATGGTATCCAGATCGACGAATCTAATATCAAGCGAAGCCATGCTGTTCTTTAGCCGATCGAGATGGTCGTGCAAACGAAAAAGTTTGCCGCGATATACACGAATCACCTCGTAGACTGAATCACCAAACAAAAAGGCACGGTCGAGCACCGAGACCTTCACTTCCAGAAGCGGCATGAAAGCGCCATTCCAATTAGCGACGATATCCAAGAGCGAGCCTTTATCTAACAAGCCGCTTCCCTTCTCATCAGTCTTGCTTCGATCCATGATCCTCCACCTTTGTCTTTTGTCTCTTCTCTCGTTCCTTCCTCGAGAGATCGGCAAGATAATCGATCAATGAGTCCACCTGCTCCCTTATGAGCGGTCCACCGGAGCGGTCAAGAAAGCCGGGCATTGATCTGTGCGTCTTGCTTCCGTAACAGATTACATCGTTTATATGCTTCCTGTAAGCCGGGTTATCGAAATCTCCATAAACGAGCGCTCCGCCGACCGCGCCTTTTGCATCCTCTCCGTGACACATGGCACAGTCAGCCTCGAACAATTCTTTCCCTGCCAGACCTACGCCGCGATCGACGTGACAGCTGGTGCACTTCTCGTCAGTGAATATTTTGCTCTTGCCGGACTCGCTCAGTCCTGTATGGCGGTTCTTCACCTCGAGCTCAATCGGCAATGAAACCAGAGGTGATTTTGGATCGTTACTGGATACCTCAATGTGTTTGGTGACCTCTCCTTGTTTCATGGAGGTATCGACCATGATATCGAGTTTGGTGCTCTCGCCCGGGCTCAGCCGACTCTTTTGCAGCGTGGGAACGGTGCAGCCGCAGCTCGAGTGAGCATCAAAGATTTTCAATTCGGCATTGCCCTGGTTCGTGATCGAAAATGCTGCTTTGATTTCTATGCCCTCTTCCACTTTTCCAAGATTGAGGCTCTCGGGATCAAAAGAAATTTTTGGCTCGCTCTTCTGGGTGCATCCGCAAAGCCAAAAGCAGGTGAGCAACCAGATCGGTGTAATAAAATAATTCGATCCGATCTTGCATTTTGACAAAAAGCGACGCATGACTACAGCCTTCTTTGCGGCAAGTTATCTTGCTTTGGCACGATCAGCTGTGGAATCTCATTGAGATCTTGTTTTTCCAATCGATTCACATCAACACCTTTTTCCTTGCGAACAGTCTCGACAACTTTCATTTCATCAGCCTTAGACTTATCGAGAACCACCACAGCCCAATAGGGATAATAAATCGATATGTCGGCTTTAATCACTCCTCGCATGTGCCTCAGCGCCTTAGCGACTCGACGAATGCAGGTCACGCAAGAGGCGCCGCGCACCTGAAAATCGAGGCGCTGATACGGCGCTCTGGCGTTTTTCTCATTGGCATTGAGAGCCTGGTCGAAGAGTGGTTTTGCAAGTGTTGATGGCACGGCCCAAACAACGGAATAAATGAAAAGACCGGACGATATCGCTAACGCGCCGAACAAACGCGAATTCCGGAGCCGTTTTTGCCAAACTCTGCTTGGATTCAAGGACGCCTCATCCGCCTATGTATGCTTGCAGCTTGTCTCGCAACATTATAAGGACAATGAAGGCGACCAGGTTAAAGCCGATGACCAGAAAGAGAAGCCCGGTTCCGATCATCAAATGCCAGCTTACAAGCGCGTGCCGGGGAGCCATGGCTCGAATGATGCCGAAGCGGCTGACGACGAAAACGACAATGGCAGCCAGAAGCATGAAGTCCGCCAGTAGATAGCAGCATGCCGCCAGGGTTTTCATCTCGAAAAACGGAAAGGCGGCAAATATGAGTGAGCCGATTAATGAGGCAACCAGGAGTCTGGTTGTAATTTTGTCCGACTGCCTGAAGTGCAAGGTCTTGTCTTTGCTCACCTCAGTCAAATATTCAAATGTCTTTGAGCAACCCTCCAACCAGGAGGCTCTGTCTTCCCTGCCTTTGCCCAGAGTCGGAGCCTGGCTGCCGGACTGGGCAGGCGTCTGGGAAGAACTGGAAGCAGATGAATCCGATACGGCCGGATCACTGGAGCCGGATGAGTCCGAAGCGGTAGAATCGCTTGCCGAGTGCATTTCCGAGTCGCCCTTGGTTTCGTTTTCGGCTTCTGTCAATGTAAGAACTCCTTGCCCAACTTCCAACGATAGTATGTTTTTCGAGTATAGCCTACGCTTTCACTTGACCTCCAGGGGACTCGGCATTAAAATTAAACTTTGCTAAGCTTTGTAAGACTCGGCAAAAATCTCCTCATTGCGGTTGCAAAAAGAGGACTGTGCATAAGACGATCAACCGATCCTTCAAAGTACTCGTTTCTACTCGCTTGACTCGGACCGGGAAATAGGAGCATAAGCCATGTTTGTACGATCTCGAAGAGGAGCGCTACTAGCCCTCGTGGTTATAAGCGCATTGGTGCTGGTTATACTGGGTCTTGGACTTCTGCTCATGATCATGCAGCTCGGCGGTGGTCAGGAACTGCAGCATGCCACTGACGCAGGAAACCTCAATGTGGCCAAACAGGTGCTCAGGCACCCCGGCACAGCCCTGCAGGTGGGTGATGAGCTGAACATGTTCGGCGCCGAGGAGGATCAGCAGACGAACGAAGTCAATCTCCTGACCATCAATAAGCTCGTTGCCCAGACATACCTCATCGATGCAAACGCCAGAGCTCTGAACACCGGCAATGCCAGACTGCATTCAGAGCAGACGATGAATCTTTTGAAAGGCATCAGCAACCGCCTTAACGACCAGCTCAGCAGTCCGGGCAATTTCGATCAACCATTCCAAAACGTCGCTCAGAATCATGCCGTCAGGATGTTCGACGCCACCAATAACCCGATTACCCATCTCGGCAGCCAGTATGCCGTATCGCTGATGGCGCGTGATGCGGCCACAAACGTTTATCTCGACAGCAATCAAATCCTCCAGGGCGGACCCGACATCAATTCGGTGACGGTTAATGGACCTGGCAACAAGAAATACCTGGTCGGCTATCATCAGCTATCTTCATTGGGTCCTGAATCAATCTGGGGTGTTCCACTGAGACCGGGTCAGCCACCTCACCTCGTGTCCGAAAAGAACTTCAGTGCCGATCAGTCACGCGGGCCGATCCCTAATTTCGTTCCACCAAACGCATTTCAATCTGCCGGTCTGACCAAAGATCAGAAGACCAGCGCGATGAACGTCCGGGCATTGTCCATGGCGGTTGTCGGCTCGCTCAATACCGAGTTTGCCGGTGATATCAAACGCGGTGTCATCATCGTCGACAATACGGGCGCTCTGAGCGGAACCCAGTTCCCGGGCGGATTCGATATATGGCAAGACAAGCTCATGGATCCGAACTACATCGAGGTGATGGGTAACAATGCCAACACCGGCTTGATTGACTCCAAGTCAACCGGCGGCACGCCTACTCTAAGCGATGTGAAAAGTTTCGTCGACAGCAACTACAACGCCCTGGTCAATGGCGATCCGAGCGCGCAGTCTCAGCTTTCGAATCTCCTCAGCGCTACCGGCATCGACTCATGGGGCAACTTCACCGCCAACCCGAGCGCCAACGCCACCAACATCAACTTTATCGATTTTATTCACAATAACTCTGTGACTCGTTGCTCCAATGGCGCACCGACGCACAGCGCATCACCGACGGTGGCAACAACCAGCGGCGGCGAACCATGCAACCTCGAGAAATTCGTCAGTGTATACGGACAGCCCGGCAGTCCCGGAACCCAGGGAAGCCCCGTCAATAACCTGATGGCGGTCGAGAAATACCACATCGATCTCTGTGCCGAGCGCGTATCGGCCGGAGAATGCGCAAACGTTCTGGCCAGCGCCCAGAACACCGGATTGAAGAAATACTCGACCACCGACTGCGGCCTCGCTCATGTGCGAGAAGGCACGCTGCGCGAGTTGCTCGTCCAGACCCGGGCATCATCCAGTGGGGTTGATGGCATCGTCCCTCAACTGATGACATATATGCATCAGATGAAGCCGAATGCGACGAATATGGAGATCAATGCTGTTTTAGACTCGACGGTAGCCTTCAACAGGGTCAGTTATATATATCTGAATCCAGCCGGCAATGCTCTGGTTCTGAGCACCAATGTGCCGCCATGGCCGCTGCCCGACCTCACACAAGCCGGAATGAATCTTCCTGATGGAACGCCGCAAACTTACACGCGCACGCCCAATCCATTCAAGCTGGATGGCATAACCAACTGCATGGGTGAGTGTGGATTCCCCCATCCCTGGGATTGTCCAATGGATTCACAAGCAACCGGTCAAGACACGAGCACATGGACTCCATCCTCTGGTTTCAGGAACATCCTCGGGGTGATAAAATTCAGAAACCGAGCGGGCGGAGGAGGTCGATTCTGTTGCCCATGCTGAGCAAGGCTCGATTCTGTCAATCTTACTTCTGGCTAACCATTGTTCTGCTTTTTGCCTGCTTACCTCAGGATCAATCGGCAATTGCAGCGGAAGATCAGAAAGAGAACTCACTCAAAGCCAATCTGAAGAGCAAATGGTTGCTCGCCCAGCACTCAGAGTCCGGTGGAACGGGTGAGGCGGCCTGGCAACTTTTGAAGCAACCTCTGGATCTGCCTGATCTTCCTAAATACGGCGGTCATGCCGAATTCATCGATGGGCTGATGTATCCAAACAAGCCGGGCGGGCCGGCTGTGACTCTGCACTACAAAGTGAAGGAGGCGCCCTCCGAGGTTCTCAACTGGTACGCCGATGCACTGAAGAATTACCAGTGGATTCTGGACAGAGGACGGCAGACGGCAAACAGCACGAGCGTAAGCGGCAAGCACGGGAAAAACGGCTGTACTATAACCGTTTCCCACTGCAAGGAGAAAGGCTATCCCTGTGATCTAAGGATCAGTTTTAAAATCACCAGGTGAGAGCACTGCCCATATACCTGCTAATTCATTGCCTCATCTGGGGGGCTTTGAGTCTCGGTGTCTCGCCGCTAAACGCCGCACCAGAGCCTGAACATCGCGCCGGTGCCAAGGGCAATGGTGCCATGCCGATCGACCTCTTCGCTCTAAAGCGCAGGGTCGAGGCGGGCAAGCCGCTGGACTCCGATCTCGATAACCTCAGGCAATTGATTTCCCGCGATCAGAACAACGCGATGGCCCATTACATCATGGCCATGAGTTTAGAACGGCAGGGGTTCGAGCAGCTTGCCGCAGATGAATTTGCCAGAGCCGAAAAAGCGAAACCCGATTTTGCCGATCCGCACTACAGGCGGTGCCTGCTCCTCTTCCGCATGCAAGAAACGGAAGCCGCTCTGGATGAAATCAAGCAATGTGAGCGCCTGTTCGCCGATGATGGCGAGCAGCTATTCAACCTGGGCCTGGTGGCCGAATCTCACGCTCAGAGACAGGAGGCCCAGCGACTTTTCGAGAAAGCAGCAAAAGCGAAGAATCGCGCTCTTGGTGTCGGACTTTCTCTGGCACGATTCAGGATCAGTCAGGGCAGGTTCTACGAAGCTCTGCAAGCTTTGGAATGGGATCTGAGAATCGATAAGCAGAACACACCCGCTCTCATGGCCAAAGCCGAGACTTTTTACTATCTGCATCGCAGGCAAGATTCGATGCGGCTCTTCAGCATAGCTTATCGACAAAACCCCTGCGAACAAAAGGCAGCCGAGCGCGCTTGCGAGAGCCTCCTTAGCAATGGCGAGACTCGCGAGGCGCTCAGAGCGGCATTCTTCAATCTCACCTGCTCCACCCAGAGCGAGGAGCTCACTGAATCAGCCAAGGATCTCTGTCTGACCATACTGAAAAGGGTAAACGATCGTGATGCATTCTCGGTGGCTGATGAAGTTGGCTCAGTCATGACGCAAACAAAATACTGTCGCTTTCTCTACTTCGCGCTTGGCGATATATTCGACCGATGCGGCAAGAAAAATCAAGCGATGGCGGAATACGAGCAAGGCATCAAGCGTTGCACGACCTGTAAGCACGACGAGGATATCGTCGGCAGAGGCATGTATCGCCTTGCATTAGACAAGGAAGAGTTTGCCCGCGACTATCAATCGGCTCTGCAGCTATATGAAAAAGCTCTGGCTCTGCGCCCCACTGATGTCGAGATCGAGCATCACTATCTTCGCCTCAAAGATCGTCTCGCTAATCGAAACAATGATTTTGCCTGGAAGCTCAAAGATGCCTTCACGGCAATATGGAGAAAGGCTGATGATCACTGAGTGAAATGCAAGTTCTCTTGCTTCATGATTTTATTGAATTCCTTGGCTTGATATTGAAATTCACCTTTTTCAACCACTCGGCAATGCGGATAGGTGAGCTCGAAAAGCCTTTTCCTGTCTGGAGTTATCTGATTCTTCGGATCGATCACCACGACCTGCAGGCTGGCATTCTTGCCGAGCTTCATGAATCCTTTTTCGCTGATCTCTGTACCGCCAATCTCGAGACTTTCCACTGACAGTTTGAGCAGCGCCGGCACGCAGTCATCGTTAATCCCCGTGTCGCTCAGATCGAGATTTTTGAGCTTAAGCGACTGCAACCTATCCAGGTCGTCCGCCGTGATCGGTCGCGAATGAGCTAAATCCAGAGAATTGATGCTTTTGGACTCGGCGATCGCTGCCAGCGAGCCGGGCGGCAAATGCTTTAATTCGCGAAGTTTGAACTGCGTCAACTTAGGCAGCAGGACCACTTTCTTTATACCTTTGATTGTCAGTTTTGGGCAAAAGGCGAAGCTGATCCGATAGAGGTCTTTGAATTGGCTGAGGCAGGCGGCACCCTCGTCATTGAATTCGCCGGAGGATGTATCGACTCGCTGCAAAGGCTGATTCAGGATTGAGGCAAAACCCTTGCCTGTCGCAGATGACTCCAATGTCAGAGTCATATCTTTGATGTTTTTTCGATTTTTCAAATCAATGAAATCAACGTCGGAAACATGATGTCCGCGCACTGTTCCGTCTGATCTGAATTCCCATTTTTCATTGCTGATGTATTTGTTTGCCAGCGAATCGAACGTATTGGCTTCATCATCGCTGAGGTCAACGCCCAGATCGACCGGGTTCTTCAAAGCCTTCTTCGGCACAGGCTGCGCTGAGGATGAGCTGCCCGTGCCGGCCTTTTGCTGTGACTGGCCGCCGGCACTTCTTGCCAATCTTGCATTGATCGAGCCTGGGCCTGGGGGCGTCGATTGCTGGCGACCGTTCAAAACCCAATAAAGTCCGGCTATAGAAGCCGCTATACATAGAAATGAGATTGTGCCGGATGTAATCCGCCGCCGCGCTGGTAAATGGCGCGCTCCGTCAATGTAACCTGTAGAAACCAACACCGGCTCGGGTGCTTCAATCTCGAGCAGTGCCTGCCTGAACTCCGCAATCGACTGGTAGCGTTCGCTCGGTTCTTTCGCCAGAGTCTTCTCGAGAAACTGCTGCAGGAAGGAGAGATGCTCGGGAAGCTTTGGCGGCGGGCTGGTCGCGTGCATCGCCAGGGTTTGCAAAGCCGTCTGTCCTTGAAATGGCGGCTGCCCGCTCAGACATTCGTAGAGGACACAACCCAGAGAGTATATCTCGGAGCGAACATCATAGGGTCTGCCAAGACCCGGATCAGGACTAAAGTACAAGGGTGTACCGGACATGGTCGGCTCCTGATCGGAGGCAGTTTGAGCGACATGCAGCTTCGCCAAGCCGAAGTCGATTATGCAGACATTGAAGCGCCCTTCACTAGATGGAGTGAGCAGGATGTTTCCCGGTTTGATGTCGCGATGCAGTATGCCGCGCTCGTGCGCATACTCCAGAGCCTGGCAAATTTCTAAGAACAGTTGTTTGCCAATCGCCCATTCCAAAGGACCTTCCTTGCTGAGCAAATCTTCCAGAGACGGCCCGTCGACGAACTCCAGCACCATATACGGTGCGCCACCCGATGTAGTACCAAAGTCGAGCACGCCGACGATGTTGCGGTGCTTGAGCATGCTCGTCGCTTTCGCCTCGTCTTGAAATGAAATCAATTCTCGCGGCCCGAGGTTGCGCAGAGTCTTGATTGCTACCCTTTTGTTCAACAACGTATCCCGAGCCAGATAAACCGATGAGCCCGGGCTGCTGCGCAAGAGAGCCAATGGTTTATAACGTTCGCTGGGAAAGTTGCCCGGATCAAGGGCAATGCCGGGTTCATCGAGATAGAGTTTCTCTTCCTCAATTGCGCCACCGCCCCCTGCTGCACCCTGCAATTGAGCGGTTGATCGCCTCTCATCTTCCATTTGCCTGGCTAACTCAGGGGCAATTTTTGGAACGGCGCACTGGCATGTATCAGCTCTGAAAATGAATTGTGTAAATGATCCCGCTCGACCCGATCCGATTCTCTTGCCGCAATCACGGCAGATATTCACCTCTATGCTCTCATCACCTGTATCGGTTGCCCCCTCGAGATGACAATTGCATGAGACGATCCATTGAGTAAGGCTGGCGCTGTCAGTCTTTCTCGGCGTTTTGCAAATCGGGCAAACGTTTCCAGCCAAAGCTTCTTCCTGAGTCGGGACCGGCTTTCATGAGCAATCGGAATTCATGAGCAGACCCAGCTTTCATGAATGCTTCTATGATACCAAAGCCTATGCATCAGGCACATTTATTGCCGCCGCCCCAGGAATGCGCTAGAGTAAAAGCTAATGAGCTTGAAGTTTAGAGGGCATTCTTTTGGCCTTGGAAGGAACCGTCGAGAAAGTCGTCTTTTCAATTGATGGAGTGGGGGCAGCAGGGTTAATGCCGCTCTGCTTGAAATTGGCTTTGCAGAGATCGATGCCGAATTGCGAAGTGCGCAACTTCTTCTGGAGCCACGGCTATGGTCGTATGCTTGCCGACCTGAAAGACAGAGCCCATATTCGTCTCAAGGCATCAATGCTGGCCTCCGAGATTGAGGGCTTAAGGGCTGAGCAGAAGCAAGTCCAGATCGTGGCCAAAAGCGGAGGTTCGGCGGTCGCCCTTGATGCATTGGCACTGCTGAAACCCGATACGGTACAAACAGTAGTTTTGCTCTCCCCGGCAGTATCGCCGCAGTATGATCTCGGACCGCCGCTGCAGGCCGTGCAGACCAAGCTCTATGCATTCAATTCCAGTTTGGACCAATTCATGCTCGGCTTGGGAACCAGTGTATTTGGCACCGCTGATGGTATCAAAACGAGAGCGGCCGGTTGCGTCGGATTCTCCGCCCCGGACCGGTATGAAAAATTGGAAGAGATCCCCTGGCACCCGCGTATGATTCGCGGACTCAACTTCGGCACTCATTGGGGTACGAGCATGCTTCCTTTTTTGAGCGAGCATGTCGTTCCACTTCTGAATCTAGAATAGAGCAAACGCCGACGGTTATTTGACTTCCTCGACGGATGTAATCTTCATGACCTTGCAGCCGCCGCGCTCCGCCACCCAACCTTTGGCTCGAACACGTTTGGCCACATAAGGCAAGAGCAAGCCGGCGCAACCTTTATAGGCCTGATATTTAGCGGCGATATAAAGCGTGCCGTCGTCGGTGACGATACCGGCGGTGACACCACCGCCGACACACAAGCGGGCGCATTTTTTATGCGCTTCCCCGCGCCCATCACCCATAACTTGCGAGCAATAGCACCAGGTGTCTACGACCTCGCCCACGATTGTCATTTCCCTGGTGTTTGTTTTGGTGGTAACTTTGGCGTCGCGCTTCTCAATCTGTTTTTGCAGGGCAGCATCAGGAGTGGCCTGCTGTTGCACCGCAGTTGGTGCGGCAATTCCGTTTTCGACAACGATGGAAAGGCAGAGCACAGCCGACGCCATTGCCAGATACGAACTTAGTTTGATCTTCATCATGGGTTTGCCGGTAACATTACTATAGGCTCGGTAGCTTTGGCATCCATATCGCGGCTCTGCTGCAGCACGCTCACAAAGGGCACAGGCGCAGGGATGGTTATGGTCAGCCGAGTTTGCACGATTACCGTGCCGTTGTTTGCGTTATTAAAGCTGAAGTTTACCAGCTGCGGATTCGAGACGATGCCGTTGACCTGAAATGCAGAAATGATGGTGTTGGCGGCCGCGGCTGCCGAGGCGGCATCCTGTTGCTGGGCAGCGGCTCGGGCAACGCGTTTTGCCAGAGCATCGTTGGTGATTTGTCCTAAAACGATTGCCGACAAATCGATGATGCAAAGAAAAAGCGGCACGAGCAAAAACAAGCCGACGACCACTTCTATGATGCTTGCGCCCCTCGATCTATTCAGTCTGGAAAACAAATTTTTCATCCTCTACCTATGCGAATTCAGCTGGTGTTCAAATCCGCTCAATTGGTACCAAACTCTTCCTGTGTCCTTGATCCGGTGACAGTGAAAGTCATAGGCGCATTGATGCCCGAGACAGGGATGATGAACGGTAGATTCAAGAACGGATTCACGGTCGCGACCGTGGTGCAGGTCACCATGACGTTCGGCTGCGTTCCGGTGCGCTGGGCGCCGCCCGGCAGAGGATGCTGAATCCCGGCGGTCGTTAAACCGACAAATTTGCCAAACCCCTGAGTAACGAAATTATTATCGATGTCGCTCAGCACCTGGGCTGTTTCAGCCGGAACTCGAACTGCCAGCTCGCGCGTCTCGAGATGATTGAGGTACCAGACGATGCCAAACGCCAGTCCCATGTACAAAAAATCAATCAGCGGAAAGAGTATGACAATGAGAAGGAGATAGAGAGCCGGACCAGTCTCAGACAGGGCACTGCCGGCGCTCGATCGGTTGCTCTTTCGTCTATGTGGGAAGCGGGACATTGTTTTAAATCCATCCTGAGGCCTGATGCGCCTGCCAGGGTTGCCTGATACGCCGATGTTTCAAATGCACTTGCCTGAAAGGCTTTCTAGCGGAAAATAATAATAGCTGCGGAAGTTGGTTTTGATGGCTGGTTTAAGCAACCACGACCAATATATTTATATAAGCTACAGTTGTCAAGGTCGCCTGATTGGGCACGGTCAATGCCTGCGGCCGCAACTGGTCGGTATGATCTGCACCTCGAGGGTCGAGCTGGCAGGCGGACCCGACTTGCCGTAGCCTTCCTTCGGGGTGAGCCAGGCGTCTGCTCCCGGACCCTTGGCTGTCTGGACCGGCGATCGAGCAGCTGCGCTTTTTCCCCTCCCAAGAGCTACCCATGCCCTGTATCGCAAGTCTTTGTTGCTGCTTGTCTTTGCAATGAACATGTACTCGGCGGCCGCCGCTTTGTTTTGCCCCAGCCTTTGCAGCGTGCAGGCATAATAGTAGCGCGCCTGATCGCCAAAAACCGGTGAGCTTCGCAGTTGCTCGAAGTTATGCAAAGCGTCTTTGAAATTGCCCTGCTTGTACATCGCAATTGCACTTTCAACACGTACCTTGGCAGAGCTTGATGCACCAGTGGCAGTTTCGGTTTTCTGCAGCCTGCCTGTCAAAACCTCGCTCGGGTTTTCCGATTTAGTTTGACTTGCTCTCTGGCTGTCGGTCGGTTTAGGCCCATCGGAGATTTGAGGGCTGGAAGCCTGTCCAGCCACTGGATCCGGCGACTGCGCGCAAACGCTGCTTATCGGAAACGTTTGCAGACACGCTAGTGTCAAATAAGCCACCATTATTTTTGCTCGAACTCCGGCAACCATTGAAGGACTTCCTCGAGCGACCGCGTTTATTCAAGTATAGCTTGAGCCTGCCAAAAAGCCATGCCTCGACATGGTCCGCATCGGACTCACTGCATGGGTTCAAAACCTGCGTACTGGTTGTATGATGTTAAATGACTTTGTATGTTCATCAATTTGCCTTCGATCGGGGCTTCTGCAACTGATAAAACAATAGGTGATTTCTTGAAGTCGAAAACACTACTTTTGCTTACTATCTCTTTGACGATCCTCTGCGGATGCAATTCGAGATCTGAAACATCATCAAATGCAGCGCAGCAAAATACTACCAACGTGCCGAATGTGCCGAACAATCCCTTTGCTAACAATGCCGGCAATCAGAATCTTACTCCTGAGTCATCTGCACAGCAGGCCGGCCCCGCCAACTGGGGGAACGATCGGGTAGCGGATGCAAAACCGCAGCCGTTCAAGCGCGGAAAACTTCTTGCCCCTCCTGAGATGCCGAAGCAACAACAGCAACAGCAGGTCGATCCGTATGCCGCCAAGTATGATAAATGGCGGCTGGAGCGGGCAGCCACCGTGCGCAACTGGGCTAGTGTCTCGATGGCTCCCCATGGCATTGATGCCTTTCTCCACACGGTGTGGACGCAGGGGGTCATGCATGTGCGTGTTGCACTTCTCGGTCCGGGGGAAAACTTGCGCATTTTTTGTCGCGATCATCGGTCGTTAAAGATGACCTTTCAGGATCAGGACGGCAATTATATGCAGAGCGTCACTATTCCCACGAGCATGTTGAAAGAAGCTTCACCCGGCACAAACGGCGGTAATCCCACTTATTTTGTCGAGGGACAGATGGAAGTGCCGCTGGAGAATTACGAACGCTTCTATCAATGGGTCTTCGAGTGGGACGAATAGCTCCTGCGACCTGGTTCGACAAAAGCAGTGTTTGTGCGGCCACACCTCTTTGTGACCGCTGTCATTCGCGCTTGTGCCTGCAAGCACTAGTGGTCTGAAGCGGGCGATTGATAAGATGAGAATGCGAAAGCGACCAATCGTCCGTTCCGCCAAAGAGGAAGAACAATGATCCTTGCCGATACAATGTTGGGTTTTCTCATCGTCACTGGCGTCATCATTTCATTCAATGCAATCTGGCTCTTGTGCCGCGCCATCTGGACCGGACTGGTGGATCAGGCAATCGAGGCGCATCATCACGGCATGGTCAAATCGTTCTTTCTCGGTCTGCCCATGACTGCATTTCTATTGGTCCTCGGCATCGCCCTCATGGACAAGAAGCAAGGGCCGTGGGGAGCAGTGGGAATAGCGGTGATCAGCTTCTACTTCATATTCGCCAGTGTAGGTGTGTCGGCCCTGGCCTCTTTTGTCGGGCGAAGATTAAGGGGACAGGCAAGTACGCCGGACTTCAGGACTGATGAGCCGTTGTGGAAAGAAACACTGCGCGGCGGCTCGATTCTATCCCTCAGTTTTCTGCTGCCGCTCGTCGGCTGGTTCGTAATCATGCCCATCGCTTTCGTCACCGGATGCGGTGCCACGATAAGAGCCAATTATCGTCAGTGGAAAGCCGGACGTCCGCAGGCTCGCACCACCAATGGTGCGGAGCAGAGTGAAGCTGCTGAAGTATCTTGAGCGGCAAACCTCAAGACAGGCGGTGATTGAACATGCGACTGAGCCGAAGGACTATACTCAAGATTGGTGCTCTTGCAGGCACAGGTTCGCTGCTAAGCAGTTGCGAGCGGATGATAAGCGAGGTCAGCAATCGCATTGCCGATCCAATCCCGGACCAGATCTCGCTTCCAAGCGGCAAGGACATCGATCCGATATTTCATTTTCTTTCCCGCACCACCTATGGTCCAGGCCCGGGTGATCTGGACAGAGTGAAAGAGCAGGGCGTCGAAGCCTGGCTGCAGGAGCAATTGCAGCCCGACACAATCGACGATCGACTTTGCGATCTGCGCGCCAGGCGTTTTGAAACTCTCTATTTGCAGCCTGGCGACTGCTATGAATTCAAGAACCATGTCTTGCGTGATGATATGACCAGACATACACTGCTTAAGGCGATTTACAGCAGACGGCAACTCTATGAAGTGATGGTGGGATTCTGGAGCGATCACCTGAACATCAACATGGAGAAAGGCGAATGCATATTCTTGAAGGCGAATGACGATCAGAAAGTAGTAAGAGCGCATGCCCTGGGGAACTTCAAAGAACTGATCAGGGCATCGGCAGTTTCTCCGGCAATGTTGGTTTACCTTGATGGAAAAGAGAACCGGCGAGGCGCTGCCACCGATATACCGAATGAAAATTACGCCCGGGAGTTGATGGAACTGCATACCCTCGGTGTCAAGGGCGGCTACACGCAAAAGGATGTATATGAGGCGGCTCGCTGTTTGACCGGATGGCGACTGAAAGAGAAGAAGGACACATGGAATAAAGGTTCAGTCTATTTCGATCCGGCTCTTCACGACGATGGTGAGAAAATTGTGCTCGGTCGAGTCATCACCGCCGGTGGTGGCGCCAGAGACCTCGACAATCTTATCGATATTGTCGTTCGGCATCCCTCTACAGCTGAACACATTGCCGGCAAACTGGTTCGCTTCTTCGTCAAGGACTGTCCACCCCCAGCCCTGGTCGATCGGGCTGCATCAATTTTTCGGAAAAACAATTTTGAGATCAAACCGGTCCTGACAGCAATTCTCACATCCTCTGAGTTTCAAGAGAGCAGAGGAAACAAATTCAAGCTGCCGTTTCGATTTGTCGCCAGCGCATTGCGGGCCACAGGCGCTGATACTCATGCCGGCCACGGTTTACTTGAGTACCTGTCGCGCATGGGACAGACGCCGTTTCAATATCCAACACCCGATGGTTATCCCGATGAGATGCTGCCCTGGATGGGAACCCTGCTCTGGAGGTGGAATTTTGCTCTGGCATTGGCATCTAACCAGATACCCTCAATGAGCATCCCGCTCAATCGATTGAGCGCCGCGATTTCACAAGCTGAGAGCAATCATGGCTCAGCCGAGTTGTTTTTCCGTTATCTGATAGGCCGACGGCCGACCGCAAATGAGCTTGATGTTCTTCGTCCCTTCGAGCGCAGCGCATCGGCTGGCGCGACCAGTCAGTTGTTAGGACTGGTTCTGTCATCTCCGGCCTTCCAAAGATTTTAATCAGCTGCGAGCATTGAGGTGAAACAGGTAATGAAGAGAATTCAACGCCGCTCCTTTTTGAAACAACTGGCCTTCGGCGGCAGCGAATCGGATCTGAGCAAAGCGAGACTCGAGCCCGGGGCGCTGAGGCGCGCTGAGCCGCAGACACTGATCTGCATCTTTCTCAGGGGTGGAGCGGACACTCTCAACATGGTCATTCCTTATGCCGACGATCAGTATTACAAGGTGCGCCCCAGCCTGGCCATTGCCGCCCCGAGCCTATCAAAGCCCGGCGCCTCATTGCGGATCACCGATCATTATGCCTTTCATCCAAAGATGCGCCCGCTCTTGCCGATCTTCAAGGATGGGCGCATGGCCGTCGTGCAGGGAGTGGGGACAGATAACACGAGCGGCTCTCACTTCGAGGCTCAGGATCAGGTCGAGCACGGCGAAAGCGAAGGACGGAAGCTGAATGGCGGTTGGCTCGGGCGCTACTTGCGCTCTTGTGGCAGCGCCGGTACGCCACTATCTGCGGTGGCGATCGGGCATTCGCTTCCTGAGGCGCTTCGGGGCGCACCATGCGCCAGTGCCCTCTCCTCCCTGGATGAAGTCGAGCTCAAAATGCCTCCTGAAGATAAAGCCAACGTAACTGCCGCTTTATCGAAACTATATTCGAGCGATATAGACATGCTCGGCCGCGCCGGTAAATCGACCATTGATCTTCTGTCGCGGGTCGCGAAGTTGCAGAAGTCACACTACCGTCCCGCGCCCGGCAGCGTCTATCCGGACTCGGAATTCGGATCGTCTTTGAAAGAGGTGGCTCGGCTGATTAAGGCTGATGTTGGTCTGGAAGTGGCATGCATAGATCACAACAACTGGGATACTCACTTTTTCCAGGGATCGGCTGATGGATTGCAGGCTTCAAACATTGAGGATCTTTCTTGCGGGCTGGGGGCGTTTTATCAGGATATTGAAAAGCAGCTCGATCGTGTTAGCATTCTAGTCATGACTGAGTTTGGCAGACGAATATACGAAAACAGTTCGATGGGTACCGACCACGGACGCGGTTTTGCCATGTTCATCATCGGCGGCAAAACAAAGGGGGGTCGAGTTATCGGTGACCTGCCGCACTTAAGCGAGAACGGCTCCGATGATCCGTTGCAGTACATTGTCGGTCCAAGCGGACTGGCTGTAAGACTCGATTATCGATCCGTTCTGGCGGAGCTGATACAAGATGTTTTAGGAGTTCAGGACGTCGCCGGGATTTTCCCGGGACTGCAATGGCAGCGGATCGGGCTGACCTGATGAGTGAACTGGACATCGCCATGAGCGGGCAAGGCGAAACAGAACATGAAGACGATAAGGATCGATTTTTCAACTATCGCCTTTTCAAGTCGATTCGCTTCATTGAAGATACGATTGTCATCATCGGCGGTGCACTTCATTTGCTCATATTGCGCCTGAACCCGCCGGCGAACTTGCTCATCAACCGATGGACGCTGACGTTTGTATTTCTGTGCATCTACTTCGCCATCAGTCGCATCGACTTGATCGACAGCTCAAGGCAAACGAAACTGATTTGCCTGATCATTATGATGCTCTGCGTCACGGCTGCGCATATAACCGGGTTTAGCCAGCTTACCGCTCCCCTCTTCGCCCTGATAATGGCGCGAGTAGTCCTGCTTCTGGAAGGACGGCTAATCATCTGGCTTAGCTCCGGCGTCTTTTTATTGTTTATGGCCACTGCCGTAAAAATGGTTTGGTTGGAACCGCATTGGAAAGGCACGCTTCTTCAGCCTGGCGTTGCCCTGGTATTTCTAACCAGTCTGTTTTACCATCCCGTCTGGCAATACAGCGCCATAATGGCACTGGTAGCATATCTGGTGCATTCTTTATCGCACGGACGCAAACAGCTCATCCAGGCGGAAAAGCTATCGCACAGGGTTGCCGCCATGGCGCGTGAGCTCGAGCGAAATCGCATTGCCCGCGACATGCACGACGGCATCGGACATTCGCTGACATCATTGAGCGTTCAGCTTGAGGTAGCGAAGAAACTTTTTAAGCGCGATCCGCTCAAAGCGCAAGAATCTCTCGATCAGGCTGAAAAGATGGCAAAGGCGTGTTTGAAAGACATGCGCAGTGCCGTCGCTCTTCTTCGCGACTCCGATTTCTCCTTGAGCGAGAGAATCAGCAGCCTGGCTAAAGATGTGATGAGCAGCGGAGCGCTCAGCGTGGAAACCGAGCTGGATATTCCTGAGCTTCCACCATTGCTCGCACACCAGACCTATAGAATAGTGCAAGAATGTACCACCAATGCCATCAAACATAGTGGCGCCTCGCTCCTGAAAATATCGCTGACCAATTCGGATGATCAGCTCCGCATTCTAATCGAGGACGATGGCAAAGGCTTTGACGCGACAAAGGTCAGCAACGGTTTTGGCATAGCGGGAATCAAAGAAAGAGTCGATGAAATCGGAGGCAGCGTGCAGTTTATTTCAAAGGAAGGGAGCGGCACATCGGTATCGGTGCGCGTTCCCCTGGGCAGTCGGAATAATGCGATAAGCGGAGATGTCAGTGATTAGAGTGCTCATTGTGGACGATCAGACTCTGGTGCGGCAGGGGCTGGCGACGCTCCTGGGACTGGAGGAAGATCTGGAAATCGTCGGACAGGCAGCCGATGGCGCGGAGGCGATTACGCAGGCCGGCTACTTGAAGCCGGATGTGATTTTGATGGATATGCGCATGCCCAACAAGAATGGCGTCGAGGCAACCAGGGAGATTCACAAGCGTTACCCCAATGTAAAAGTGCTCGTCTTAACCACCTACGATGAAGACGAGCTGATTGTCGGCGCGCTCAAAGCGGGGGCGAGGGGCTATCTCCTGAAAGACAGCCCCTCGGAAAAGCTGGCGGCGGCCATCAGAGCGGTTCAGGAAGGTTATACCCAACTCGGTCCGAGCGTGACACCGAAGGTGGTATCATTGATGAGCTCCGACAAGCTGCGCAAGGAGCAGCTGCGTAAAACGTTCAGCGACCGGGAAGTGGAGATAATAGAATTAGTGGCAAAAGGCTTCAGCAACAAAGAGATTGCCGAAGAGCTTTACATCACTCAGGGAACGGTGAAGAATTACATCACCAAAATACTCGCCCAGCTCAACCTGCGTGACCGCACACAATTAGCCGTCTGGGTGAAGGATAATCTCTGAGCCTCTATAAAGCGGCTGGGTTTACTTGCCGGCCCGGACCGAGGGCGGCACGACGGCTTGCATTTTCTCGTGCGTGCTCGAGGTCATCACCGCGATAAATGTGCGCCCATCATTGAGCTCGCAGTTGACACTGACCTCGGGATGTCCCTTCATCAAGAAGTGCCCGAGGAAAGCACCACCAGCGGCACCAATCAGTCCGAAGCGCAGCCCGAGCAGCGCTCCAACACCGGCTCCCACCAGGGGCTCATACTGATCTTTTTTGACCAGATCCTTAAGAGCCATCTTCTTCAGCGAAGTGGACAGGTCGATTGACTCACCGGTCATCGAGCCGGCTTGCTTGAATGTAGAGCCCTCGAGCTCGTACATGCCTTGCGGTATGTCACCAGCGATTACTTTGATTTTTGTTTGATCGAATCCTTGAAGAAATGCGTCCAAGCTCACAGTATCTACCCCCTTCAATGAGACAAGTATCGGTTACCGATTGCCTGCCACGGGCGCCCGCCCGCAGCTTGCCACTACTTTTTGCATGATATCACCAGCAGTATCAATATCTTTCATCGTGATGCCGTAGTGAGTCACGCAGCGAATTGTTTTGGGTCCGGCATCAAGCACCTTCAGCCCCTCTTTGTCGAGCCTGTGCACGAGATCGCCTGCAGACAAGCCGTTTATCTCGACATCGAACCAAACCATATTGGTTTGCGCCCGAGACCAGTTTACCTTGATGCCGTCGAGATTGGCGATTTTCTCGGCCAATGCGCGGGCTGTCTCGTGATCCTCAGCCAGACGCTCAACCATATGGTCGAGCGCATACTGGCAGGCAGCCGCAAGCACTCCCACCTGACGCATGCCGCCGCCAAGCGCTTTGCGCCAGCGGCGGGCCTGTTTGATGAAATCCTTTCTGCCGCAGAGCATGGAACCCGCCGGTGCCGAAAGACCTTTTGAAAAACAGAATTGCACTGAGTCAAAACCGCGCGTCAGGTCTGCCGGCTTCAAATCAAGACAAACAGCAGCGTTGAATACGCGCGCCCCATCAAGATGCGTGGCCAGACCAAGTTTCTTCGCCAAGCCGACGAAATCTTTCAGATAGGCCGTCTTAATTACGCTGCCGTTGATTGTGTTTTCCAGAGCAACAAGGCGAGTGCGTGCATAATGATCGTCATCTGGAGAAACGGCGTGCTCGATGTCAGAAAGGATCATCGTTCCGTCTTCCTGAGTGGGCAGCGCTTTCATATGAATGCCGCCAAGCGTTGAGGCACTGCCTTGCTCGTGAACATAGATATGTGAATCGCTTCCTAAAAGAGCTTCATCGCCTCTGCCGAGATGGCTTAGCATGGCGACGAAATTTCCCATACTGCCACTCGGAACGAACAAGCCGGCCTCCATACCCATGGCTGCAGCGGCCGCTTCCTGCAATTTATTGACGGAGGGATCTTCTGCATAAACGTCATCACCCAGCTCGGCGCTATACATCGCCTTTCGCATCTCTTCTGGCGGTAATGTCACCGTATCGCTGCGCAAGTCGATCGTCTTCATAATCTCTCCAGCGTATATTAGGATTTTTCTCGACATTTGCGAGAATAAGAAATTGATAGCAGATCAGTATACAAGCAAATATATCGCAGTGCTTGCAAATATATGTTTTGCTGATATTTGCCTGTACAATCGTTGCAAATCTTGTCAGGAGCCGGGGCATTGAAAAGAAGCGAGCTGAATAAGTTAATCGATGAGGCGCTGCAATTCTTCCAGACGCATGGATTGAAACTGCCGCCATGGGCGGCTTGGACAGCGGAGAAGTGGAAAGAAGTCGGCGATGAGGCAAGCGAAATAAAACGGCACGGCTTAGGCTGGAACGTAACCGATTTCGGCAGCGGCGACTTTTGTAAAACCGGGTTGCTTCTCTTTGTTCTGCGCAACGGTTGCCTCGAGCGCAGCCGGCCCCTGACTACGAAAATCTATGCCGAGAAAGCAATGATGGTACAGCCAGGGCAGATAACACCCTGGCATTTTCACTGGATGAAAACAGAGGATCTGATCAATCGGGGTGGTGGCCGCCTGGAGGTTGAGCTCGGCTGGGCCTCAGATTGCGAAAGTAAGATTGAGGAGCGCTACGTTAATGTGCAAGTGGATGGTATCACTCGCAAGATACCCGGCGGCGACAAAATCATCTTGGAGCCGGGCGAAAGCATAACCATTCCACCGAAACTGGCACATCAGTTTCGCGGTCATGCAGGCGATCAGAGCGTCTGCGTAGGCGAGGTCAGCAGCCTGAACGACGATAGCACCGACAACTGCTTTATACATGGAATAAAAGACAGGGTGGTCGAAGAGGATGTGGCAGCCAAATATTATCTGCTCAGCGAATATCCGTTCTAAAGCCGCGCGCCTTTAACTTACTCGATATGCCGCGCCGGCGACGTCCGCGCCGTTCTTGCACCGCATACGATACCACAGGTCTAAAAGTCCGGTCTGATCACAAGAGTGTCGTCGTATGTGGCAGCGATGTACCGTTTTCCCTCGTAATAGAAAACTTCAGTCTCCGCTTGGCCGTGAACGGCCAGATCGGAAAACGAGCTGGCATGCAGCATGTAATCTTTGCGCCGGTAAAACGATGCATCAAAATCGTCGGAAACGAATACATCAGAACTGAAGTGATCGGAGGCACCGCTCATTGGATCGCGAAAGCGCGAATCAAGACCCGGGTACAATGGTGCGCAATACGGGCAATCCTCCGCACCGTCAATACCGCGCTCGCTGCACCAGGAGCAAATATAAAATTCATCGGCGCAATCGCTCGAGCCGCAGAGCTCGCAACTTTCATCGCTGCACAGGGCACAACGCGCGAAGCCGGACGGTCCATCATGCGTATCGCTGCAGGGCTTGTAGGTTCCGGGCATGTTGGCCGGGTCAAAAAAGAAGGTTTTGGCGTCGCCGGCTGATTTGAGCCGCGTCGCTATAGCAGCGGGGGCGATCAATTCCGGGCGCGGCTTGACGCGGATGGGGTAAAACGCCAGCAACAGGCATATAACGATCGCTAGGAGTATTAGTTCCATAAAGAACTTATGCCCAGCTTCTCATTGATCATGCGCTGTTTTTGATCTAAATTCGAAACTGGTCGATCTCAGCCTTCTTTCTTGATTCCCGAGGCTGTACTATCTGGAGGAAAAGCCTCAAGGGGCAAACCGGCGACTTAACCAGTATTGGCATTGCCTTTGTTAGAAAAATGATTGGCACATTCAGCAATATCAAGCGTTTTTCGATAGAAAAAATTCGAATTGTACTGCTGTGTGCCTTGATCGTATCAATGTTCCTGGCGCTAAACTGCTCGGCAGAAGAAGACTGGTCGAGCACCAGGAAGAGCCTCATGGTTTTAATCGAGCAGAACGAATTGGCGCGCTCGCAAAATATTCTCGAGCAGTCCCTGAAGTCGAATACCAGCCGCCCCGCAAATGTAGTGGCGGATCAAGAACGGCTACTGGCGCTCGTTTTGGCGGCCCGAGGCGTGGAAGCCGATGAGCATTACCGGGCTTTTCGTTTCAGCGGTCAGGATATCGTCGTTGGTGTAGTGGTGGCGCTTTTGCTTGGATCAGTGATGCTCATCCTGATCAAGCACGGTGCCAAACGACCCCGGTTTGTCGATACCGCCGAACGCTGGGTGGACCAAAATAAGCAGCAGGCTGCCGATGACAGCCTCAGGCAGCTCTCATCGATGTTCTGGAGCATGATTGTCTTTGCACTGCTGGGCGGCGGCTTGCTCATTCTTGTTTTCGGGCTGATTCATCTGATTAGCTTTCTGGACAACCGACAGAACGACGACTCACCGGCGCTCGCTTATTACAAAGAAGCAGCCGAGAAACTGGAATCGGCATATCAACTTGAAGGACGCGAAAAACCACAATCGAATTACGAAGCCCTCCTCCTCTTTGCCGATTTTTTGGCTCAATCCGGGAATCGAGAGCGAGCCGACCGGGTCGTGCTCCTGAAGCAGACTCTGGAAAACAGAGAGAAAATGAAACGCCGAGCTCTTCAATGATTTCGCCGAGTACCTGGTGTTATATCTGGTATCGGCCATGCGCAATCAAGCTGCGCCTGGTAGTACCGTATACGGTGCGGCTACATTTTATTTGGAGGCTGGCTGCCCAAGATTACTGACACCCCAGCCCCCGGGAAACGGGCTGCCAACGCCCATGGGCGCTATCGAATTGCCGTAAGGACTGATCGAACTATACGGACTGATTCCGCCCATTGACAGTGGATTTATGACACCGGCACCACCGAAGCCACCCAGACCACCGAAGCCGCCCAAACCGCCGAAGCCGCCCAAACCGTTAATGCCACCTAAGCCGCCGATGGAGCCAAACGGACTGACCGAGCCAAACGGGCTGACTGAGCCAAATGGACTGACGCCTCCAAATGGACTGACGCCACCATAGGGACTGACCCCATAGGGATTGATCGAGCCGAAAGGTCTGATCGCAGTTAAGGGATTTATGGCGCCAAAGCCGTTCATCACATACGGGTTGTAGTTGCCGTAGAGCATGCCGTTCGGATTGTACTGATTGTATATATAAGGAACCGTGGGGTTGAGCGGATTGAGCGAATAATACGGATTCATATATGGCGAGTAGCCGTTGTAATAAGGTCCGTACGGACTATAAGGATTATTTTTCATGAACCTGTAGTTCATGTAGGTATTTGCACCAACGCCGGCGAGGTTACCCGCTCCCTGCCAAAAGCCAGGCGAGGAGAGCATCTCTTCAGTACCCATAAATGTGTCGCCGGGAAGCTTAATCAGGGCTTTGCCAAACGATTTTGCTTTGCCAAAAATGCCTTGTTTTGGCGGGGTTACATTATTCGGCATCGGGCGCTGCATCGGCTGTTGCATGGGTGGCATCATTGGCTGTCCCCCCAGCCCGTTCATATCCATATTGGCGCCGTCGCCGGATGATGAATAAGAATCTTGCATATCACTTTCGACAGGACGGCTCATGCCTCCGTCCGTGTCATCACCCGCCTGGCGCACCGGTCTAGGCCTTGTGGGCTGGCTTGAGTCGTCTCGCAAGACCCGCCGGGAATAAAAGCTTTTTACATCCTCGTCCTCTACCCAATCGGAAGCAGATGCCGGCATGCAGAGCGGGACTTGCCAGATCAAAACTAATAGGATTGCTAAGGATCGAGTTTTCATCGCTCGTGGATCACTTGTCAGTGAGTTCACATATGTATTATGCCTTGCCTGCTGCAACTTTACCAGCTTTCGTGTCATCCCGCGCAATGACCTGTCCGGCTTGCCGGCCGGGCAGGTCTTGCGACTATCGGGCGAGCAGTCCTCAAGCGGGCTTTTTTATCGCCTTAAGAGCAATACTTAGCCAGGAGTCCGCGATCTCTAGCCTGCTCGAACATGAATTTGAACAGGATGCCTGCCAGAGCCAGATAAACTACATTCAACAAAAACGCAGTGGTTACATAGCCCGAGACATCAGCATGCGATCCGGAGATCGCTGCTCGCATTCCTTCAAACACGTACGAGGCGGGGACGCAGCGTGCACAAACTTGCAGCCAGGCAGGCAATACACTGACTGGATAAAAGACCGCACACATCGGTTGCACCACGAATGGTACCGCCCATGCCAGCACTTCCGCCTGCGGCCCCCAGCGCACTATAAGCGATACCGCTGCCAGACCCAACGCCCAGCCTGTAAGAATCAGATTGACAAAGAGCAATGCCAACTCA
Source organism: Pseudomonadota bacterium (assembly GCA_021324135.1). Lineage (GTDB taxonomy): Bacteria > Cyanobacteriota > Vampirovibrionia > Obscuribacterales > Obscuribacteraceae > JAJPJO01. Next base: position 45,914 of record JAJPJO010000104.1, read on the forward strand.
AATCCGTACGACAGGACGTTGAATTTATACATCAGCGCCGACAGCCCTGACAGCATCAGCAGAACAACCAGTGCCTGAGCCAATCCCAGGATGTATGACGCGGCAATGAACTCAGATACTTTTACAGGAGCTGTAAAAACGTTGAGCAAATTACGCGACCATAGATCATCCAGGAATGAGAGGCAAACCGCCTGCTGAGCCCGGTAGAACACGTTCCACAAGACCGCTGCACCGATCAGGAATGTGATCATTGCCGGGACCGCGCCGCTCACCTTCAAGAGATAAACAGTGACGAATCCCCAGACCAGCAAGTCCATGACCGGCCAGAAGCATACGTCCATTACCCGGAAAGCGTTGCGTGAGCAACCATATACATATTTCAGTACCAGAGCTTGTATTCTATTCCATCTCATGATGCTTTCACCTTTTCTAAAAATTGACTTCGCGCGATTGTGATGAAGACGTTTTCCAGCGAGTCGCTTTCATACTTCATCAGGATGTCGGACGAAGAGCCCTCTTCCACTACTCGACCGCCGGCCATGAAGACGACGCGATCGCAAAGCTCGACGACATCAAGCATGTTGTGCGATGTCGTGATGATGGTCATGCCTGTTTCCTCGTTGATGCGCTTCAAAGTTTTTCGCACTTTGTCGGCGAGATCAGGATCGAGACTGGCTGTGGGCTCGTCCAGAATGAGAAGTTCCGGATCATTCAACAGTGCTTTGCAAAGATTCAATCTGGTCTGCTCTCCTGATGAGAGCCTGCCGGTTGGTTTATCCCGCAAATGATGAATCTCGAACAACTCCAGGAGCGAATCGATCTTGGGCTTCGCGTTTTTCACTCCGTAAATGCGAGCGAAAATGTGGAGGTTGTCTTTCACCTTCAAGTTATACGGCAGAGCCGTATACGATGAGGCGAAATTGACGCGCTGCAGAATTTCGGTTCGATGCGTCTCGACATCTTTGCCGAAGATCCTGACGTAACCCGAGGTCGGACGAGTCAGGCCGAGAAGCATGTGCAAGGTGGTCGTCTTGCCCGCGCCGTTAACTCCGAGCAGACCCAGGATCTCACCCTCGCCGGCCGAGAAAGTCACGTCTTTGACCGCTTCGTATTTGGCGAATTGTTTTTTGAGATTCTGAACTTCGATAATTCTATTCAACATTGCATGTACTCCTGCTTGCATAAATTCTCAGCTAATGCGCTTAAAGACAAAACGAGTAAGAGCCTACTTTCCCTATGGAGGAACGCAAAGGCAAACGCCTTTTAACCGCCTCCAGGTGCTCTTACTCTTCGTCGAATAAACGAAAGCTATGCAAAGCGAGAGTACACTCTCACCGACAACAGCTAACCTGTAGGCCGGTCGTCAAAGAAAACGACCAAGGTCAGGAATTTTTCTGTTGATACTCATGGGTGATCTCCAATTTTGTTTGGATGACAATCTGTGTTTGAGCTGGCGTTACTAGTGGTTATTACTAGTGAATTCGGCACCATTGATTGGCGATGGCACCCGCGCTCATCTGCAAATATACCACAACCGCGACCGGTGACAAGACCCCATTGCGAATGTTTAAACGCGAGTTGCAATGCGCGCTTCAGTTAAACGTCAGAATCAAGAAACATATCTGAACAAGAAAGCGCTTTTATTCTCATCGATAAAAACCCTTATATCAAGCCCATTAGCTGAGCATACTGGTTCTTAGCACCATATACAGTGCGATCATCATGATCGCCTTCACTCTTCTCATGTAGATCTCTGAAAGCTTCAGATCCTGATCATATTCTTCATGTCATAGATTAGATTTATAAGATGAGAGGTACATGAAGCTCATAGGGACGATTCAGCCTGAGGCTCGGCATCAGGCCACGAAAATCTAATCATTTACCGCTGGATATATGAGCGAATTCCTCACAGACAACAGAAATCTTCCGAGCTACACGACGGCGACCATCAAGATCGGTGAATTTCTGAAGCTGTTGGAGGTAATGTCGCCTCAGCACCTGGATGAGACGCTGGCGGCGGCGCAAGAGTTGAAGATACCGGTGGGCCGCGCCACGGTTCTGCGCGGCTTGCTGACCAATAATGAACTGTCCAATCTCATTCAATTGCATTGCCTGGTCAGATGCAATGCCATCATGCTCGAGGACGCCAAGGAAGCATTTTCCATGGCCAAGCGAAAAGGATGGCAGGTGCGGGAATGCCTCATTGCCCTTGGTTGCCCGATTGACGATGCGGCCACCGTCAGAATCGGAGAGCTCCTGATCGAATCGGAGCGGATCAGCGATCAGGATCTGGATTTTTGCCTCGAGCTCCAGAAACTTTGCGGTTTGCCACTGGGTCGAATTTTGACGATCGATGCCTGTGTTCCCGAGCTGGTTATAAACGAAGCGCTCACTTTGCAGTCTGAAATTCGCCAACGAAAACGCGACTATAAAGACGCGGTCTTAAAGCTCAAGAGGCTAAAGGTGAGCAATGAAGAGCTTCAGGCTAGAAAAAAACTGTTGCTCAACAGATATGGCGCCGCCGATGGTGCGGTCGACTTCTGCGATCTTCTCATGGCGGCAAATGTCGTAAGGCGCGACGAGTTGAGCGAGGCCAGGAAGCGCTGCGATGAACATGGTGATCCCTTGTCCGAGGCGTTGCGAGAATTACAGTGGGTCGACAAAAGCATGCTGTCGGCAGCAGCGGCATTGCATGGTCTGATGCGGGACGGTTATTTATCCGGTCCTGATGCTGTCGCGATTCTGAAGAGACTGCGCCGCTCGGATACCGAAACTTTGGATGACCTGCCGGTCCTTGGCTGTACCGCGCCTCAGAATATCCAGGCCGTTTCTCTCTACCAATTTTTAGTCATGAGCGGCTTGCTCACCGCCGATGATATCAGAGAGTTGATCAGGCGGTTGATGGCTGATCCTGACATGTACAAGGAACTCACCGGGCAGACGGCAGATGTATCTGCTGCCGATCAACGCTTCAAGAAATCGGCAATCATAAAGACGATCGTTGACAGCGACAATCTGGAGAAAGCCCTGTCCCTGACTCACCAGTTCGATCAATCACTGATTCACTATGCCAGAGATTTATTGGCTTTGATCTCCCTCGGCGTCATCCACGTCGATCAAGCGATCTTGAGTTTTGCCCGTTTGCGCTACGGCCGGTCACAAGAGGGTAAGGCAAGCAGCCCCTGATCAGAACTGCTGCTCGAGCAGATCTTTATCGGTGCTGTAAACTTCCTGCCCTTCGACATTGTGCGCGGCGAGTTGCATTTGCATTTCTCGTGCTTCAGCCAGCTTACGAGCCAGCTCCGGCGAAGGTGTCATAACCCGCCCGGCAAGCTGCAATCGTTTTTCATTACGCTCCTGAATCAGGGTATTCTTGCTGGCCAGAATCAAAGCGCGAGCGGCGGGGTAGAGGAAGAAAAACAGACCGTATCCGACCAGAAACATCAAGAGCGGCTTGAATGGCTCAAGGAAAGAGAAGTGCGCCAGTTGAGTGCAGAGATAGATGGAACCGCCAAGCTCGACCATGCCTAAAACAATCGCGGACGTCAGCTTGCTCGTGTCGAAATCGACGAACTCGAGAAGCTCTTCTTCCAAATGGGTAGGCACTGCCGTCTTCTGCCTCGCCCGCGCCGCTTGCGGCTGTCTGTTTACGGCGTTGCGATACAAATTCCTCAGATCATCAGGATTAAATGCACCGGATGCAGTGGCGTGAGATTCGGGCGGCGCCGGGTCCGGGGTGGCGAAAGAATGGCTCTTCGGCGCGAGCTTCGGAAAGAGGTATATGATGTTGCCGCTGTCGCTAACCTCAGGACTTCCTTCAAAGCGCGTCAAGATCGGCAGCATCCAATCTTCCGATTCCTCGTCGTGTCCGGTGAAGGGTGCAAGTTGCTCGGCAATGACCGCGCCGCCATTATTGCGGATCACAGCAGCGATGGATTGCCAGTATTTCTCACCGATCTTGGCATTCGGATCTTCCGGACCAAAAACAAATTGATAGCAGACCGTCAGAAAATCCGGACCTTTCTCAGCTTGCATTTGTTCGTTGTTGCTCGAATCTTTTTTCGAATCTTTGGAGAAAAACGGATCGACCCATTCGTTGTCGTCATAATAGTAATGACGCCCGCCGCCATAATAGGCATCATAAGGGGAATACCAGGGAGACCACCATGAATAGCGGGATCCGTAATAGGGATTGCAATAGTACCTTCCCCAGAGCCACCAATCGAAAATCCAGTCGAAAAGGAAATATCGCACCAGGGCGAATGCACCATACATGATACCATCCATCGAGCCGCCTGCATTGTCCCCGGAGATATCCGAAGCGCCGAACCCATCACTGCTGTCGCTGCTGCCGGCGAAAAGCCGGATAACGACGACGATGACTAAAACCACGACAGCAACGACGCTGGCAATGAGAATGATACCAATTGAGATACGAAACAAAGTTATGAGGATGAGATGCAGCACACGTGCCGCCATCATCGATATATTCACAAGCACTCGCCATATGCCGAGCCAAACATTTCTGGCCGCATTGCTTACATATTGCATCTCAAAATTAGGCTGAAAGACGTATTCAATTGTTCCAGTGCTCGAGACCTTTAATGTCGCATTTGTCTCGGTGGCAATCTCATTCAATTTGCAAGTCACCAGATGCAATGGCATCCCTTCCTTCAAGGACACGTCGGAGGGCGACACTTTCAGGCCAAGAGTATTTATGGCATCAAGGACCTTTCGTTTCTCAGCTGAATGGAAGGGTGTTAGTAATTGAGCAAACATGGTTTAAACGATTAAGTTTCAAAAAAGCGCTCCGCCAGGGGCGGGCAAAACAGCGCTATAGCCAATTGAGGGACCAATTACGCATATTATAGCCGAAGGCTTGACAACCACGAGCCTTCGCAATCATTCAATAACAATTGCCCAATCGTCTCAATGCCGGCGCCGCAGTCGAACATACACTTTACCCTTGCCGGAGTAAAGCAAAGAATGCAGTCCCGGCATTTAGCCACTGTATTCGGTGCAGTTATTTATTTTCATTTCCATTCTTTCAGCCGGCAAAGTCGGGGGCGGCGGAGGAGGCAAGCGGAAAGGGTGATGGCCATACATAATCACCCTTTCCTGTTTGACTGTCACAGCGGCGTCGATTTCCCGAGGCACGCCATATCCCGCAATCAAGGATGCCCTGCTTTCCTCTGCTTGCTTGACACTCTGTTTTGCCCGAGGGGCTAGAACAAAGTGACGCTTATGAATGGAATGCCGAAGCGCAGCAGATGCTTGCGGGTTTTCGCATGCTCTACGACGACTGCATTGTCCTGGGCGTTTTCAACCACTGTTTGGGTTTGCTCTTCCACAACAGCGGGCGCCTGAACCTCCTTCTCAATGATTCTTTCTTTCTCGACAATAACAGGCTTTTCGATTATCTTGGTTCGTTCGACCACATGCGCTTCTCTGACGGAGCATGAGGATGCATGGTGCCTGCGATGGTGGTGATGCTTGCAAGCGGCCAGCTGTGCCTTGAGCCTGGCGATCTCTGCAGAGTCATCGTTTGCATAAGCCATTTGAGGAATGATTGCAATTGTCGCAGCTACGACGAAGCTCCTCAATGTAATCAGACTTGATATTCTAGGTTTCATACTTCACTCCAATTATTTGATGTCCGCGCAGACAAAGATGCTGCGCTTTCACTCGACGAATAAGACCTATACCTTGGGTTACAGAACTTCGAGGTTAAACAGGGGCCAGATGCCGACGCCAAAGAGATGTTTCTTTTTGACGATGCGATCTTCAATCACAAAAGGCTGCTGGTTAGGCGCCCCTGGAACCACGACGGGTGATGATATGGTTTTCTCAACCATTGAAGAACCTGAAAGTCCGGACTGGCCAGTTTTGACCACTATCGTACGCGCCGGTGCTGTACCGCCTGCGAAATACTCGTTGGTGTAATCCTTAAATTCGGCATTCGCAGCCTGGCATGATAGCCCGAGTACCAGGCCCGAGACCATCAGCGAAATCAACTTACCTTTCATATATAAACCTCCCGGGTTCGAAAAGTATTCTTTTTTATATGTTTTGCAAAATGTCCATCACTGATCGATTTTTATGGCCAGACGCCAAAGCTCAGAAAGTGATGCGGTCTTGCCACCGATGTTCTCTCGAGCATGACCGGTGTGCAGTTAGCTGGGGTCACCACTGTGGCGGTGGAAACCGTTTTGTCGATTACGACGGAAGAACCAACCGTCGTTTCGATCGATGGACCGGACATTATGACCGATCGTTGGGTTATGGGTGTCAACGGTGAAAGCACCCTGAAATATGTGGTATCACCTGCGATGGCAGCTTGAGAGACTGCTCCAATAGCAGCTAGCGCCATTCCGGCTACCACGGCGTAAGTTATTCGGTTTTTCATAGAACCTCCTGAAAAAATTTCCCCTGGATCCCGTTCGTTTGCGTGACGGGAATACCGGGAATTTGGTTCCAACAAGCAGCAACAATTTCGTCAATCGATCAAAAGATGGATTTCAAATGGCATATCCTTCATCCGTTCAATCCTTTCGCCTGACCTTCCCATTGCACTATCTGCGGTATCAGCACCGATCCTCGGACCAGCAAGCATAAGATTCCAACAATACGAAATGCGATCATGTCTCGCTGAAATCGCGGTTCGGCAAAGAGGAAATGATGCAAAGGTGTTAGACTGAACCGATACTTCGAGCTTTCGTTGTTTTTAAGTGACCCGCAGCCGGCAAGATGAAAGAACATGACATGGAAACAGACAGCAAGCCAACCAATAGAAGATCCCTGCTTATCAGCTCCGATGGCACGACCAGGAAGATCAGCCGCAGATTGTTTCTTGCCAATACGCTCATAGCGGCCGGCGGCGTGCTCTCGAGCAAACTGGCCGCTCATGCAGCGCCAAAGGCAGGGTC
>JAJPJO010000119.1 GCA_021324135.1 Pseudomonadota bacterium
CAAACGAGCACGCGCGGTCTGCCGCCCTGCCTGATGGCGACCAGGTGATGGACGGCCTTCTCGAGCGAGTCGGATTCAAATGGTTTGTCCAGATAAAGCGAAGCACCGACGTGAGCCGCCTCTACCCTGTCCTTTACCAGGGCGTTGCCTGATATGAATGCCAGGGGCAAATTGTCGTACCCCGGCAATGAGCGCAACTCGCGCGCCAATTTGAAACCGGAGTCCGGAGCCTCAGGGACGAGATTGATCAACGCCGCGTCGAGCGGGAATACGACGGCTTTGTCCAGAGCCTCCGGACCATTTGTTGCTTTGACGATCTCGACCAAACGTTCTTTGCCGAGATCTTCGACAATCTCGAGGAAGCCGGCGTCTTCATCGACGACCATGATTCTCGCCATGGCAGTCTGCTGGCTCTGGTTGCCTTCCAGATCTTCTTTGCCCTGCACGACCTCCATGACTTCTTTCGCTTCCGCTTCGCCGTCGATTTGCGCCTCCAGCAATCGGCGCTCCACTTCAGGCCAGAGCAAATCTCGCTCACTCTGCGGCTTTTCGAGCATGGCAATGGCGGTGTTTTCGATAAACGCCATATGCTCGCCGACTATCCGGAAACCAAGCGAGCCGCCCGTGCCCTTGATCTTATGCGCTTGTCCGCGCACTTCCTCGAGCGATTCTTTTGAGTCGGGATTGGTTTTCGCCGTTTCGATCGCCTGGGAAAGCAGGCTCAGCTTCTCGGGTAGAACGCGGGCGTATTTTGAAACCAGGGCCATGAACATGGTTTCGAAGTCTTTCAATTTCTGCTTCTGCGCTTGCGATCCGCCTTCAGCCGCGAATTGACACTCGACTTGCGCACCGAACACGAAGGGTATGAGCGGCTTGCTGGCGCTCAATGTTACGCCCCAGTCGCGCAAAAGTGGGCGCACTTCCTGCAATTCGACCTTATCACCGGCTACAAAGACGTTCTCGGTTTGATCGCCCTTCTCACGCACATGCTCGACCCACGATATACCGCTCGTGTCGGGAAGCGGCGATCCGATGACGACCAGATCGGGGCGGTCGCTGCCCAGCATGTCGCTTGCTTCTCGTCCGGTGGATGCTTGAATAACTTTGTGGCCGCGACCTTCGAATATCGGCACAATCAGTTTTTTGAACTGTGCGTCCTTGTCGACAATTAGGATGGTCTTGCCCAAGCTTCTAGACTCCTCGTCTCTGCGATCCTTTTGAGATCAGCTCTGCCATGATCCCTGCAATTGCCCCGGTCGATTGTTGCCTATGCATCCTCAAAGCGGTAAATCAGAACGCAATTTTCTCGGGTTTTGCCAGCCCATCTCATCAAGCGCTTCATCGAAGCCGACGCGCATGCGGCTGCAGTAGTTGAGGGCGATAATGCACTGCTCCACCTTGAGAAGACCCTCGCGGATCAGCGGTAAGCAAATGAAGGCGGCATCAACGGTTTTGCGGCTCACTTTTCCTGCCGCTTCTAGAATGCCGACGAGATCGCCGCCGTGCTTTTTCCTCACCTCGAGCGCTACTTTGATATCCTCTTCGCTGAGAATCCCGGCAGTTTGAAGCAGGTCGAAAGCCGGCTTGAGATTTCTCTTGCCCGCTGCCCCGCCTGCCATGGCGCTATCGACCGCACCCGCAGCCGAGGCTCGGCGCGGTTCTGATTCGCGCTTCGTTTCCACCATGGTATCTTCAGGAGTGAGGTACTGATCGATTTTGCTGCCCATGGCGTGCAAGCGTTTCAATACATGCGGCGCCCGCTCCGGAGCCATTTTCTCCTCCCGCACGAGCTCTTGCAATTTCAGCGCCGCCTCAAGTGTCGGTTCGCTTATCAAGCCAGCTTCTTGCAGCATAGTGCCAAGAAGAATGTTTTGTCTTTTGTCGAGCAAGTGATAATCGAGTGGCATTTTCGGCTCGTTTTGCCCAACACCATAAGCCGGTGACATGCCAGGCTGCAGCGGCTGCGAAATTTGCTGAGGCGGCATTTGCTGGTATTGCTGGGGATACGGCGCCTGAGCTTGATATGGATAAGGCGAACCCGGCAATGGTGCGTGCATGTGCGCGCCTTGCATGTGGGCGCCCGGCATTGGACCGCCGGGATGGGGTGCCCCGGGAAGCGGGGCGCCATGCGGCGAGCCATATGGATTAGCGCCGTACGGTGATTGCTGATAGCCAGCATGCGCGGGTGAGGGAGCGCCGGTATGGTACGAATCCGGATAGGGCGTCATGGACGGCGGCGGAATGGCTGGTTGCGGTAGTGGCGCCGGCATGGCCGCCGGCGGCAGCGCTGTGGGCATCGCCGTAGGCAGGGCGGCAGGCATGGTCGGATAGGGCGTCGGTTCGTGCGGCTGTGGATACGCCGGTTCGTCCTCCACCGGCTCAGGCACCGCCGGTTTGAGCAAATCAGGTATCACACCTGTATTCAAGCCGCTGCTTTTCGGCGCCGACATCACCAGAATGTCATACATGAATTCCAGATCCGAGGGGGCAAATGATTGGGTCCAGACCACTTTTGAAGCCTTGCCCTCATGAGATTCGTAAAGTGTCCAGACCGGCTGGTCGACGCCTTTGTCCCATTGGCAAGTGAGCACGAAAGCCGCTTCCCCTGCAGCCCATGGCAACTCAACCAAACAGCTGCGGCGATTGCCCGCTTCCTCGAGCATAAACTTCACCTTAGCCATCGAAGGACAACCTTGCTCAGGAGGAAGCTTTTGACGATTTGATTCTTCTTGCTTGGGTTTGTTTTGGGGTCTGTACATCGGTTCCTTAGAAAACGCCAGAATTGCTACTCTTCATGATCTATGCCACAAATCGAAAGATTTGTGTCCCTAACCATTTTCCCTGTTAATTAGTTGATCAAACAGATCTTCTCATGATCAAGAGATAGATCATGACTTGCTTTAGCACATATTCAACTTGCGTTCGCGCAGTATTCAACTTGCGCTGGCGGATTCAACTTGCCCTGGCGCAGTATTCAACTTGCCGCGGCGCAGTAGTCAACTTGCCGCGGCGCAGTAGTCAACTTGCCTTGTGCAAACCCATCTTCATATCGGACTCTTGAAATGCACTTTGAGATCGCGCCAGCATGAAACATATTCCGGCTGCAGTAAATCAGTCTGAAGCGCAAAGGCCGTTGGGTTGTAAGCAAGGGAGCTCTCAAACATAAATGCCATCGTTTTATCGAGCTTGATCGGACGGAGGTGATCGGTGCTCGCTTTGGAAAACGTCTCGGCATCCGGTCCATGCGCTGACATACAATTGTGAAGGCTACCGCCGCCGGGCACGAAGCCTTGAGGCTTGGCATCGTACACGCCTTCAATCAGTCCCATGTACTCGCTCATGACATTGCGGTGATAATAAGGTGGGCGAAACGTATTCTCAGCCACCATCCAGCGCGGCGGGAAGATGACGAAATCCACATTAGAGACCCCGGCAATTTCCGAGGCTGATGAAAGAACCGTGAAGATGCTCGGGTCGGGATGGTCGAAGCTGACTGTGTTTATAGTGTTGAACAACCTCAGGTCATATTTGTACGGATAATAATTTCCGTGCCAAGCCACGACATCAAGCGGCGAACGATCTACGCGGGCGCTCCACAATTTCCCTTGAAATTTGGCCAGCAATTCGAACTCGCCTCGCTTGTCTTCGAAGGCCGCTCTCGGGGCCAGGAAATCCCGTGGATTTGCCAATCCATTTGCGCCAATCGGTCCCAGATGAGGAAGGCGAAACGGCGGTCCGTAGTTCTCGCAGATGTAACCGCGGGCGGTACCATCTGGTAAATGCACCTGAAACTTCACGCCCCGAGGTATTACGCAGATTTCCATGGGAGCGACGCGAATGATACCAAATTCGGTGCGGAGTTCCAGTGATCCATTTTCCGGAACAATCAAAAGCTCGCCATCGGCATTGTAGAAGAAGCGCGTTTCCATTGATTTATTGGCAGCGAATATATGAACCGCCGAGCCGCGCACGCTGGCAGCATCGCCGTTTCCAGCAAAGGTAATCATTCCATCAATGAAGTCGACCGGGTTGCCTTGAGGCAGCGGCACCGGATCCCAGCGCAGCTGATCCGGCGTCGCATCAACTTCGCAGAAAGGACGGCTGCGCAATTGCCTCATAGGCAGCGGAGCGAAACGAGTGTGCACTACGGATGGACGAATCTTGTACAGCCAGCTCCGCAAGTTTTCATGACGCAGTGCCAGAAAAGAACTACCGCTGAGCTGCTCGGCATACAAGCCGTAAGGAGCTTTCTGCGGGGAATTCTGTCCTTTTGGAAGCGCGCCTTCGACAGCCTCGCTCGCAAAATGATTGGCAAAACCGGACTGATAGCTGAGTGAATCTGTGCCTCGGTTTTTGGATGCATTGGAGCCCTTTTCACTGATTGACGTCTTCTCGAGTGAATTGCTCATTCAGTGCGCTCCTTCGCTTGTGTCAGCAGCCAGCTTTTGCTCTCAATCAGGATACCAACTTGAAAAGCCATCCAGCCCAAACTCAAGAATCCCCTTAGCTTCTGCGAACAGTCCTCGCTCGCAAAAAGTCCGGCTGGCAAGCAAAGACGGCGAAGGCCCTTCCTGACTGCTTTTCCAGCCGTCGACGGGACTATCTTTTATGTCCTTATGTTGTTATGACGATTAAGTCAAACACGCCAATTCGCCACATGACAACCGAATCTCAAAAGACTTATCAACACTGGATTTCAGAACACATCTTGTCATCATTGTAGTCAAGAGATTTGATCTAATCGTCATAAGGACATAAGGGATTTTGAAGGGGTACTCGATCATTTGCATACTCTGAAGCGGTACTCGATCATTTGCATAGAGCTGAAATTTTTAGCTCCGACTGCATAGTCGAAGGGAATAAACGTTTCGCCCAGTGGCGGATCCATGTAGCTGATATATTTTACGACGTCAAAATCACCTCGTTTTGACGTCGCAAAGTATATCAAGAGCCTGTCAAATGGCTTTTTGACCGTTCCGTTTCATCCACCAAAAGTCTGCCAGAAGAATGCCAGGGTCTTGACGAGAGGCATGTTGTCAACTGCGTTAACTTCGTTGTAAACACAGCTATTGCGCAGCAACAATGACGCTTTCCGGCGTTAAAATGCATTTGCGATCTCAAAAACACTAGCTGAAATGCTTCAGCCATTTGAAAATGATGCAAGCGCACACACATCGGGGTTCACATTGAATAATCAGCAGAAAGCGGCATTTCTTTGCGGCGTGATAATAATCGCCGTGATGGGACTTTATCCGCCTTGGAAGGAAGCCGGACCAAAGGGGTTGCCGCTTGAATACGGTCCCATATTTGCGCCGCCGGCAGCGCCCCACCCTGAAAACGGCATGGAGGTCGACTTTGTTCGGCTGCTGCTGCAGGTAGGCGTGGCGGCGATCTTATCATCCGGACTAATTGCCGCTTTTGCGCCACCCCCTGCCGCGCCGGTTGAACCAAGAAATACAGGCGGTCAGTCCGCTTCTGGAAGCGCATCGTCTGGAACTTCTTCATCTGCAACCTCTTCATCTGGCGGTGCATCATCGGCAATCAAGTCGTCCGGAGACTCGAAAAAATTGGCGCAGAAGGCAGGTTCCATAGCCAGCACAGAAGCAAGTGCTGTGGGAGAAGCGAAGGAAGTTGTCGACGAGGATGAAACGGACGAAGCGGAGGGAGGGCACGTGCTTCGCCTTCCTGGCAGCAAGTCGTACGGCGAATTTCTCGTCGAGTCAGAGGATGACCCGGAGTACTGGGAAACGTATGCCGAAGCGCGCGGGACCATCAGACTGCCGAACGATAAACGTTTGCAGCTCGAAGTCAAAGGAAACAAAGATGTCGACTTGTCCTTCGTCACTCTGCTCAGCCACGACACCCTTTATTCGATCGATCTGAGCGAGTCTAAAGTCCGTGATTGGGAACTCGGTAACCTGCAAAAACTTACGGACTTGAAGGAGCTTGATCTTTCCTCAACCGGCATAACGAGTCAGGCATTGAGTTATTTAGCCGGTCTGGGAAACCTTGAAAAAATCTGGTTGGATGAGACCGGGGTTGATGACTCGGCGATAAGCGATCTGCAGGGGCTGTCCTCCCTGAAAAAATTGTCTATCAAGAACACTAAAATCACCGCCGACGGTATCAATCGTTTAAAAGAAAAGTTGCCCGACTGCGTAATCGAGAGCTAGAAGGGCGCACTGCTCAGTCACGGGGCATTCTGGATAGCGGCGCATTGCGGGCATTGCTGGGTCGCGGCGTGTGCGGGCATTGCTGGGTCGCGACGCTTTGCGGGCATTGCTGGATCGCGGCGCTTGCGGGCATTGCTGGGTCGCGACGCTTTGCGGGCATTGCTGGATCGCGGCGCTTTGCTAGAATGGATTTATGACCCGGGCAGCATTAGCCTTGATTGCTATGTCAACGCTCACTGGAGTGGTCGTCAGTTATTGGAGTCAAATCTGCGCGGGCGTCGTCATGTTAGTCTTGTTCGCCGGACCTGTTTCACTTGGTCTCTCAATAGTGATCGGCGTAGCAGGAGTCGTCGGCTTGCCGCTGCTGCCGCGGCGCTTGTCGAAACATCAGTCAGAGGCTAGTCCTTTTTCGCCTTTAGGACTTCCATACAAACAGCGTTCGCGGCAAAAATTCGCCCGGAAGAAGTCTCAACTGTTAAAGCTCTAGAATACGCAGAGCTCTAGAGTCCGCAAAGCTCTAGAATCGCCGCCAAAGCTTAGCGCTGTATGGCAAAATTCACGAAGACTACGATGACTGCTAAATCGAACACAAATGCATGCCACAAAATCGGCAAGAGTATCGAATCGTATTTGCGATACAGCCAGCTCGAGTATAGTCCAACCAGCACCAGGGACAGTATCACAAGTTCCGCCCAGACAGGGCGAACCAGCAGCCTGATCACCAGGTAATGCCAGGCGGCGAAAGCCACGTTGGTCCAGACAATGCCGAAAATTTTCCAGGTTTTGTCGACGAATTTTAGTTCGTTCAAAATGACACCGCGCCAGAATAATTCTTCAAGCGTCGCGTTGACGACAATAAAATAAACGCAAAGCGGCAGCATCCATTTTGCTTCATAGCCGCGCTGAGTCAATACTTCCAGCACGGTCTGTTTCTCGATTACCAGTTCGCCCGTAAGATGATATGCCATTATGCAGGCAGCGCCGAGCGCCACCGCAGATGCTACCAGGGAAACGAATTGCATTTTTGTTGGACGACGAAGTCCAGGCAGCCAGAGCGTCCTGAAAATAATGACAGCCGGCAGCAGGCAAATGCCGTGATAGAGGAAAAAGGTCCACGGAATGCTGTGCAGTTGGTACATTCCCAGCCAAACGAGAGGCCAGGGAAGCAGCGTCAGTGCAATGACAATTCCAAGTCGAGCGTTTTTCACCGTTTCTCCCCCAAAAGACAAAAATATCATGCGAAAAACGGTTATAACGGACGAACCGCTCGAAATCTTCGGCGACATCTTTTAGGATATGCATATCGGCGCCGCGAATTTATCTGGGTATGTCTAATTTATAGGCTCTGGGCGTAGTGTTGAAACAGGATGTCAGAATCACTCAGGAGAAAATCCTGCCAATGAATCGGCGCAGCCGCAAATATATATCTGCTCTTTGTTCAGCCGCGTTTTTGCTTAACGGCTGGAGCCCAGTGCTTGCGGAGCAGGGTCAGAGCCAGGCGGGACGGAGTCATGGTGGCGAGAGTCAGGCCGGACGAAGTCAGGCTGGGCAGACTCAGCTTGGACAGAGTCAGCTTGGACAGAGCCAGCTTGGGCAGAGTCAGCTTGGGCAGAGCCAGCTTGGGCAGAGTCAGCTTGGACAAAGCCAGGCGGGTCAGAGCCAGGATGGCGCCATCGATGCGGCAAATGACACTGAAGCCGGAGCCAAGACCATAGGTCTGCCGAAAGTTCCGGCGCGGCAGGCACCGTGCGTTTCATGGGTCGATCCGAACGTCCAACCGCGCGCCGTCCTCCTGTGCATTCATGGCTTGAGCCTGCACAAGGGATGCTTTGCTGCATTCGGCAAGGCGATGGCCAAAGACGGCATCGCCACTTACGCCATCGACATGCGCGGATTTGGTGAATTGAAGGAAAAGACGACGCACACTGAACTTGACTTCGACGGCTGTTTAGCCGACATCAAAGAGGCGCTCGAGAACATCCACAAGAACCATCCGGGGTTGCCCGTCATTATTCTGGGCGAATCGATGGGAGGCGCCATCGCCTTGCGCGCCACGGCACTTTATCCAGACCTGGTTTCCGGTTTGATATCGTCGGTTCCGGCTCGCGACCGCTTTGGACCCGGAGAGGGCGAAGTGAAGGTGGGCATCAAAGCCGGCTTCCACATTTTGTTCGGCGGTTTCAGCAAGCCAATGAAAGGGGTCGCGATGACAGGCGTGAACCGCATCAGCGGAAAGCAGGAACTGCGACAGGAGTGGACCAGCGATCCTCTAATGCGTGTCGATTTTTCTCCCAAAGAATTTTTGCAGTTCGATAAATTCATGAAGGACAATTTCGAGGCGGCCGGCATGATCAAAGACACGCCCGTGCTCTTCATTCAAGGAACGGACGACAAGCTGATCAGACCGGCAGGCACTTGGAAGCTGTTCGAGCGTTTGGGAACGCCCGAGCGTCAGCTAGTTTTGAGCAAAAATTCCGAGCATTTGATCTTTGAGGAGGGGCAATTCCGTCCCGATGACCTGGACTTCGTCACCACCTGGGTGGATGCGAACGTCACGCATTTGAATCCTGATGTATTGCCAAAGCACAAACTCGGCGTAGTTGCGGCCAACAATCCGAAAACGAATAAGGACGGCTCGGCTGGCGAAAGCGGTGGCACAACAGCAATCGCATCCGGCAGCGGCGCCACCAACAGCATGGGCGCGAATTCAGCCAACAGCAGCACGAGCGCGGATTCAGCCACTAGCAGCACGGGCGCGGATTCAGCAACGAGGCCGGGCGCGGATACAGCTACGAATCTGAGTACAGCCCCAAATTCGAGTGCGGATACATCAACCAATTCGAGCAATGCGACGAATGCCTTGGCGAGCAATGCCAATACAAGCGCGCTGACCAAGCTGAGCAATGCCGCCGGGACGCTCTCATCGATCAACTATTGGATTGAGCTATACCGGGGCGGTAAAGTCTACCGCTGCAACAACAAAACTGAATTCAAAACCGGCGACGCCATTCGCTTCCATGTCATTCCGGAGAGCGACGGCTACATCTCGCTCGTCATGAAGGAAGGCTCGACGGGCAAAAGCCAGATGCTTTTCCCCAACCGGCAGTACGGCACCAATAACTTCTTGCACAAAGGTCAGGATTATCCTATTCCTTCGACGTCATTCTGGATGGCGTTCGATGAGCATCCCGGCACGGAGCAATTGGTTCTCGTTTTCTCAAAGGAACCAACGAGCATCACACCGGAGTCCGTTCAAAACCGCAACCTACTGTGTTATGTGTCAAACGAATCGTCGGGCGCCAAGGATCTGGTGCCGACTCGCATGAAATTGTCCTGGGATGATCCCAAACCTGTTATGATCC
>JAJPJO010000443.1 GCA_021324135.1 Pseudomonadota bacterium
GTTGTGCCAAGATTCTTGATCTTTTCAGGAAGAAGAACGTCACCAAGTTAAGCCTGACATTGATTAGTGCGTTCATGGTTATTGGCGTTCTCTGGTCGATGCGCTCCTCAATAGATTCGATCTGTCCGTTCTTATATGCCCTTCTGATCTTCTCCTCACCGTTGATAATATTGGCAATTTACTGCCGTCGCACACTAGGGAAGAAAATGAATCTAGCAATTCTAATTCCTCTGGGCTTTTTATCCATCCTTCCCCTGATGGTCCTCGGAGGACTGATCGTCGCCCTGGGATTCTTTTTAATAGGCCGTATTTGAGACCCTTTGAGGTCGCATTGCTCCAGGCGAGATGAATGACTCAGAGTCAGTCTTCACTATTGTTTCCCGACGCGCATCCTTGCCTGTACAGATGTATGGCGCGCTCCAGCACCGCCTTTAGTGGCAGTGAGCTTGCCGCGGCCAAATCGGCGCAATCTTTGTACTCCGGCTGGGCATTGATCACCGCTCCGGAATGATCGCGAGCAATTTTGACTCTGATGGAACCTATATCGGGAATCTCCACTTGCACGAAGTCGCGCTCGGCGACCAGGCGTTCGACGAAATGCGATCGCACGCCGATTGAAGATGTCTCGGACAGAATCAGATCCTGCAGTTTAAGCCGATCTTCAGGTTTTGCCAGAACCGACAGAAGGTGCCCGCTGCGGCTCTTCTTCATGGTGGCGGGAAGCAGGCAGGCATCCAGAGCCCCTTCCCGAAGACACTTCTCTAATACATATGCCAGAACCTGGGGCGAGCAGTCATCGATGTTGGCTTCAATCACGGCAATTACTTCCGAGCGAAACCTGGGCGAGTTACTCCCTGATGCGCAATTGCCGACTATGACCCTCACCGAATTAGGATGCGTCAACGGGTTTAAGCTCCCCGCACCATATCCAGTGCCCTGGATTTGCTCGAACGCCGGCGGTGCTCCATAGCGTTCGGCAATAGTCGTAAGAATAGCCGCGCCCGTTGGAGTCAGGCATTCATATGGAATGTCGAGGGCGGTTGTCGGCGCCTTCGCCTTCTCGATCAGGTAGAGAACGGCTGGACCCGGGACGGGAAAAATACCATGCTCAGTTTCAATCACGCCGCGCCCCAGTGTCAGATGTGATACCACTGCGCTGTCAATCCCGAGCATGTCATAGCCGATGGCGAACCCGACGACATCAACGATGGCATCGACAGCACCGACTTCATGAAAGTGCACTTCCTCAGGCGTGACACCGTGAACTCGCGACTCGGATTCGGCGAGGTTAGCGAAGATCGCTGCGGCAAGTTTCTTTGCTGATCTGGAAATACTCGAGTCATCGATGATCCTCAGAATATCGCTCAGCCTGCGGTGTTGATGGTGCTCATGAACATTGTCTTGCTCGGACGAGTTCTGATCATATCGATGCGCATGTCTGCCGTTGCCCTCGCTCGCTTCGCATTTCACCGTAACTTTTTTCGCCAAAATCGAGCACCGCAACACGTTCTCAACCTCAACCTCGAAGTGCTCCCCGGGGATGGCGATTTTGTTGAGCTCGGCCAACCATTGCGATTCGTTTAACCCGCTTGCCAAAAGTGAGGCGACAAGCATGTCTCCAGCGGCGCCGAAAACGCAATCGAAGTAAGCGACTTTCATTCAAACAATCCTCAAGTGCCAGGCGAGGTAAACTGAGCCAAAGTCCTTGTTCAACAAAGCTTTTATTGAGGGGCGTTTTTGTTAAACTAGGACAATAGCTGACAGTATAGACCTGAAAAGGCGTTTTTCATTCAGCATGCCTATCCAAATCGGATCACTGACTGTGCCGGGAAGAGTGTACGTGCCGCCAATGGCGGGCGTAACGGATCTTGTCTATCGCAACATTGTGCGCAAGGTCGACAAAGGCTGTCTGCTCGCGACGGAAATGGTTTCAAGCAAAGGACTGATGTTCAAACCTGAAACCAGGCTGATGGACCTGGCCGAGGATGAGCATCCGATCGGCATTCAGTTGTTCGGGCATGAGCCCGAGGTCATGGCTCAAGCGGCACAGATAGCTGAGAAGAAGGGCGCCGACTTCATTGATATCAACATGGGCTGCCCGGTGCCGAAGATTACCAACGGCAAGGACGGCTGCGCGCTTATGAGAGAGCCGGACCTGGCCCGCGAGCTGGTTCTTGCCGTCAAAGGAGTGGTCAGCGTTCCCGTCACCGTCAAATTCAGGCTGGGCTGGGACGATAACACAAAAAATTGCGTTCAATTCGGACAGATGCTCGAGGCGGCAGGGGCCTCCGCCGTCACCGTGCACGGGCGCACGAGACAGCAGCGATATTCAGGCACGGCTGATTGGACGATGATTGCCGAGGTGAAAAAGGCGCTCTCCATTCCTGTTTTTGGAAACGGCGACGTCTTCGAGCCTGAGGATGCCGCGCGCCTGCTTGAGATGACCGGCTGCGACGGTGTGGCGGTGGCGCGGGGTACTCTGGGCAATCCCTGGCTGATTCCGCGCATCACGAAGTATCTCGATCATGGCATCCTCGATGATCCGCCTGATTCGGTCGATAGACTGATTCTGGCTGTTCAGCACTGCCTGGGATTGATTGCGTATAAGGGCGTTCGCGTCGGCACGAGCGAGTCGCGCCGCCATTTGATCAACTATACGAAAGGCATGCACAAGAGCGCCCCGTATCGCAACCGGCTGACGCAGATCAATAGCGCCGCGGAAGTAGTCGGCATCTTGAGCGAACTCTCCGAACAAGAAGCTGGAGCGGAGGGGAAAAACAGATTTCTAGCGGTGGTACAAAATTACGATTTCGGTGATGGCGAAAATCCAGGCGAACGGAACGGCAATGGAGAAGGCAGTTTCAAGCCCCCAGTCAATGTTGACGCCGTCTTTCCAGTCGCAAAACCATAAGACACCGTTGACTATGGGTGTCATAAACCAACCCATAATCCCGGACAACAATGCAAAGAGAAGAACTAATGTCCAGATATCCATAGGACGGGTGCTTTCCTCGCAAACCAACGCTTTAAGCAGCTTTAGTGTAGACCTAAGATTTAACTTTGACAACGGGGACAATTCCCACTGCCAACGAGATTAGAGCCATTTTATGGTTAATAGATGTGATATCCGGAGGGCGAAATCAGGATTGTGCCATCGCCTTCAGCAGCGACCATCTGCAGCGCTTGAATCACAGCATTGGTAGTTTTGTGCTGCTCGCGCGTTTCGTTTTTGATTTGTTTGGCTCTCTGAGCCACTTTGAGGACGAGCTCATAGCGATTGGTGGTGTCATCCAACAGTTGGTCGAGAATGTTCGTAGTGCTCATCTTTGCGCCTCATCGCGTATTTTAATTCTCAATCTCTCAGCATACACGATACTTTGCAGATTTCGAACCGCTTCCTCGATATTGTCGTTAATTACTTCATAATCGAACAGGTCGCGCTCGTCCATTTCATCGCGTGCTTTGGCAAGCCGGCGCGCCATCTCGGGCTCGGTCTCCGTGGCGCGTTTTCGCAGGCGCTGCTCGAGAACCTCAAAACTGGGGGGTGAGATGAAGATCAGGACTGCATCCTGGCGTTTTTGCCGCACTTGCTTGGCGCCCTGGACTTCGATTTCGAGAATAACATCCAGTCCAGCTCTCAATTTCTCATCCACCCAGCGCACAGGCGTGCCATAAAAGTTACCTGCAAACTCAGCCGACTCCAGGAATTCGCCCAGTTCGCGCATATTGAAGAATTGCTCTTGCGTACGGAAGAAGTAGTCGACGCCTTCAGTTTCGCCCGGGCGTCGTTCGCGAGTGGTCACCGAAACCGACTTGGCGATCTGATCGACGCTCATCAGAAGCGGGCCGACGATGGTGCCTTTGCCCACGCCGGAGGGACCCGTGACGACCAGAAGCGTGCCGCGGCGGCTCGAGGAGCCGATTTTCGCTTCGTCTCCCGCGCTCTCAGCAGTCATGAGGGACTCGTGTTTTTGGGCGGCGTTTTTTTTGGTTCCTTTCATAACAGCTTATTTTTCACCAAATTGCCGTCTAGTAGATAACAAATCGCATCAATTTTGCTACATTTGACCTAATTAAACCTGACCCTTTAACGCCATGCAACCGTTTGACGCCTTAACTATAAGGGCGGTCTTGCAGGAAGCAAAACCGCTCTTGATCAATCGCAAAGTCGACAGAGTTACTCAGCTCGGCAGAGATGAGGTGCTTGTCTCTTTGCGCGGCAAGGGCGGCATGGTTAATCTCTTCATATCCGCCCAATCTGTTTATGGACGGATGTGCCTGGTGCAACTGTCGGCGAATGACGACTCGATCGCCCCAAGTGCCGCCCTGGTCGCAGCCGGCAAGTCAGCGCCCTCTTCCCTTGCTTCTCAAGGCTCATCAGTGGAAACGGAAGCCAGTCAGGCTTCAGAGGGAAGGCGCAGCGCTCAGCGCGATCGAAGCATTCTCGATCGCTATCAATCCAAATATGCAAACGGCGCACCACCTAATTTTTGCCTGATTTTGCGCAAACACCTGACCGGAGCCACCCTTGTAGGCGTGGAGCAATTGCCAGGCGAACGGGTGATTGATTTTGTTTTTTCATGCAACGACGAGGTGGGCACTGCTTCTCTGAAGGTTCTAACCGCCGAGATCATGGGCAGGCACAGCAATCTCATCTTCTGGGACAAGGATAGCCAGAAAATCCTTTCAGCCTCCCATGTCGTGACCAAGGACATGAGCAGGCAAAGGGAAGTGCTGCCCAATATTCCTTACGAACGGCCTCCCGGACAAGATCGCCCGAGCATTTTTTCGATCTCCGAGGATGATTTCAAAGCCAAGGTCAGCGAACTTGAAGATCTGATCAAAGGAGGCAAGCAACCAGCTTCAGACAGAGAAGCCGATGCAAATGGCAGTGCCGCCTCTCAGCAAGGCACCGTATCTGATGGCAATACCGCCCACGATGGCAGCACCATCGCCGGTGACACGGCAGAGAAAACCGCATCCCCGGCAAGCGATACCATGAGCGGTGCAGCCGCGGAGGAATCGAAGGGCGGAGCGAAGCCGGTGCCAGTCACTCTGGAGCAATGGCTGATTTCAACTTTCACTGGAGTTGGAAAGCATTTGAGTGAGGAAATAATCGACGCCACCGGACTGGGCAGCATCCTTTCAAATTTGCAAGCCGATAGCGATTTGCCGGGCCGTTTATGGGAAAAGGTCCAGTATTTGCAGTCGCCGAACCGGTACCAGGCTGCCATGAAGAGGGATCTGAGCCGCTACACGGTGCTTGGCTGGTGCCCTGATGTCGATGACGATCAGCTGTGGGAAAAGTTCGCCACTGCAAACGAGATGATCGAAACTTACTTCCGATCGCTGGAAGTGAAAGAGCATTTCATTCAACTGCGCGAAAAAATCAAAGCAGAAATTCTTGCCGAGTCAACCCGCCTGGAGACCCGCAAAAAAATCGCTGAGGAACATTTGAGCGCCGAGGGGGAAATCGAGAAACTGAAGCGATTCGGCGATACGATTCTCTCCAACCTCGGTTCTATTACTCAAGGGCAAAACGAATTGACCCTGGACGACTGGGCCGACGGGAATGGTGGCAAGCTGAGCATCAAACTGAATCCCAACCTGTCGTCGGTGCAAAACGCCCAGGCATATTACCGGCAATATGCCAAGCTGAGATCTCGTCAGGGCGCAGCGCAAGGCACGCTCGATGAAGTAAATCGCCGATTGAATTTTCTCCTGTCATTGCGCTCGTCTTGTGAGACAGCCAGGGATATATTCGAGCTCAAGCGTATAAGAGATAACTTCAGCGGCCGCCGTCCTCAGGAGAAAGGCAGCAAGGCCACCACACCCGGTGCCGGCTCCAGCGAGTCGAGCAAGCGAGCCAAGTCTGCAAAGCATAAGATGATGAGCCTTACATCATCGGAGGGTTGGACAATTTATGTCGGCCGCAATCGCAATGAAAACGATCAACTCATAAACAAAATCGCTAATCCCAATGACCTGTGGTTGCATGTGCTCGGGCAGGGTGGCGCACACGTTCTTATCCGCGTTCCATCAGGAAAGCAGGAGCCGCCCAAGACCACCATCCAGGAAGCCGCCGAGATTGCAGCGCGCTTATCAAAAGCGGCGGTCGGCTCGAAAGTGCGCGTCATTTATACACACTGCCGCTACGTCAGAAAAGCTGATCCAAATCGCCCCGGTCTTGTGCGTTACGAGAATGAGAAAACCATCGAGATCGATACGTCCAAACCGATGCCCAACTTCATGCGAAAGCTCTTCGGTTGAAGGGTTTGATTGTCCGCTCTAGCGGTTGCCGACCTCAGCATACAGCCGCCGAAACATCGTCACCGCCGGGGCAGCCATAATCACCATCCTGCTTTCGTCTTGCTTACCGAGCATCATTCCCACCAGTTCATTCTTCTCATTCACCACCGGCGCTCCACTGGACGACAATGCGGTCAGTGGACTGTCCATCCTGATGGTCAAACCGGTGACATCCGCTCTGGCGACTTTGCCTGCAAAACGGTCCGGCTGAGAAGAGGTGGCATGCATGTCCTTGGTTAGAACGTATACCTCACTGCCGACCTTCGGAAGAGTACCGCTGATCTGCAGCGGATCCAATTTCGAGCTGCCCCGCAACTCGAAGGCCATCAGATCGGTGTTCAGATCGCCTTTACCCATGCCGACGGTCGTGCCTGTTTTGAGCAAACAATCTGCTGATGAAACGGTGGCCAGCACGGATTGCTGAGCAAGGTCCTGGATCTCGACTTCCGATACTACACCGGCAACGTCTCTGGCGTTGACATAATGGCTGAACCCGGCTTCCGGAGAGAGGAGATGCAGAGGCATCAACAACAAGGTTCGGCCGCGATACCACTTGATCGCGAATGCTTTGCCTGCGCAATGGGTTTCGCCCGAGCGAAGCTTAAACACAGGCCAACCGACCGATGCATGCGTGTAACCGGATTGAGCAAAACTTGATTTGCCTGCAAATAGAAAAAAGCCGGCCAGGCAGCAGGAAAAAATCAGAATATTTCTCATCGTTGTATTGGCATGATTCATTTTGATGGAGGTAGGTCGTTTTGAATATTTAATCACAGCTATTGGGTAAATAATTGATGGCTGAGCCGACGCAATTTGACGCGTCAACGGCCGGAGACCGGCGTTATCTCTGAGTAATGGCGAAAACCCCGAGCGGCGAGCAGACCAAGCAGCAAAAGAGCACCATGTTCTGGTGCCCGCGCTGCAGTTCCGAGAGGAAAGGGATTGGCGAGTGCCGTCATGAAGGCGCCCGCCTGCTGGAAGTTTATTCTGAAAACGATGAGATCGATGGCACTTATGTCGTGATCGAATGCCTTGGTGCAGGCGGCATGGGTGTTGTCTACAAGTGTCTCGATAAGAACCTCGATAAGATCGTCGCCCTCAAGGCATTGATCGGAAGAACCGATGATCCTGAGCGCCTCATGCGTTTTCAACGTGAAGCTCAGGCGATGGGTAAGCTCAATCACGAAAACCTGGTTTCAATTCTGAACTTTGGTATTACCGGCGATGGCAAGCCCTACATGGCCATGGAATATCTCGAGGGAGTCACGCTCGACCATTATCTCGCTGAGCGGCTCTCGCCGGAAGCAGTTAGTGAGCAGGATGAAGCGACGCGACTCCTCGACATCATCGATATTTTCATTCGCTGTTGTGATGGCTTAGCCTATGCACATCAACAGGGAGTTCTGCACCGGGATCTCAAACCGGAGAACATCATGCTCATCGGTCCATTTGAGTCCGCCGCCGACAGCCAGCGGAGAGTGAAGGTGCTCGATTTCGGCATTGCTAAATTGAGTCAGGCTGATTCCGGTCTGCAATTCAGAACCAAAACAGGCAGCCTCTTCGGCACGCCGCATTACATGAGCCCTGAGCAGTGCAGAGGCGAAGCGATTGACGAGCGCAGCGATATCTATTCATTAGGCTGTGTTCTGTTCGAGGCGCTTAGCGGCCGGCGGCCGTTTGAAGCGGAGAGCTTACTCGAGATTTTAAACCTGCACATCAACCAGCCGGCTCCCAAGTTAGACAATGACGCCATACTTGGCGATTGCGGCTTCAGGCTGCAATCGCTAATCAGTAAATTGCTCGCCAAGAATGCCGCCGATCGGATGCAATCGATGAAAGACCTAAAAGCTGAGTTGGAGCGGATCGAGCTCGAACAGCATAAAGTCAAGAACGAACAGGGGAAAACTCCGGATCTCAAGTCAAAGGAGCCGGCAGCGGCCATTTTGACATCGCCCGTGGTGGCGGTTGCCGCCACCGATCAAGATACTATAAAAAAGAAGCGACGCTTCGGATTGACAACAATAGCGCTCGCCATTCTAGTCCTTTGCCTGGCGGCCGGCATCACGCTCAGCATGATACAACACCGCCAACACGTGCCACAAAAGGCCGTAGCCAAGGCGATGCAAAATGAAATTGCCCTCAATCCACTTCCGGTTCCGGTGAACGACGAAGATGACGAGAGTGAGATTACTGCCGACAAACAGCTGGAGCAGATCATAGATAAAGCGGGCAAAGGTGATGAAGTACTAATCAAAGGCAGTGTCCTGGCTGCCGATACTTTCTCGGACAGGCAAGCGGATATACTGATTAAGGCAAATCGCAGTTGGGCCAGCATTCACTTCAATCATTATTTCGGCTTGACTGCTGCTCGACTTGAGAAGTTGAAGGCGCTCAAAGTGCCTCAATATGTATTCGTAAAGACCGACCTGAATGATGAGGCTCTAAAGACGGTCGCTCAATTTCCCGCTTTAGAGAAATTGTATATAGATAGATGTCTCATCGACGACGACGGTCTGGCGAATCTGGCTCAAAACAAAAAATTACGGCTATTGCGCGCCGTAAGAATGAACCAGTTGAGTGTGAAGTCGGTGCAGGCATTGTGCACGTTTGCGCCCAATCTAAAGAAGTTGAGCCTGTCGCAGTGCACAGGTATAGATAACAGCTCCCTGCCGTTTCTTCTCAAGCGCTGCCAACCGGGCACTACCGGTGGTGAACGATTTGTAAAGCTGAATCTGTCGGGTACCTCTGTAAATCGAGTTGGAATGCCTTTCCTCAAACGCATGAAAAGCCTGAGGATGCTTAATTTGAGTGCTTGTGAAGGTATCGGCAAGAAGGAGGCCGACGAATTAAGGCTCTCATTACCGGCTACAAATGTAATCGTTCAACCACTACCATGTGAGGACGACGAGCACGTGTAACTCACCAGATCCGGGGGATCCAGCGATAGCGAACTTTCTTCTTGTAGTCTGCATAGCCTTCGAGATCAGAGTCCAGCATCTGCTCCTCCATGAATGTTCGTTTGATCAAGATCAGCACCATCGGTAGTGTCGGTATCAAAGCGAGCCACGAGCCCAGCGCCAGACACTCGCATATAAAAACAACCGTGGCAAAAGCGTAACCCGGGTGCCGAATATAGGCATAGGGTCCGCTCGATATGACCTTCTGTCCTCGATCCGCTTGCAGCCGGATTGCCGATGAGAAGAAGTAGTTGACCTTCATGGACCAGATCAGACCCGCCCAGCCGGCAACCATGAGAAGAAATGCGATCACCTGCACAGCCGTGGGAATCGTGGAAATGTGAAACTTGCCCACATCAAGCGCGGCTGTTGCATATCGCAGCACGTACAAGAGTGTTAAAAGCGGCGGAGTAGTCGGATCTTGATCTTTTCCGCCCGGACGGATGCGCTCTCTCATCAGATCAGGATCGAGCACCATCACGCAAATCAAGCCGAGAATGGCTTGAAATCCATAAACCGCCCAGAAGAACGGCAACCTGATCGTACCGGCAAGATAAAACACACCGGCAACCATCAGCGAGTAAGCCAGTGAGGAAACAGCCAATACAGCAACTAATTTTCTATCCATGATTTAGAGCAGTGGCAGGCTCAAGACATCTTGCGGAAAAGCCCGACGACGACGCCCTGTATCTGCACGTCTTGAGATTTTGAAACAAAGATTGGCTCCATTTGCGAATTTCCGGGTTGAAGCCGATAACCACCACTTTCTTTATAGAACCTCTTCAATGTAGCGGTGCCGTCCTCCAGCAAGGCGACTACGATCTCGCCGTTGAGCGGCGAAGGATTCGGTTTGATGATTACAAAATCGCCGTCATATATACCATCCTCAATCATCGAATCACCCTTCACCTCCAGGGCGAAGCAGCCGTTATCAGTGTATTGGCTATCGATGCGCAAATACTCCGGCGTCTCGAAGGCATCTATAGGCCGCCCGGCAGCAATGCGGCCGGCGAGCGGAACACCTGAGGTCTGGTGCTCTTCCTCATCCTCATGAATGGCGCCAAGATCGTGATCGACCGGATGCTTGTTTCGATCGACCGTAACATAGCTCAGCCCCTCCTGAGCCACCCTCAGCGAACGGTTGAGCTTCGGCTCCCATATGACCAGACCCTTCTTCTTGAGGGCCACGACATGCTGGTGCACGGTCATGCGATTTTTCAAGCCGAGAGCGGTAGCCAGCTCTTGAAGTGTTGGCGGATATCCATGACCATCAGTCAGCTCAACGATGGCGTTAAGAACGTCCTGCTGGCGCGGAGGCAGTGATTGCATGGGCTTTTCCTCGGTTTCTAATTCAACCAACTCGGACATACATACGTAAGTATAGTAGCACTTCGATCGCCTGTCTACCCCCCGGCGTACTGGTCGAGCACGGCTAATCAGGTTGCACCAAATCCGGTGCCCAGGCGACGGTTTGCAAGCTTTTGGAAAACAGGAGATGTGGTTCCGCCCCTGGTGCCAGGGACAATTGATCCAGCATGGTATTACATGCGATATCAGCCTCGGCAGGCTGCAACTGCCACTGGTTGTGATGAACATGGCAGCGCAAAACATCTTCACCATATGTGGTGTAAAGACAATAACGCTCGGTCAGAAAATCCTCGAGCGATCCTTTTTGGGATTTAAATGCCGGACCTGCCGGTTTGTACCGCATGTCAAGCCGGGCCGCACTGCCGCGCTTGTCCAACCTCGTACTTCTATAAATGAAGCCGGCGCGCTCGTCCTTAACCTGCATTTGAGCAAAGAAATAAGGCAAGTGAAATCCCAGGCGGGCTGCCTCGACGGCAATAACATTTGAGGCGTCCAGGCTGAAAAAATAGACGCCGCTGATGCCATCAACACTGACATAGGTCCTGACGTTCAGCTCGAGGAAGAAAGAGAGCATCGGCAAATTCGGCAGCAACCGCGGCCGCACGGCAGACATTTTGAAAGGAACGACGCCTATCCAGGCCGCTCCATTGAAGGTATCGACGACGAATTGAGCGGGCAGCAATTTTTGCACATCCTCAGCAGGGAATGGATAATGCATGAAGAGCAAATCATCCCAGCGCATCGACATCACCCAGGGCTTGCCCGGATAATCGTATGGCCGATGCTCTTTATGCTTGAGAATGGCGGATGCACTGCACCACATTCGGTGCCGCCTCTACAAGATATTCAATCCCAGTGAAGACTGGATCAGCTCGACGGCCAACTCAGCCGTCTTGTTGCGAACATCGAAAGCGGGATTGACCTCCACCATGTCGATCGACCTGATCAAATTCGTCTCCGCCAGCATCTCCAGCGCCAGATGGCTCTCGCGATAGTCGAGACCGCCTCGATAAGGACAGCTTACCCCGGGTGCGACATCAGGATCGACGACATCGATATCGAAGGACAGATGAATGCCGCTAATATCAGAACCGCATGCCCCGAGGGCCAGATCCGTAACCCGTGCCAAACCCAGGTGATCGATGTCGCGCATCGTGAAGGGCGTGATACCGGATTCGTTGATCATTTTTCTCTCGCCCTGGTCGATTGAGCGGATACCGATCAGTGCCGTTCGATGCGGTTGAACCTTAGGAGCAAAGCCGAGCAAATTGGTCAAGCGCTTGTCGCCTTGACCAAGAGAAATGGCCAGCGGCATGCCGTGAACGTTTCCGCTCTCGGACGTGTCAGGCGTATTGATATCGCCGTGAGCATCGAACCAGAAAAGACCAAAATTCTCCTCGGTCTTGCGGTAATAGCTGGCCACCCCGGCTATGCTTCCTATGGCTAATGAATGGTCACCACCGATGGTTATAGGTATGGTGTCATTGAGCATGGCCTGCTCGACTGCATCCGCCACGTCCTTTGAGACTTGCGCGATTTCAGGCACACATTTCGCGGTCGAGCATTGATCGACCCACGACACCGCGTATGGAACTTTGATCTCGATCTCCTCTTCCACGCGCAATCCCATTTTCTTAATTTTCTCGACAAGATCGGCGACGCGCATGGCCGAAGGACCCATGCTAACGCCGCGGTGCGAGCCGCCCAGATGGATCGGCACGTAGATCAAGACAACCGCATCGAGTTTCTTGTTCGCTGAAGTCTTCCGCTTCGTTTTTGCCGCCACTTCCTTCTCATCGGAGTGAGCCGAGCCGCTCTCGAGCCTGCCATGACGAGCCTGCGTATTGGCGACGATCGTTTCAGAGCCTGGACTGGAGCTTGCTTTCGATGAATTAGCCTGTGTTTCCATGAGGCTCTTCGATTTAACCACAACTTCCTCCTCCGTCTTCAAACCGCGCCATTCAGTTCCCTTTATTAAGGAACGATGGAGAACATTCCGTTACAGACAAGCCATTGATTGGCTACAGTTTCTCTCATCTGAATAGCCTGGTGTATAATCATCCGATAGTTTTGTCTTATCTACAAGCCGTGACAAAATGCCGGTTCGGTTGGACAGCAACCAGATAGAGCCCGAGTGTCTTTCCGGAAAGAACAAAGCAAGTTGGCTCTTTACCTGGCTACGCCAGACTGAACCAAATGGAGGTTAGAAGTTGTGATTCGGCCGATCGTAAAACTTTTCTTCCTGGCCAAAGCAGCTATTGAGGTCGGGCGCGAGCGCCTCGAAGACTGCCTGGACGCCGTCACTGCCAAGGCTAGTGAATACAAATCGACAGGCACCGACAAGATTTCGGAAACCAAAGATCGAATGCAGCAGGTAGCCAACGAGCTTTCGCAGCACATCTGGCAGCGCTCTGAAATTCTTGAAAGCCAGGTGCGTGAAAAAATTCGCAGACAAGTTGCCGATTTCTCATTGGGAGCGCTTGGCGACTCAACCGAAATCAATGAGTTGCGGGCGGAGATCGCCACATTGCGAGCTGAAATTGCCGAGCTGAAACAGATGAAGGCATCGGTATAAACCACGTTTTTAGCAGTGGTTCACGGCACTTCCAGTCCTCGCCAATTTGCATAACATTCCTTTGAAACTCCGGCTCAGCCATGGAAGAGATTTCGCCAGACCGCAACGATCAGTCTTCATTGCACGGTGGCAAATCAAAAGGTGTCAAAAGGTCCGAGTCTGGAGGCGGCAGCAAGAGTCCCCAGAGAAGTGCCAAAGGTCAGCCCATAAAATCGAACCTGTCAGATAAAGCATCGCCAGCCGCAGCCAGCCCTCCACCACCCGAGCCGCGCCAGCTTGAGGCGGCCGGCATCGATCTCGAAGTGGAAACGCCTGACAATAGCCCTGCGGCGGCAAATTCGACAAGCAAAAATGCCATGGATGATGCAGCCAGTGCCGCGGCACCGGTCTCCGCTCCGGCTGTCGATCAAGAGCAAAACGGCTTGGAGAGCGGCAGAGCAAGTAGCGCTGCCAGGGGAAGCGGACGCGGACAGTCCGCGATCAAGCCTGTCAAGCGGGCTGCTCCACTCGGTCAAGTTGTCTATGACCCGCTGAAAGCCGATCGAACCGTTCGTCCCAAAGAGCTCGTAAAGGACAAGCGCTTCTGGCAGGTCTCGCGCACGCTGGCAGCTTTCGCTGCCGGCTCCATCTCAGAGAAATACGGCAAGGACACCAGTCTCTCCGACATTGAGAAAAGCAAACGAAAAGCGCGGCGAGTTCGCCAGACGCTTGTCGAGCTCGGTCCGACATTTATAAAGCTCGGTCAATTTCTTTCAGTAAGACGCGACATCTTGTCTGCCGAGATGGCCGATGAGCTTGCCTACTTGCAGGACAAAGTCCCCGCCTTCGACATCGCGGTGGCCAGAAAAATAGTCGAACTGGATCTCGGCTCGCCTCCGGAGAAAATATTTGCGCGTTTCGATGAGACACCAATCGCCTCGGCCAGCATCGGACAAGTTCATCGCGCCTGGCTCAAGGATGGCACTCCAGTGGTTATGAAAGTGCAGCGCCCAAATCTTGCCGCTCGTTTTTATCAGGACCTTGGCTACATGCGCCTGGCCGCTCGTCTGGGAAAAGCCCTGAGACCAAGCGGCGAATGGGACAACTGGTTGAAATTATCGGACGAATTCGGACGTACCTTATTTCAAGAAATCAACTACATCCAGGAAGGAAAAAACGCCGATCGCCTTCGCCAGATTCTCAAGGGACACCCTGACATTCGCGTTCCGCGCGTATTTTGGAAATTCACCGGCAAACGAGTTTTGACCCTGGAGTACATACCGGGGACGAAAGTCGATGACATCCAGGCCCTCAAGGACTCCGGTCTGGATCTCGTTCAAATCGGAAACAAACTGGTCAGTTGCTATCTCGATCAAGTCCTCTTGCACGGCTTCTTCCATGCCGATCCTCACGCCGGCAATCTGGCCATTGATGATTGGGGAAATGTGGTGCTCTACGACTTCGGCATGATTGGCGAGATCAATGATGCGCAGCGTGATGCCATTGTCGGATGCATCGGGGCAGTGATCCGCAAAGACATAGACGAGCTGATCGGTCATTTGAAAACGCTGGGCATCGTCAAAGCCAATGCAAAAATGGAGCCGGTGCGGCGAGCGATTGAGCCATTCATCGACTACTACGCAGGCAAGGGCATAAAGGAGCTCGATTTCTCCAACCTGGAAAGCGACATCGACGACATCGCCGCCGATCGGGCCATATCAATGCCGCCCACCCTGGCATATTTGCTGCGCACCGGCACTTCGCTGGAGGGATTAGCACGCACATTGCATCCCAACTTTAGTTTCGTCGAGGCAGCCAAACCCTCGGTGCGCAGGTGGGTTTTGAACAAACCCGATCAAGCGGCGCATGTCATCAAGCTGATGGGAAGCGAATATTCCGGAATGATCAAGGCAGCGATCCTGCGTTTGATCAATCAATTCAGCCCCGGTGCTGCCGAGAAAATTGATTGGGCGACGCTGCAAACGAGCAATCAAAAAAGAGAGCCCGGCCAAATCAAAGACAGTAATCAAGCGCATCTCGGCCGACCGAGCGCGAGCGCCACCAGGAATCACGATCTCTCGAGCAGGCCGATTTCAGAGTCGTCGAAAATCCAAGCGACTGAGAAAGAAGTTATCAAGCTCGACGGATCATCCGATCTCGAAACGCCACAGATTGAAGCTCTGCAAAATGAATTAGCGAAAGTGAAAAGCCGAGTTAACGATTTGGAAACTGAACTCGAACATGCCACCAAAAATAGAGTAAATTTGGTAGTGCTGTCCCTATGGCTTCTTGCGTTCTCACTAATGTACGTGGGGACATGCTTGATAACTGAGCTCAAACCGTACGCAAATCTTTTTTTGATTGGAAATGGTGTAATGGTGGCAAAAATAATTGGACACCTCCTCAGATCAAGTAAACTAAGAGGTCAATCGGGCCCCCCCGACCCTTCCAGGAGGCAACGGAGATAAGCAATGCTTAAGTGGCGTGCGGCTGCACGAACTGATGCGGGTTGCCAGCGTCAGAGAAATGAAGACAATTTTTGGATGAGTCCCGACCAGCGGGTATTTGCTGTTGCCGACGGAATGGGCGGCGCGGTAGGCGGCTCGCGGGCCAGTAAGTTGGCGGTCGAGGCGATTGAGAAGCAGTGGCGCGAATCGCCACCCATACTCAACGACAAGGACCAGATTCAGAAATGGCTGGACGAAACGGTCAATCAGGCCAACCATAAGGTTTGGCACGAAGCGGAAGAAGACGCTTCCGTGCGTGGCATGGGAACCACCGTGGTCGTCGCCGTTCAATCTGATAACAACATGCTGCAGATCGCGCACGTCGGAGACTCAAGAGCGTATCTTCTGCGCGACGGGAAACATACACTTCTTACTAACGATCATTCAGTGGTTCAGGAAATGGTGAGAGCCGGAAGACTGACTGAAGAGCAGGCTCGGATAAACCCTTATAAAAATTTAATCACCCGTTGTCTCGGTCATGAAGAACGAGTCGAGATCGATCACACTCCTGTCGAGTTGAAGCCTCAGGACTGGGTGGTTCTTTGCTCTGATGGATTGCCGACCGTATTGCGTGATGAGCAAATCTCAGATGTGATCAAGGAGAAAGGCACTGCGGATCCGGACGACGTCTGCGAAGAACTGGTAAAACAGACTCTGGACGGTGGAGCACCTGACAATGTCACTGTCGTAGTTATCAAGTATCTCGACGAGAGCAGTAACGGTACAAATTAAGCTGTGACTATGGCAAGCAGTCTATGCGCAAGATGTGGAGGAGTCGTAGACCCAAGCGGACGGTGCACCGTCTGCGGTAACATGGCTTACCCGGGCGGCATGGCACCAAATCCGGCTATGCAAAACCAGCAGGCCAAGCCGATTCAAGCATCACGTCCAGCATTTTTGTACAACAAGCTTACTAACGAGCGTTATCCACTGCAGCAATCGGTCAGCAAGATCGGTCGCGACCAGACAAACAATATTTCTATTACCAACGATCACTATATATCGCGGCATCACGCTTGGGTTCTGCAAATGCAGGGCGGTTACTGGATCGAAGATCTGGGCTCGACAAATGGTACGCTCGTAAATGGTGAGCTGCTTGGCGAGCGTCGGCAGATCAATCCGGGCGATCGCCTGACCATTGGCAAGACTGAGCTGATTTTCGTCATGGAATAAATACATGGCTCGCAAATTCGAGAATTACAAGATCCTGGCCGAGATCGGCCGGGGTGGCATGGGAATGGTGTACAAAGCTCTCGATGAGCGAACGAACAAGACTGTCGCAATCAAGCAGCTCATTCTCGAAAACATCGACGAGGGAAAGCACAAGGAATTTAGAGACCGGTTCAGGCGCGAAGCCCAGACTGTTTCAAGGCTGCAGCATAAGAACATAGTGACCGTCTTCGAGATATCGCAAGATCCGGACAGCTATCACTATGTGATGGAATTTCTAGAAGGGCACAGCCTGCGCAAGGAGATCAATCGGCAAGGCGGCAAATGCTCGCTGAGCTCCTTTTACGCCATTCTCTCACAGGCGGCGGAGGGATTGTCGTATGCGCACAGCATGAACATCATTCATCGCGACGTCAAACCGGACAACATATTTATTCTCAACGACGGCACGGTAAAGATAACTGATTTCGGAATAGCGCGCGTCGCCGACCTGGAGGCGACAAACCTGACCAAGACGGGCATCATGCTTGGCACTTTGGCATATGTTTCCCCAGAGCAATTGCAGAATGCCAAGCTGGTCGATCACCGCGCCGATATTTTTTCACTGGGGGTAGTGGCATACGAGGCGCTCTGCGGCGACTTGCCTTTCACCGGTGATGGTATCGCCGCCACCATTGTAAAAATCATGTCTACAGAAGAAACGCCGCTGCACATCGTCA
>JAJPJO010000095.1 GCA_021324135.1 Pseudomonadota bacterium
CTGGAAGTCAATCCACCTTTCCCGCTGAGCAAGATGCCCGCTCAGTGCAAAGCGGTCCTGAAAGCGAGCTCGCGAGTTCCGATTCGCGGGCGCTAGAAACCTCAATTGATCCTAGCAGGTTGATAACGAGCGTGAAAGACTGCGCAATACTGCAGTTTTTCACCTCGCTATCGGCCCCAGCCCACTAAAAAATTTTGGCCGGTGTGCACCATATACAGTACCGCCCGCGGTGCGCCTCTTTTCTCCTCGACAAAGAAACCGGACGCTTCCTCGCCCGGCTTCTCGATACATTGCTCGCTTGATCGGCTTGCTCTAGCGAATCGCTGCGTTTGGATTGGCAGCCATGTCGTTCGAGATTGCCATCGGCTGATCGAGGGCGAACTTGACGCGAGTTTGGCTGGGGATTTTCACATCCTTGCCCCTGCGCCATAGGTTGCTGCCCAGTCCGACGGCGCCACCAGTGGCGACACCAGCAATTGCACCCGCTCCTACCGAACCGGCGACTATCGGGGCGAAGCAAATGCCCAGAAGTGTTCCGCCGGCGGTCCATGCTGCAGTGCGAGCAACGCCGTGAGCTACAGTTGATTTGGTCGTGCGACCTTTGAGATTGCCTTTCTCCTCGACCACTTTGTTGTCGCCTTGATCGGCTGTGATGATCGCCGAAAGCGGATAGCGGACTCCATCGGGTGTGATGGCGGTCGTCAACCGCAGACTCATCACGCCGTTTTTACCAGCTAATCCACCTTTGTCCACGCTAACCACTTGTCCTTCCAAACGAGTATTCGGAGGAAGGACCATATCACTGCCCAGATACATGGGCGCGTAAAGGCTGGCGTTAAAAATATCGCCGGGTTTTGCCACTGAACTATCAATAGCACTCGTGAGAGTGGCATCAATTACGGTACCAGTCGGCACATAGGTCACGCGCCCCTGAAGAGGCTGCCCGTTGTATGTTTGAGCCATTGTCGATCCAACCGGACCTAACAACAGAACACCTGCGAGGGCGAGTGTGATGGGTGTTCTTTTCATGTACTGCTCCTTCTAGCTAGCCACACCTGATTCGTACAAACGCAAGAATACCACAAGGTTTTCGCTATGGGCATTTTTTAACGCAATGCTAAAACAGCCAGCACCATCGGTGACACCGCGATGCCGTATATGGTGACAATTTGATCGCTCTGAAAGTTCCCCAAAAGCGCAGACGAAGCCGATTATTAACGACTGATAACAAAAGTTGGGACCCTCCGGTTGAAAAGAGAAGTACGTACTTTGCAACCACGCCTCCTGCTTACAGCCCGCAATTTAGAAGGTTAGCGCCGGCACGCCAATTTTGATATTGATGAGCCAATTGCCATGGGCGCGACATTGGGGAGAATAATTACACCCTGAGCCCCACGACTGCTCATCGGCGCTCTTGAATCACCGCCATGTCCTGATTAGGATATTGTGCGTTTTTCATTTAGAACTGATCGCAACTTCTTCGCCAAGAGTCTCAAATACAACATCGAATAAACCCTCTTCGCGCTGACAGCTGTCCTGCGTGTTGTTGCTCGTTCTCAATTGTGAACGCTCACACGGCATGGTTGCGGTCTTGCGATTCGATCTTGGCGTTTCATCCAAAAGACTTTCCGTTT
Organism: Pseudomonadota bacterium; assembly: GCA_021324135.1. Classification (GTDB taxonomy): domain Bacteria; phylum Cyanobacteriota; class Vampirovibrionia; order Obscuribacterales; family Obscuribacteraceae; genus JAJPJO01. The sequence goes on from JAJPJO010000095.1 coordinate 1,635, forward strand.
CATCCAAAAATACTTTCCTTTTGATCCAAGCAGTTGCGCAATCATGCTCGACTGCTTCACGGCCGCCGCTCGAGCAATGAGCAGCGCCCTATCACGCACGAGGCTTCTATGAAACCGAATCTTGCTCTCTCGCTGTTCATCGGTGCGTTGTTCTCCACGTTCATAACGGCGATCTACGACTTGATGAGCACAGTTCCGGTCCTTATGGGGCAGGCAAAAGAAGACCCCAATCTGCTGGGCAACCTGATCCTCTGCTGGCTGTTCGTAACTGCAATCTGCAGCTATGGCATGCATCAGTGGCAGAAAGCCCTGGAAGAGTTGAACAAGCCGCGCTCGTCAGACGATGCCGATCGCCACGAGAAGAGGACCGACGAACAAAGGTAATGCACGTCGAGCAATGCCATGTTTGAACCGAAGCAGTCAGTATCTGTCTCTTGCGCCGGGCCTCAATTCCCGAAGCGCTCCCGACACAAACTTTCTGATCCGGATCGATCCATGGCATTGCTTTTTCCCACACCGCTACTATCGTTTTTCATATATAAAAACCCAACAGCTATCGAGCTTTATACTGTTCGCCTCTTCATACTATATGCTTACGTATGCACCGTATTCAGTAGCATGGCTCCAAAGACCTTTTTACACTTCAAACGATTCGTCGCTGAATGGTGACATGAGGTGGCGGGACGCGCCGCAAAGCGTGTACCACCACCTCACATCAAGCAAGCGCACTGAGCCGATGCACAGCCTGATCCATTCGCTCCAGCCACGAAGTTGAGCGGCACTCCATGGCTGGAGGCGAACAGTTCAGCTAGTCAGCGACCCAGGACATTTGCCCGCGGCCGGTCGTCGCGCTTAGTGCTTGCAGTGGCCGCAGCACTTGCAGGTCGTGCAGGTGCACTTCCCGCTGCCGTTGCAGGCCTGACAGCACTTGCCGTTGTTGCCGCAGGAGCCGCAGCACTTGCCGTTCTTCGCGCAGTCGTCACAGCAGTTGCCGTTCTTGCCGCAGTCCTTGCACTTGCCGCCCTTGGCGCAGGCCGTCGCACAGGCCTTGTCGTCCGTGCAGCAGCCCTTCCCGTCGTCGCAGCAGCTCCCCTTCTGCTCGCAGCAGCCACCGCCGGTCGCGGTCGGGGACGGGGACGCGGCCGGGGCCGCCGTCACGGCGCAGCTCTTGCTCTTGGGCGCGTTCTTGGCGGGGCCGCAGCCGCTCATGAGGGCAGCGCCAGCCAGACAGGCGATCAGGATCATACCCATGCGGATGGTCGATTGGGTCTTCAGCATCGTTCGCTCCAGTTCGTTTTGGAGACAGGGTCCGCATCCCTCACCCCCCAAGGATGATGGAGTCAGACCCGCTAACCAGACCGCTCTTGGACGCACAGGCATCAACTCGTTAGCTACAGGTGAAAGCCTTCCCGCGCCTATAGCCGGAAAGTCCTACCTTTGCGAGCGAGCCTTGAGGTCTGAGCGTCCATGCACCTTAACGCACACACCGAACCAATCGGTGCTCAACTAATTCTGGGAATTCAAAACTGTTGAGTTCGTGCGGTTTTCAATGCATCCTTGAAGAAAAGGAAAAAGCGATCTGCATGCAGACTAAACGTTTTAAAACCTCGATGCCAAGCGAGCCGTTGATAAAGACTTACAGTCTGTTTTTCCTCACCCGCGCCGCCAACCCGGACGATCAGCCGCTTTCGGCTCATCGACATAAGACTTCCGATGGGGTGACAATCCAATCTTAAGCGTTATAGAATACTTTTCCCGTTCCACCAGCTTGTGCTCCTGATATTGGCGAGCACATCACGTTCTTCAGGGAAAACGCATGAGCACAATGATTGAGTCCTCTCCAACTGAGCTCCTCGAGCGCGCCCGCCTGATCGAGCCGGAGATCATCGGCTACCGCCGCCATATCCACGCCAACCCGGAGCTCAGCTTCAAGGAAACACGAACAGCTGCATACGTTGCAGAGAAATTGAAGAGCTTCGGTCTGGCGCCAAAATCCGGTGTCGGACAAACAGGCGTGATCGTTGATATTGGCGAAGGAGCAGAGGCCATCGCGATACGGGCGGACATGGATGCGCTGCCGATTCAGGAAAGCAACGATGTTCCCTATTGTTCGAAAAACGAAAAGGTGATGCATGCATGCGGCCATGACGTGCACACCGCCTGCGCTCTTGGCGCCGCCAGACTGCTTGCCGACCAGCCGCCGGCGAACGGACGCATCAGGATTATTTTTCAGCCGGCTGAGGAAGCCACCAATAGCGATGGCATAAGCGGGGCCGGTTTGATGCTCAGAGATGGAGCGTTGGACGGCATTGCAAGCGTGGTTGCGCTGCATGTATTTCCCGAGATTGCCGCTGGAAAAATTGCCCTGCGCTCCGGTCCGGTTCTGGCGGCCGCCGACAAGTTCGATCTAAAGATTCAAGGCAAAGGTTCGCACGGCGCCTGGCCGCATCTCGGCGTGGACGCAATCGCGATTGCAGCACAGGTGGTTCAGGCGATACAACTTGTGGTGTCACGGCGCATATCCGCGCTCGAACCTGCTGTCATAACGATAGGCGGCATGCGCAGCACGACCTTCGCCCCAAATATAATTGCCGAGGCCGTCGAGATGACCGGCACCGTGCGTTACTTCCACAAGCAGACCCAGCCGGTTCTGCGCCGGGAAATAGAGAACGCCTGTCGCATAGCCGAAGCGCTCGGCGGTTCTTACGAGCTTCGCTACATCAGTGAGAACCCGGCGGTGGTAAACGATCAGTTTGTAGTCGCCGCAGTTGATGCGGTTGCGAGGCAGATGCTCGGGGAAGAGTCGATCGAGGAAGCCTCAATGCATATGGGCGCGGAGGACTTCAGCTTCATGTCCGAGCAAGTTCCCTCTTGCTTTATCTATCTGGGCGCTGCAATCGAGGGCGACCAGAGAATGCTCCACACCTCCAGTTTCGACGTTGACGAGAAAGCACTCAGCGTTGGAGCAGCTTTGCTGACAGCCTCGGCTCTTTCACTGCTCCGCGATGCCTGCGACAATAAAGCAAAACGCCATGCGTTGAAGCCTGGCGCACCTTGTCAATAAGACATTTGCGACAAATTTTCCATGAAATGTCAAAACAAGGTGAAAGATCGAATTTTCCTCGGGTATAACCTCATTACCTACAAACCACCAAAACCGGCAACCAGGAATTCGAGCTTCGGAGGAACCGATGACAAAAGTTACGTGGCAGGTCGCCTCCGTCACTGATCCAGGCATCAAGCGCACTGAAAACCAGGACAGCTTCTACGTCAGCCCAGACAAACGGCTGCTGGTCGTAGCTGACGGCATGGGCGGCATGAAGGGTGGAAGCAAAGCCAGCGGGCTCGCTATTGCGGCAGTGGAGAAGCTGTGGAAGGCAAAACGCCCGGACGACTGCGACCAGGCTCTTATTCAAAAATGGCTGATTGAAGCAGTCTCAAACGCCAACGAAGAAGTTTTCCAGGCGGCGGCGGCTGATCCCGCCGTTAAGGACATGGGAACGACGATAGTGGCGGCGATTCATTGTCCGGATGGGCGGGTTCAAATCGCTCATGTGGGCGATTCGCGGGCTTACTTGGTTCGGGATGGAAAAACGATTGTTTTGACCCAGGACCACTCCGTGGTCATGGAAATGGTTTTGCAAGGCAAGATGAGCGAAGAGCAGCTCCGAAACAGCCCCTTCCGTCATTACCTGACACGCTGCGTCGGTCACAAGAGCAAAGTCGAGATCGACAAAACGCCGGCGGAAATTCTGCCTGGCGACTGGCTGATTTTATCCAGCGACGGACTCTCAGCCGTGGTTCATGATGAAAACCTCTATGAAATTATCAGCAACTGCAAGACGCCCAATCAAGTTTGCAAGAAGCTTTTGCAAGCAACCCTCGATGGCGGTGCGCCGGACAATGTGACGATCATTGCAGTGCGCTACGACGCGGTTCCGGACGAAGCGCCCGCGGATAAGAAAGGCGCAGCAAAGGATCAAGCGGCTAAAGATTCGGTAGCGATGTAGTAGATTCTGACCGCCCGAACGGCACGCGGGTCGCCACCACATTCAGTGGCATCTCGAATGGACGTAAGATGCAGCGCCGTAAAAGCCGTCTGCTCAGCAAACGCTTGCAAGACACAAGCACATCGGGATAGTAGAAACTGTTTGCCCATGGCTTGGGTCCCGAAGTATCTACTACCCTTTGTCGTTTTCCTCACCAAAGAAAAAACCTCGCGGGCAGGCTCTTCCGGTGAGGAAAGAACCTGCCACACGAGGGCGCGAGGCGGCTTGTAGGTGCGAGTCGTTGAAGCCAAGACTGACACTTTACGCCGCTCCGCTTACTTGGCGGGATTTGTCGCCTTCTCAGCTTCTTTGGTCGGAGCCTCGGGAGCCTTCGTCTTGACCGGCAGTGGATGAACAGCCAGGGCGCGTTCCGAGAGCGGTTTCCACACCCAGAGGTTCGCCTGGTCGATGTTGTTCTGCGGCCAGACAGGTCCTGCCATGTCGAATTCCTTGGGAATGAATTCGCGCGGCAAGCTCTGAATGGCGACAACCCAGGACTCCTGCGGACGGGTCAGCTTGATACCGGCAGCCTTGATGCGCTTGAGACCCTCAGCGAACTGGCTGAGTGCTTCGGCGCAGCGCTTCTCCGAGTATCGATAGCCGAGGCTTTCAGCCCATTTGGCCACATGGTAGTGACTGCAAGCGTTTTCCATGTAGTCATAGCCGCGTTCCCGGGCAAACGCCTCGGTCACTCCGGCAACGATCCTGGACACGTCCGGGATTGGATTGCCGACCTGACCTGGGGCGCGCTTCGATTTCCACGCCTTCTTGAACTGGCGCAGGAAATACTTCGGCCGTCCCACGTACTCGTAGGGACTGCGCACGAAGGCATCCAGCGCCTTGTCACCGCAAGCCTCGACGATCCGCGAGCCGGGCATGAAGGTGTAAACGGACAGCTCCACTGTGCTGGCGTTTTCCACCATGCCCTCGATCATCTTCGGGTGGTTGAACTTCGGATCGTCGTACGGGAAGTCCAGCAGAGCCGTGTCGTTGGCCCGCTTCGTCCCATCGTAACGACGGTCGCGGAGCGCCACCTTGAAGATCAAGTCGCCTTCGCCTTTGTCGATGTTACCGACCCAGGCGAGCACCTTGAACTTGACGCCGTCGCGCTTGATGACCAGCGCACCATTGGTGGTGCGGTAGAAGGCGTTGATGTACGGGAAACGCACATAACCCTTCTGCCCACCGTAGAGGCGATGGTCGTTCAGATTGCTCACTTCATCACCGCCGAAGTCACCATCGGTGGTTTCACGCACGGTGATTTTGTGAGACTGAATCTCGCCGAGGAAAGCCTTGACCTGCGGAGTCACGAGACGATTCCAGATTTCCTCGTCCGTGACAAGAGCAATAGGAGTAACCCCGAGCATCTCGGGTACGTTCATCGATTCGAATTTATGGTTAGCCATCTCGGGTCTCCCACTTCCCGAAACTTGCACTCGAGCGAGCGCCTATGTTTCGTGTGATCGCGAGTACTCTCGCGTCAGGAGAAAAGCCGCATCAAGCTTGGTGCGACCGCAAGCAAGACAGCCATGCCGAATGAGTACACTCCGACACGTCACTAGTGATGACGATCGGGCGCGCTCAAAAGGCAAAACTGACCTAAACTCTTAGCGGTAGATCCAATTTTTTTGTAAATAAAAATGTAGCGGCTTAAAGCTAGTGATAAGACCTGAGCCTATTCAAGTACTTGAAAACGAGATCAATTCTCTATTTATAGGCGAACGAAGAGAGTGGAACAGCCTCAATCCGCACCAAATACGCCACCACGGGTTATTGACATCCAGCAATTGACAACCGAGCGCTGCTAAGCGCGCAATATATTAAGCAAGTTGCCGAGCCTGAGCCTCGAAGCAAAGCATCTGACGGGGAAACTAGGCGTTTACAATTTCGACAATTTCATCAGTATCGAAACCGACCAGCCCCAGGCGAGATATATTCCTGCCCCGCTTGCTGAGCTCGTCGTCCAAAACGACCGATGCCATCTCGATAATGCTTGAAACAACCCCGACTGGTGAGCGGCTCAGCACCCCCATGTCGGCAATCAGTGTCAGAGATTCGCATATGTCCTGGCTCAGAAGCGTACGATAGTGATTCAGATACGCAGCATTCTTGTCTTCGCTCGGGTTGCCTATCGTCTTGTCGCCTAAACCAAGAAGGCCGCGACCAAGCGCTTTCACCGCCGCCTCTAATGAAACCGGCTTGTGCCTGAGTGCACTGCCTTCGCTGAGCGAAAAATCCGCCAGGCTGCGCGTGAAGGACGGAACCACGCATTTGAAAGCCTTGGAAAGGCCTTGAATCTCTTTATCAATCGCCTTGAGAATCCGTATTGTGGCGGGAGACAAGCTCAGCTGCGCCTCGCCGGTCAGTAATGCCGACAACAGTATTGCAGGTCTCAAAATGCGCTCGGCATCAGCCAATCCCCGCTCGATAACATTGGAGAATGGAACGATGGTACCGGCAACCGCAGTGGCTACAGGCAGTCCGCGGCGCGTCTCATTGCGCTCGAGCCCGCAAAGACTGACGCGACTGCGCAATCCGGATATGAGGAGAACGCCCGATTCAACCCGGGCATTGTCAAAAATTCTCCCGACTTCAATCAAATTCAATTGCCGTTTTATATTGTTCTTTCTGAGCAGGTGCTTGAATTCAAGTGCCGCTCCAAGTGGTGCATTAGTAAGACAGATAGTTTGTCCATCCCGCAGAGCCGGTGCGATTTTTTCGATCAGCGCACCGTATTTAGTGCTGCTGGCGGCAATGACAAATCCATCAGCGTTCTGTAAATCGTCAATTCGATCGACGTTTCTCAGATCAATTCGCGTCTTGCCTCTGGCCGAGCCGACTTGAGCGCCGCGCTCGCGCACTTCATAGTCGCGCACTTGCAGCTCCTCGAGGCTCGGATACGCGCACACGTTGCCATCAGCATAGATGAGAACGCCGTGTGCCGCAGCAATATTGGCAAGGGCGAGGCCTTCGGCGCCATCACCGATAATGCAGATTTCAGCCACGGAATTGCTGGCTGAGAGCTGCTGCCCAACACCAAATGCGATACTATTTTGAACTGGACCTGATAAAAGCATGCAACGCCTCCAGGGGAGAACGGAAGTGCCACACTGCGCAAAGCTCTTCGACTCCGCACCATGTACTAAGGTGGCACCGCACATGAACAGGATAGACAGGTTGCAAACGGAAGACAAGACCTATAGGGAAGGTTTAACCTTTACTGTAATGCGCATCTTCAAAATGGCGCCAATACTATATGTAAGACCGTTACATCGGAACAAAAAAGGAATATATTTTCGAGCGTAACAAAACAGAATTAAATCTTACGGCTCGTGAAGATCGAATTCTTAAATGGCAGAGACAGCATAAACAGTGGATTTACATCGCATATGGCAAAAATATATTACGACGCTGAAACAACACTTTCCGATCTCGAATCATCAGTCATCGGCGTCATCGGCTATGGAAATCAAGGACGAGCACAAGCGCTGAACCTGCGTGACAGCGGGCTTTCGGTGCGCGTCGGCACGCGCGACAACAGCCGTTCTGCTGCAATAGCAGTTAGAGATGGTTTTTCAAAAAAGTCAATTGAAGAAGTGGCCGCAAATTGCGATGTCCTAGCCATCCTGGTTCCAGATGAAAGCATCAAGGAAGTTTACGAAAATGAAATACAACCTTACTTGACATCTCATCGAACATTTGTTTTTGCGCACGGTTTTGCCATCCATCATAAAACGGTCCATCTGCCCAGCGACGCTGACATTATCCTTGTGGCACCAACCGGCCCAGGCCATCAATTGCGTAATCTTTATTTAGAAGGCAAAGGCTTGCCGGCTCTTGTTGCGGTGGAACAAGACGGCACCGGCAGGGCGTTTGAAAAGTGCCTGGCTTACGCTAAAGCCCTGGGCTGCACCAAATCCGGTGCCATCGAAACCACTTTTAAGGAAGAAACGGTAATCGACCTGTTTTGCGAACAAGCCGTCTTGTGCGGCGGACTGCCCGAACTGATCAAAGCCAGCTTTGATACGCTGGTCGAATCCGGCTACCAACCGGAGCTTGCATATATCTCTTGCCTGAAGGAAGTCAAACTGATTGCCGACCTTTTGTTCGAGCGCGGTATCGACGGAATGCGGCTGGCGATCTCGAATACGGCTAAATTCGGATCTGCCCTTAGTGGTCCGGAAATTGTGGACGAGCGCACAAAACACCACTTGAGACGAATTCTCAGTCGCATCGAGCAAGGTGATTTTGCTCGCACGTTTCTCAAGGATCCAAAAACACTGAGCGGCACGGTGTCCGAATTGTTTGTAAGCGAGAGTCATTCAAAACTGGCACGCGTAGGACGTTCGCTCCAGCGGCAGCTGAAGTTCTAATCCCATAGCGAGAGGGGCGCTGCTGCTGACAGCAAGGCCTCAGTTGACAGCACAATTTCGATGGCTTGCACTAATCGCGAATGATGATGTTGTCGATCAGCCTGACGGCGCCAAGCTTGGCGGCGGTAAGAATCACCATGGGGATTTTTCTTGTATCGAGAAAGGCGAGCGTTTCCGCATCACATGCCTGTAAGTATTGAACTTCAAAACCCTCAGCACCCAGGCGCTTCCTGCCCTCCGCCAGGGCTTGCTCGACCGGAACATTTTCGGCGAAGATGTGTTTCTTGACTTGCAAAAGCGTTTGATAAATCAACGGTGCCTTGGCCCGCTCTTCTTTAGAGAGATAAGCATTGCGCGAACTGAGCGCCAGACCGTCGTGCTCTCGCACAATCGGAACCGGCCTGATCTCGAGGTTAAGATTCAAATCGCTCACGAGCCGCTGCACGACTTGCAATTGCTGGTAGTCCTTCTCACCAAAATAAGCATAGTCGGGACGCACGACATTGCATAGTTTGCATACAACCGTCGCTACACCTTCGAAGTGACCAGGGCGGAATTCGCCGCACAACCTTTCAATCAGAAACCGCGGCGGCACCACCACGGTAGTCGCGTCGGTACCGGCGCCTTGCCCGTAAAGCTCTTCCACGCTCGGGTTGAACACGCAATGGACGCCTGCATCGCTCAACATTTTCATGTCGGTGGACAGAGTGCGCGGATAACGCGTGTAATCTTCGTTGGGACCGAACTGCAGTGGATTAACAAAGATCGAGACGACGACAATATCACAATCTTTCTTCGCTTGTTCAATCAATGACATGTGCCCGGCATGCAGGGCGCCCATTGTCGGCACAAGACCGACTTTCACGGCACCAGCTTTATCCACCGCACGTCGCCGCCACTCACGGAAAGCAGTCAGACTCTGGGTTAACTCAATATTGGAGGCAAGCTCCAACGGCTCGTCTTCATTAATGGCTCCCGTCCCGGCAGTTTTCTTGCGTTCGCTCATCGCCGAGAGCGCGGAATTACTTGTCTTCCGCACAGACATGTGCTCCTGTGAAATGAACTCCGGTATTCTATCCGATGATCGTCTTCCTTTGCCATAATAAATGTTCTATGAGAAAACGAATTCTAATTGTCGTAGTGTCCGCCTGGCTGTGGCAGAGCCTGCCAGGCGCCGCTCAGCTCGAAATAAACAAGACGGCATCGCCAACCAGCCCGGCATCGTCGCCAACCAGTCCGTCATCGTCGCCAACCACCCCCGCATCGTCGCCAACCACCCCCGCATCGTCGCC